>JASFUW010000230.1:0-8096 GCA_050050135.1 Phycisphaerae bacterium
CAGCTCCTGCGCGGTCCGCCAGGCCGCAGTCCCGCTCGATCCTGAACCCGGGCAACGCACCAACCTGAGAACGCGGGTCGCCGGTCGCATCAACCTGCTGCGGGTCATGGGGAAGCTCGCATTCGTGACCATCCGTGACGCCACCGGCCCGATTCAGCTCGGAATAAGCAAAGCAGAGATCGGCGATCAATGGACCGCCGTCAAACAACTCGATCTCGGAGATATTGTCGGCGCCGAGGGTCTCGTGGGACGCACCAAGACCGGCGAACTCACCGTCTGGGTCGAAAAGCTTACCGTCCTCGCCAAGGCCATGCGCCCACCGCCGGAAAAATGGCACGGACTCACCGACGTCGACCTCCGCTACCGCCAGCGCTACGTCGATCTCTTTGCAAACCCCGACGTGCGCGACGTCTTCCGCCAGCGCAGCGCCATCATCCAGGCGATCCGCGACCGCCTCCTCCAGGAAGGATACACCGAAGTCGACACCCCGGTCCTACAGCCCATCTACGGCGGCGCCGCCGCACGCCCCTTCACCACCCACCACAACACGCTCGACATCGACCTCTTCCTGCGCATCAGCCCGGAGCTCTATCTGAAACGCCTGCTCGTCGGCGGACTCGACCGCGTCTTCGAGGTCAGCCGGAACTTCCGAAACGAAGGCATCAGCACCCGGCACAACCCCGAATTCACCATGATCGAGCTTTATGAGGCCTACGCCGACTACCACGTCATGATGGAGCGACTCGAGCAGATGGTCGCCGCCGCGTTTGATGCCTCCGCGCGCGGCGCCGTTCCCGAGCGCCTGCGAGCCCTCGAAGACGAAGTCCGGCGGCTCGAACAGACCAAAGGGCAAGACGCCGTTGCCGACTTCGCAGCGTCGAGCCATCTGACAGCGTATCGGGACGCGGCCAAAGCCATCAGCGGCGACCGCCTGACAGCCGTCTTCAATGGAACCGTGCTGGATTTCACGCCCCCCTGGCCGAGACGCCAATACCGTGAACTCTTCAACGAATACGCCGGTGTCTCGATGGACGACAAGGATGGCGTCCGAGCCAAAGCCGAGGCATTCCAGATCGACTGCGCCGGAAAGGACGACGCCGTTGTCGTGAACGAAGTCTTCGAGCAAACCGTTGAGCCGAACCTGATCCAGCCCACCTTCGTCTGTGACTACCCCGCAGCCATCTGCCCCCTCACGAAACCGCACCCGGCGGACGACGCCATCGCCCTTCGCTTCGAAGCGTTCGTTGCCGGGATGGAGCTGGGCAACGCCTACACCGAGCTCAACGACCCCGAGGTCCAGGAGGCGAAGCTGAAACAGAAGATCGCCGGAGAAGGTGACGAGACTATGGCAGTCATGGACGAGGACTTCATCACCGCCCTCGAATACGGCATGCCGCCCGCCGGCGGGCTCGGCGTCGGCATCGATCGCCTGATCATGCTCCTCACCGATTCCCGAAGCATCCGCGACGTCATCCTCTTCCCGCTCCAACGACCCATACCGTCAACGGCGACCCCTGATTATGACGCGTAACAAAGATCCATTTGCACGATTCGCGGTTACAAGACCATCGCAACTCGTCACGAAGAGCGATCAATGGTACGATGACGCGCGTTTCCTTCACCGGAGCAAGCGGTATGCAGCCGCCATGTACTTAGGCGGTTTTGTCGTTGAGTGCCTGTTGAAGCGGGCTCTGTGGGGTCGACGCAGTGAGCCGGCGGTCCGAAAACTGTTCTTCGCCAGTCACGATCTTGCCGAACTGTTAGATGCCAACAAAGACCTGGCAAGCCGCATGCAGGCGGACCGAACGCGAGCGTATGACCAGTTTGTTCAGTTGACGAGCTGGACGGTTCGTTTCAGGTACAACCCCAGAAAGCCACACGCGGATGACGCACGAGTGTTTATGCGACGGCTGAAGGAGACACGCGAATAGCTGAGGTCAAACGTCTGACAAAGGCCCGTTTACAGAAACTCGAATCCGCCGTCGTGGCAGGATTTGCCGAGCACAAACTGAAGGCAAAGGTCGAACTGGCAGACTCTGGGCTTCCAGGTCGCTACCGGCTCTTTGTGATCTCGGCAGATTTCAGGCGTCTCACCGAGGCGGAACGGCAGGATATGATTTGGCGCATTCTCAAAGACCGATGGGCGAGGGACGATCAACTGCGTCTCACCCTGACGTTGGCCCTTACGCCGGACGAGGCAAGAGCGGGAGCATGATCCACGGTAACCGCCAAGCGGTGCGCGGCTCGATGCCCAAGCCGATGAGATGGGCGAGGGCACTTGAGTACAAAGTCGATATCTCGCAGCAAACAGGAAGCGTCTGACGAATGTACAAGTGGTTCCTCGCCGCCCGGTACCTCTACACGAAGCTGATCGCGCTGTTCGCGGTCGCCAGCGTCATGCTGTGTGTGGCCATGGTTCTCGTCGTCATGAGCGTGATGGGCGGATTCCTCGACACCATCCGCGCACGCGCACGCGGACTGCATAGCGAGATCGTTCTGGACAACGGCATGCTTCAGGGGTTCCCCTTCTACGAGGAGTTCGGCGACTACATCGCCCGCGAGCTTCCCGACCTCGTCGAATCCTCCACCCCCGTCATCTACACCTACGGCATCTTCCGCGTCCCCGTCACCACCCTCACCAAGACCGCCCGCGTCGTCGGAATCCGCCTCGACGAATACGTCAAGGTCAACGACTTCCAGGAAGGATTGCACTACGAAACCTACTTCCCCGGCACCACGCGCCTCGGCATGCAGGGCATCCCCGTCGCCGCCATCGAAGGCGATTCCATTCGCCTCCCGCGAGACCTGATCGAAGCCAACAAGAATTGGCGCGACACGGAAGCCGACCCCGAAGCGGTCGCCGCGTTCGAGCGACATCCGTTCGAGTACGTCATCTACCCCGACGAAGCCGTAACATTCGCCGACGAACGGGCCTTCGCGGCCGACGCGGGCCCGCCCCGTTATCAAGGCCCCGAGCGCTACGGCGTGATCGTGGGCTGCGACCTGCTCAACCCACGACGCGAGGACGGCAACTTCACCCGGTATTACGCGCGCGGAACGGAGGTCGCCGTCACGCTCATGCCCCTCAGTCCCACCGGAACAGCCTCGAACGAGCCGCCCGTCCGCCTTCCGCTCCGCTACGTCGACGACTCCAGAACCGGAATCTTCGAGATCGACAGCTCCAGCATCTACGTCGATTTCGAAATGCTCCAGAAGAGACTCGCCATGGACCCCCAGCCCCTGCTGGAGGGCGGGTCCACAAAAGCGCGCACCAACCAGCTCCTCGTCGACACCAACGACGCCGTCGAGCTGAACGAAGCCCGCCGTCGGGTCGCCGCCGCTTGGGACCGGTTCTACGCACAACTGCCATCCGACCTGACCTATGGCGACGCGCAGGGTCTCAAGTATGTCACCGTCTCGACCTGGGAGGACCTGCAGCGCGAGTTCATCGCCGCCGTCGAGAAAGAGAAGATACTCGTCACGATCCTCTTCGCCCTCATCAGCATGGTCGCCATCCTCCTGATCGGCTGCATCTTCTATATGATCGTCGAGAAGAAGACCCGTGACATCGGAATCCTGAAGTCGCTCGGCGCCTCCAGCATCGGCGTCGCGGCCATGTTCATCATCTACGCCGCTGTGGTCGGTGTCGTCGGCTCCGTCCTGGGTACCTTCGTGGGAACGGTGTTTGTATGGAACATTAACGATATTCAGGATTGGCTCGCCAGCCTGAACCCCCAGCTCCGGGTCTGGAGCCCGACCATCTATTCGTTCGACCGGATTCCGGATATCGTCAAGCACGCTGATGTCCTGTGGATCTGCGCGGTCGCCATCGTCTCGTCGATGCTCGGGTCGCTGATCCCCGCCTGGTTCGCCGGCCGCATTTGGCCTGTCGAGGCACTGCGATATGAGTAGCCGCAAAAACGCCAGCCTGATCAGCGCACGCGGTCTCCACAAGTCCTACATGATGGGGCGCTCGCCCGTTCGCGTCCTGCGCGGGGCGTCGCTGGCTGCCACCGAAGGAGAGTTCCTCGCCATCATGGGCGCCAGCGGGTCGGGGAAGAGCACGCTTTTGCACATTCTCGGTGCGCTCGATCTTCCCGACAAAGGGTCGGTGAGCTTTCGCGGCAAGGACGTCTTCGCGATGCCCGCGGCCGCCCGCAGGGCCCTCCGCTGCCGCGAGATCGGGTTCGTCTTCCAGTTTTATCACCTGCTGCCCGAATGCACCGTCCTCGAAAACGTGCTCATGCCCATGATGATCTCCCAGACCGCCTGGCGCTGGCTGTCGTCCCGCCGACGCGCCCGAAACGAGACACTGGAGCTCCTTAACCGCGTAGGCCTCGCCGACCGCGCCAGACACCGCCCAAACGAGCTTTCCGGCGGCGAACGCCAGCGCGTCGCAATTGCACGCGCCCTCGCCAACCGCCCCTCGCTCTTGCTTGCCGACGAGCCAACCGGTAACCTGGATGCCGCGATCGGTTCAGACATTCTGGACTTGCTCGCCGAGCTGAACCAGGCGGGACAGACGATCATCATGGTCACCCACGACCCACAGGTCGCCTCCCGTGCACATCGTTGCGTTACGCTCGGCGACGGGATCATCCGCGAAGCTGCCGTGCCGGACGGCGCCGACACGCTGGCCCGAGTCGCGACCAGGGAGGTGACCCGATGACCACAGCCCCTATTGAGGTGCAACCGATGCCGAAATCCGAGAACCCGTACGCGCCCAAACCGGCGCTCAAAATCTGGATTGACGGTGAGCTGCTCCCCGCGGCGCAGGCCAAGATCAGCGTATTCGACCACGGACTGCTCTACGGCGACGGCATCTTCGAGGGCATCCGTATCTACAACGGGCGCATCTTCAAGGAACAGGAACACCTCAAGCGCTTCGGCGAGTCGGCCCGCGCCATCCGACTCGACCTCCCGATCTCGCTCGACGACATCGCCCGCGCCATGCACGAAGCCATGCGCGCCAACGGAATCACCGGCGACGGATACATCCGCCTCGTCGCCACACGCGGCGTCGGCTCATTGGGCCTCTCCATCCACCACACCGCCTGCCCCAGCATCATCGTCATCGCCGACAAGATCGCCCTGTATCCCCCCGAAGTCTACGAACGAGGCCTGCACTGCCGATTCTCGACGATCTCCCGCAACCATCCGAACACCACCAGCGCACGTGTTAAATCGCTCAACTATCTGAACAACATCATGGCCAAGGCGGAAGCCAAGGAAACCGGCGCCGACGAAGCCATCATGCTCACCGTCGACGGGTACGTCAGCGAGTGCACCGGCGACAACATCTTCGTCGTGCGCGACGGCGAAATCTTCACCCCGCCCACCAGCATGGGCATTCTGGAGGGCATCACCCGCAATCTGGTTATGGAACTCGCCCGCAAGCGCGGAATCAAGGTCCACCAGAAGCTCATGATCCGCCACGACCTCTACATCGCCGACGAGTGCTTCGCCACCGGCACCGCGGCCGAGGTCATCTCCATCACCATGATCGAAGGCCGACCCGTCGGCAACGGCAAACCAGGATCCATCACGCGACAGTTGCTCAATGACTTCGTCGAATACCGCTCGAACGCGTAGGTAGATTCCTCCTCTCCCCTCGGCGGGGAGAGGCCGGGTGAGGGGTGCAAGCTGCGCTGCGATCCCCAATCAGAGCCGCGACCGTGAGGAAGCGAAAGAACCGTGGAGTCGGCAGGAAGAAGTGCTCCTGTTGCCCGTCGCGCCTGACCCTACGCAGCCCCCGGCATCGCCCCGAGGAACGAGGTCCGTTCCCTGCTTGCTCTTGTTCGTCCTGCATTGTCGCACGCATAATCGTGGAGTACACTTCTCGACCATCTTGGGACTAGCGCATGGTAGGTCCAATGGAAGCATTTACGTTCTCGATCTACACCAAGGACGGTGACCGCATTCCTCTTCGTGCTTGGGAACTCAAAGAAGAAAGGGTCTCACGGACGGGGGAAAAACGCTTCTATAGATGGGTCGAAGTTCCAAACACCCTGGCGTGGCTCGCCGAAGGCGATCTGCTGCTCTATTACGATTGCTACATCGAGTACGTCTCGACCCCAGAGCCCAATCGCGACCGTCTCCTCTCAGACTTCACGAACCTGGGGGTGCTCTTCGTCCAAGGAGCGGTCTTCGGCTGGGATGTCGTCCAAAATGCGACACTACACTGGAAGGACTACAAGAAGGAGATAGCCATTCACAAATGGCTGGGAGATAGGACGATCGCCGATGTCCGTCCAGCCCTGGTCGCTTCACGCAAAGGCATGTGTCAACTGTGCAAGGCAGACCTATTGGCCTTTTACATTCATCGTTACGAGGAGGACGGCCCAGCGGCATGCTCCACCCCTGACGATGCGATCGAGTCCGGGTGCTTCCGGTTCCCTTATGACAACAAAATCGTCCACAGCGTGTACGAGGAGATCGTGATAGAGCGTTTTCTCGACACGGATAAGGTACTGAACCACTCGCGCAAACCTGACGCACTATCGCTTGTAGATGCGAGTCTTGCAGCAGTGCGACAGCACCTCGAAACAGCCGGCAAGCGCGAGGGATGGTTGACCGTTCGAGAACAAAAAATGACGGAACAGAAGATGACGCTCACTGCCCCGAAGGATCCCCGCGTTTTTATCGTCCACGGGCACGATGAGGCCAAGCGCAGGGAACTCGTGGACCTCCTGACGAGACGGCTTGGGTTAGAGACCGTAGTGATGCAGGAGCAGCCCGGAAAGAGTAGAACCTTCATTGAGAAGTTCGAGCAGGAGGCGAGCTCGTGCAACGCAGCCATCGCCGTAGTAACACCGGATGACACAGTGACACATGGTGACGACGCATATCAGCAACCACGTCAGAACGTTGTTTATGAGCTTGGATGGTTCGGCGGGAAATGGGGACGGAATCGCACGCTCCTTGTGGTCAAGGAGGGAGTAAAAGTCCCAACTGATTGGCTGGGTATCGAGCAACTGCGATTTCGGAACGATATCGAGGAGGTATTTTTCAAGCTTGAGCGCGAGATCAAAGAGTGGCGCTCCTCGCCCGCTCCGCCAAACGCACCGGCGTCGAGAGCGCACCCACCATTCTCCGACACGGGGCGGCTCCGCGCACCCGTCGAGGTGCTTGTCCAACCGCGCATATATGCCAAGGCCCAAGGCGAGCAGGCATTCGAATATGCCGTGGAAATGAGCGACCTCCAGGACAAGGGTGCGACAAGAAGCGATCTTCGATTACTGGTCGAATGCGGGTACGTCGAACATTTGCGGGCGTGGTCGGTCCCCGGTGTTTCGAAGCGCGGATTCGCCAAAATCGGCGGTTCGGCATTCGAGCACGACAGCTGTTTTGTCCTAACTGACGAAGGATGGAGGTGGGCCGACTCCACGTTCGGTCTTGGCCCGACGTGAATCACTCCCCTGACCACAATGAACGAGAGAGGGGACATTCAACACCTCGACGACCGCATGGCACCATGACCACCGCTTCAGGAGTCCCGTCCGAACCATTGACCGGCGCCAATCGTCCGCCCTCCGTACCCTGTACTTCGTAATACCGCCTTGTCCTTCCGCATTCCCAATTGATTCTTCCGCATTCGTCTTTTCCTTCGCTATTCGCCATTCTTTACGCGCGCTACCGCCGCCGCGATTCCAGCGCGCGCCCCTGACGTTATGCTCGGGAGAGCCTTACGCGCGGCCTTACCGCGCCGGGCAGAAAGGGAAAAAAGAAATAAAAAGATTAGTATACAAAACGAACCCAACTTTCCGCACTGGCGCCATCAAAAACGCGGATCACATTGGCTTCGCTTGCGGAGCGAACCCAAGTAAAACCGACAATGACCCTCCAGTTTACGAACCATCTCCGCGAGCGAGCCGGCCGCGGGGAGTGGCCCGTTCACCTCCGCCGTGCCACGCGCGCGGCACTGTCGCTTCATTCGCTGTGGTCCAGCGGGGCGCCTACGCCGTCCACGCCTCCGCACCCGCCAGGAGGCGTTCTTCGTACCCGTCCCCGACCCCGGTCCACCCGTGCGCGCAGCGGCTGTTCGGCTGCCGGCGCACTGCTCCAAACGGGCCCGCGCCACTCCACGATCGCCAACC
>JASFUW010000231.1:0-8084 GCA_050050135.1 Phycisphaerae bacterium
CGTCGAAATCGTCCATGATGTCGAACACGCCCGCAAACTCCGCGAGGCGGCTCTTGACGTTGTCGGCGACGGCGACCAGGTCCTCGACGCGCTCGCCGCTGATTTCGAGGTGGATGGCCGCGCCGCCGGGTCCGCCATGCACCGAGGTGAAGCTGAGCTTCTCGACACCGGGTATGTCCAGGGTCTTGTCGCGCAGCTCCTGGACGATCGCGTCGGAAGACCGTTCGCGGTTCTCCAACTGCTCGAGCTCGAGGAAAAGTTGACTGAGGTGAGACTGCAACGGTGAGCGCGTTCCCTCGTCATCCAACTGCGCCCCGATCAGCGTGTACATGCTCTTGAGTTCGTCGAGTTGGAGAACGGCGTGTTCGACGACGGCCGTCGCCTTGCGGGTCTGCTCCATTGGTGCCCCGACGCCCATCTGGAGGTTGGCGATGACTCCTTCGGAGTCCATCTTCTGCAGGAAGACGAAGGGGACGTGTCCGCCGTTGACGGCGCCGAGTGCGATCAGCATACAGGCCGTCAGTGCTCCTATCGTCACGTAGCGGTACGCGACGGCCTTGCGGAGGATGGCGTCATAGATCGTGCGGAAGCGGTCCATCAGCAGGCCGTACTGGAGCGTTCGGGCGCGGCGATGCAACGAACGCAACAACCCGTTGGACGGACCGTGCGTTTCCCGGACGCGCACCGCGGTCGGGCGGAGACTGTGGGCGAGGTGTGACGGCAGGATGGTTAACGCTTCGACGAGCGAGACCGCGAGTGCCACACAGGCGACAACAGGCAACACGCCCATCCAATCGCCGATCTGCCCCTTGATGAACCGCAGCGGAAAGAACGCGACGACCGTCGTGATGATCGCGCAAACGACGGGCCAGGTGACCTCTTCCGTGCCGGTGATGGCGGCCAGTTTCGGCTCTACGCCGGCTTCCACCTTGCTGAAAACGTGCTCTGACACGATGATGGCATCATCGACCAGGAGTCCCAACACGATGATCAAACCGCCCATGGTGATCAGGTTCAGGCTCAGGCCGATCATCTTCATCACGATGAGCGAGCCGGTGATGGCCAGGATGAGCCCCATCATGACCCAGAACGCCACCCGCCAGTGCAGAAAGACGAGCAGGGAGAGAAAGACCAGCACCAGGCCCCAACGCCCGTTTCGTTTCAACAGATCGAGCCTGCCTTCGATAAACTGCGAGAGGTCGTTGTGTGTCTGGGCGCTGATTCCCGGTGGGTAGGGGTCGCGGGCGGCGCGCTCGTGGATGTCGCCGATCGGATCACTGCCCAGCAGGCGGGCGGAAAGGCGTTGTCCCCATGTCGTGGGGAGCGGGTCGCCCATTTTGCCCGCGACCAAGGCCTTCACCATCGAGGCGATCGCGATGGCGTCCTGCTCTTCGGTCTTGTAGACGGTTGCGCTGACCGCGGGCTTGGCGTTGAACCGCCCGGCGATCTCCACGTCTTCGAAACCGTCCACGATGTTGGCTACGTCGCGCAAGGTGACGGCCCGGCCGCCCGGATCGTTGCGGATGACGATATCGTACAGCTCGTGGCCTCGGTCCTTCTCGCCCAGCGTGCGGACGGAAACGTTCGCCCCCGTGGTGCGGATCAGCCCGCCGGGTAGATCGAGGTTGCTGGCGGCGATGGCCTCGGCGACCTGCATGAACGACAGGCCGAACTCGACCAGCTTGTCCGGTCGGACCTCGACGCTGATCTCGTCTTTGCGCGTGCCGGTGAGAACCACGTCGGTGATTTCGGGAAGTTCGAGGAGGTCGTTGCGGAGTCTCTCACCGATGGTCTTCAGCGTGCGGTCGTCAAGGTCGCCGTATAGTGACACGCTGATGACAGGGAACCGGGGCTCGAACTCGGCGACCTGAGTTTCGAGGGCTTCCTCGGGGAAGTCCTCCGGCGGGATGGTATCGATAGCCGCTTTCACGTCGTTGACGGCGCGATCGATCTCGTCGAACCCGCTGAACAGTTCGACGAGGATCGTGCTGCTGCCCTCGGTGACGATGGATCGTATCTTCTCGACGCCCTCGATGTCCTTGATCTGCTCTTCGAGTTTGAGCGTGATGCCCTTTTCGATCTCGGCCGGTGAGGCGCCGGGATAAGCCGTGGAGACGAGGATGCGGTTGGGTCGGGACTCGGGGAACATCTCCCTGATCAGCGTCAAGCCGCTATAGACGCCACCGACGAGAATGGTCGCCATGAAAAGGTTGACCAGCACGCGGTTGTTGACGCTGAATGCCGGGATCGAGGTCATGGTGTCGACACCTTGTCCGCTTCGCTCGGGCGTGTCGAGGCGGTTGCGGCGGCGGGCTTTCCTGCGTGGACCCGGACCGGTAAGCCGTCCGCGAGTCGATCCAAATGTGAGAGGATCACACGATCGCCATCGTGAATGTCGCCGTTGATGAGGGCACGATCCTGCATGAACCGTTCGATGGTCGGGGTCCGCAGGCGGGCGACCCCGCCTTCGACGACGAACACACGACCGCTACGAAACGCGCCCCGCGGCAGAAGGATTCTGTGGGGATGGACGGGCCCCTCGACGACGGCGCGGACGAACGTCCCCGGGACCAGGGGCACCGATTGCCTGGCGTTGTCGACCATCACATAGGCGGCGAAGGTGCGGGACTGCTCGTCGGCGGTCGGGGCCACTCGCGCGACCTCACCTTCCCAGGAAACGCTGCTCGCGCTCTCGCACTCGACCCGGCACGGCGCACCTGTCTTGACGCGGCTGTAAACCGCGCCGGGGAGTCGGATGGGGATTTCGACGGTGGAGGCGTCAACAATAGTGAGCACGACGGTGCCGATGTTGACGCGGTCGCCGCAGTCCACGTGAATCGAGCCGATCCGCCCGGCGAAGGGAGCTTTGATCACGCAACGTTGAATGTTGAGTCGGGCGATCTCGGCGTCCGCCTCGAACGCCCGCCTGGACGCGACCAGCCGGTCTCGACGTGGTGCCAGAGCGGCAAGTTCACGCTCATACCCCTGTACCACCCGTCGAGCCTGTTGATACGCAAGGTTGGCGAAGTCGAATTCCTTCTTCGCGGCCAGCTCGCGTTCAAAAAGATCGGTTACCCGGTTTTTCTCCGATTCGGCCACGCGCAGCTCGTTCTCGGCTGTTTGCATAAGCTCGCGCAGCTTGGTGATCTGGACGTCAATCTCTGCGATCGACGCGTCCTCGGCGGCGGCCAACGCCTCGGCCCGCGTTTGAGCCAGGGCGTATTCACGCTGGTCGAGCCGAATCAGCTCCTGCCCGGACGTGACGGCAGCCCCCACCCGAATTCCGCCGATCCGGTCCAGCACCGTGGCGGCAACCTCGGCTGCCAGGTTCGCGGTTCTTTTCGGCTCGACGGTCCCGTACCCGGTGTAGCGTTCGACGGCGTCTTCTGCGCGGACGACGATGGACTCGACGTAGGGGGGTAAGGCGGTGCTGGCTCTTCGCGGGGGCTCTTGCCGGGTGATGACCAACAACCACGCCAGCGCGCCGCCGACGACGAGAAGCAGCGTGATCAACACCACGGATCGCAAGACCCTAGAAGCAGCGGTTGCAACTCGAGACATCGGTGCGACTTTCAAACTCTCCAGTGGGCCAAGCAACGCGGACCATCGGGTCCGTTCGCGTGATGCTACCGTTGTGGGTGTGGCACCGAATAGCGGTGGCCGCCGACATCGGCCACCGTTCCGCTAGCATGAACGGCGCCGCGGTGCGCGAATTCCGACTGTGGCGATGAACACAACGAACATGCCCACCGGATCGCGGCGTCTGCGGGTCCATCACTGGGGTCGATCGTTCCCATTCGCGAAAGACCGTACAGACTTTCCATTGTATCGGCCAGACCGCGCTGGGACGAACCCGGACTGTGCGGTCGGTCATGGTGGATTCTGCCGTGCCTTTCACTCCGGGGCAGGTGAGACCTTCGCAGACGCCGCGTAGGCGGGTGTCGAGCCGTGCAGATCGACGCGCGTCTGTCGAGGTCTGCGGTTCGCCGGGTTACGGATCCGGGACCTGCTCGTCGCCGGGTGTCATAGTGTCCACGCCGTTACCGTTCCACATCCGGTTGGTCGCCCTGTCGGGCGGTGTGCCGATCGGGACGCCGTCGGCGATGCCGGCCCTGAGCGGCACGCCTCGCCGGGCGCCGTCGGGATAGGTGCCGTCACTAAGTCGATAGCCGAGTTCGGTGAGCGTCATGGCGGCGGCATGGGTGTCGACAAAAACGACGTTCGCACGGTCCTTGTGTCGCGGCTCTGCGGGGGAGTATGAGTAGATCGACGCTTCAGACCCGAGACCGGGAGGCATGTCGCCCGGTCCGGTACCTGTTTCGTGCTCCGTCCCGTCGGCCTCCACGTTGTCGACCCAATCTGCGGGGTTGAGTTCCGCATATGGTAGTTGGTTGGGGCCGAACCGAGTTGCATTTCGTTCGGTTGCAAGCCGCGGCGGGTCCAGGGTGTATGAGTGTCGCCCGTGGCGGTAGCCCGCCCCGCGACTGTCCGCCACGACCACGGTCATCGCTGTCTTGCGGATTTTGTGAAGACCGACCGCGAAATTATCCCACCGCGACGGGCTAGTGTCCTGGCGCGTGTTGCCGAGGTACTGGTAATTGTAGCCGTAGGCGCCGTCCCGAACGCTCATCGCGAACTCTTCATCCTGGAGTGAAGGACAGGTGAACAGTTCGTGAGACATGGTTCCTCCATCGGGTCCACCCCGGCGCCCCGGTGTGTAGTCGCCGAAATAGCCAACGCTGTCGACGGCCCAGCGGTGTGGGGCAGGCTCGACGACCGGACCGAACTCCGTTTCGAGGAACCACTGCCAGCGCGGGGCCCGACGGCCGTATTCGTTGACGTAGTACTCCTCGTCCTCCGGGTCCAGCTTATACAGCCGGCACGGGGGAAAAACGTCGTTGTTCTCGGTCAGATAGACCGCGAACGCGTTCCCGATTCCTTTCAGATGAGACAGGCAAGCATTCGCCTTGGCGTGGTTTCGTGCGGCGGTGAGCGAGGGCAGAAGAATGCCAACGAGCAACCCGATGATCGCGATCACCGTGAGCAGTTCGAGCAGGGTAAACCCGCGCGCTTTTCGTGTCATAAGCAAGCTCCGAAGCCTCCGCCGCCGAACCCGTGTCCCCCGCCCGGACACGTTGGATTCTAGTCGCATCGGCGGCTGATGTCATGTTTCCCCGGCAGGTGCGGCGTTCGCTGGACGGCAATCCGGCCCCATACCGGTGCGATCGCGGCGTGCCGGGACGGGTTCTGGGCCCCTTCGTCCGCGCCGCACGTCCGCGGCGGATCGGGATGCAGGCCGAAACTCCGGTATGTACCTTGCCGGGGAATCAATCAAGCTGATTCCTGTGGTATGTCGGCTGCTGGGCGGTCAACATCATTCAACTAGTGTTCACAACGTAGACCACCCCGGCGCGCCGGGGTCGTAAGGAGTATTCAATCATGTTGAAAAACGTGTATCTGGCGGGTGGATCGCGGACGCCGCAGGGGTCGTTCAACGGCACGCTCGCGGCGATGACCGCTCCCGAGCTGGGCTCGATCGTGATCCGAAGCGCGCTCGAACGGGCCGGGGTCGACGTGAAAGAGGTGGACGAGGTGATTTTCGGTAACGTGCTCGGGGCGGGGATCGGGCAGAACCCGGCCAGACAGGCGAGTTTCAAGGCGGGACTGGGGACCAACGTCGGCGCCACCACCGTGAACAAAGTCTGCGGGTCCGGTCTGCGTGCGGTCATCAACGCCGCTCAGGCCATCCAGTGCGGTGACGCCCACATGGTCGTGGCCGGCGGCTGTGAGAGCATGAGCAACGCCCCATACCTGCTTGCCAAAGCCCGCACCGGGTACCGCATGGGGCACGGCGAGCTTCTGGATGCAATGATCCACGACGGCCTGTGGGACGTCTATACGAACCAGCATATGGGCAACTGCGGTGACCTCTGTGCCCGCAAGTACAACTTCTCCCGGGAAGATCAGGACAGCTTTGCGATCGAGAGCTACAAGCGGGCGATCACAGCTTGGGAGAACGGCTTTTTCGCGGAGGAGGTCGTCCCGGTCGAGATAAAGACCCGGAAGGGCAGCACGCTCGTCGAGCGCGACGAAGATGTGGCGAAGTTCCAGGGCGAGGAGAAGCTGCGTGCCCTGAGACCAGCCTTCGGGAAGGACAGCATGGTCACGGCCGGGAACGCGTCCGGGATCAACGACGGCGCCGCGGCGTTGGTCGTCTACGATGATGACAAGAAAAACGGGCTGAAGCTCAGACCCAAGGCACGAATCCTCGGGCACGCGAACGCCGCCATGGAGTCGGAGTGGTTCACCATCGCTCCGATCCGAGCGATCCGGACGCTGTGCGACAAGCTCGAAATCAAGCCCGCCGACGTTGACCTGTACGAAATCAACGAGGCGTTTTCCGTCGTCACGATGGTGGCGATGAAGGAGCTCGGCTTGGACCATGCCCGCGTGAACGTTGCGGGCGGAGCCGTCTCCATCGGACACCCGATCGGTGCAACCGGTGCGCGGATCTTGACCACACTGATCCATGCCCTGCACAGCCACCAGAAAAAAGTCGGGATCGCGTGCGCGTGCATCGGCGGCGGGGAAGCCAGCGCGATCGCCGTAGAGCGATGTGAATAGGGCGTCGGTGATGCCGGACGCAGCGACCGACCAGGCCTCGCCACCCCCTGGCTTGTTGCTTGGCCCTCGGCATGCAAGCCCCACCCGGCGTCGGCGTGCCGGACCAGATGGGTCGAGTGCATCAATTCCCGTTTCCTACGGTGCGCTCGAGCCGCCGCTCCCCCCATTGCTGTGAGCGCTCGACGATGAGGCGTGAGGTGGGGCATGTGGATGCCGCCGACCGTGTTTGACGGCGCGCGGTAACTTGGGCGGTCTGCGGTGTCCGTCGAGTCTTGACAACGGTCATGTCGTGATAATGTAGGGTCTTTCCTGTTCATTCTGCCTTCGTCCAGGCGGCACCGGCGCTGGTCCGCCGCGGCGGTCCGCGAGCGTTCACTCCAAAGTTTCTGTTAAAACGCTTCAATGATCACGTTCTTTCCTTCCATTACGACTTACGGTGGGGCGGATCACCGCGTCGACGACTCTCGCCGTGGCGAGTGGGGCCCGATCGCGTGCACCGATGGCGGGTGCATCGTCGGGAAGTGAAGGCGAGCGCCACGACGGACCTCACGGTCGCTGGCGGCCGGTTTGGTCCGTGAACCACTTTCGGTTGAGGTCTGTTCACGGATGAATCGGCAGGTACAGGTCATTTCGAGGTCGGCAATACGCCGCCGGCGGGCGCGGGGGCCTCCGCGTCGACGCGAAACGACGACGCATGCGGGGTCCCGCGGCCATTTCAGGATGCGCATCAAGGGAACCGCGCGCCGTAGCGCTCATGCGTGCCAGCCGGCGCATGGCGGTGCCTCGACACCGTTTCCGTTGAGCATTTTGCCGTGACACCCACTCAAAAGATCGACCTCTCGGCCCGGACGAAACGCCGGGCGGGGAGTGATCTATGGGTCGAGTGGGAAAGAGGGAACAATCCCGGAAAGGAGTAAGCAAATGAGAACGTTGACCTCATTGATGATTCTCGGATGCGTGTGTATCGCGTATACCGTGCCCGTGCAGGCTGACATCGGGCCTCCGAAACGCTACGAGGCGTATTGCCTGACCGGCGGTGGGTGTTGCCAGGCTGTCAACGGCAACCCCATCTGCTGCGAGCCGCCCGACTTGCCCTTGGACAAAGTGGGCGGTGACAAGAGCTACATGTGTACGTACCAGGGTTTGGACACCCATTGCCAGGGCTACCAGGCATGCTGCCTGCCCGACGAGACGTGCATGGACGCCGACGGCATCTGCTGTGACGACTTCGGCGGGATCGCCCAGGGCGGGGGCACGACGTGCGGGACCGTGACCTGCGGTCCGGTGGCATGCTGTCTCGAGGACGGGGCCGTCTGTGAGGAGTTGCCGGAAGCGTCATGCCTTGCACAGGGTGGCGTCGTGTCGGACTCGGAGTTCGCCTGTGATACCACCGACTACGACAGCGACGGCCTCGTCGACGCATGTGACAACTGCCACGACGATTACAATCCGCTGCAATA
>JASFUW010000232.1:0-8062 GCA_050050135.1 Phycisphaerae bacterium
GGGCCAGGTTCCGCCGCCGTGCTGCCCCGGTGATCTGACCGGTGACGATCGCGTGGACCTCGCGGACCATGACCGGCTCGTGGACTGCCTCCTCGGCCCCGCCGGCGGCGCGGTCGGAGCCTGCCAGTGCGCCGACCTGGACGAAAACGGCGACGTCGACCTCGGTGAGGTTGCCGAATTCCAGCGCATATACTCCAGCCCTTAGGCATGCCCCGTTCATCACTGACGCTTCGCCGATCTCCGCAACATACGTGTCGCCCGAAATCCCGCGCAACCCGCCGCGCCGCATTCTTCAATCTCCAATCCCCAATCCGCAGTCCCCGAGCTCCCGCCCCCAATCGGCAATCGCCCCGTTTGCCGCACTTGGCTTGGGTGCTTTGTTCGTGTATAGCGCTCATCCGTGTCGACGCCCGGGCTCGCTTGAACAGGAGGCGGTTGGCTTTGCGTGCGTGTGCAGACATCTTGGGTGAACGGGGGCGGATCGCCGAGCGCCTCGACGGTTACGAACTGCGGCCGCAGCAGTTGGAGATGGCCGAAGCGGTCGAGACCGCATTCGCCGACCAAGAGCACCTGATGGTGGAAGCCGGCACCGGCGTGGGCAAGAGCTTCGCCTACCTGGTTCCCGCCATCGAGCACGTGGTAAACGGCGGTGGCCGCGTCGTCATCAGCACGCACACCATCGCCCTTCAGGAACAGCTCATCGAGAAGGACATACCCTTTCTTCGTTCGGTCTATCCGGACGAGTTCACCGCGGTGCTCGTGAAAGGGCGGTCCAACTACCTGGGTCTGCGGCGCTTGACACGAACGAGCACCCGCCAGGAGCAACTGTTCCGATCGAAAAAGCGGCTCTCCGAGCTGTGGCGTATCGAAGACTGGGCGTACGAGACGGAGGACGGTTCTCTTTCCGATTTGGCTGAGGAGCCGGACGCGACCGTCTGGGACCGCGTTCGCAGTGACGGGGACGATTGTCTGGGGCGCCGGTGTCCGCACTTCAAATCGTGTTTCTACCAACGCGCGCGGCGTCGCGCCGAGACTGCTCAACTGTTGATTGTCAACCACGCCCTGCTGTTCTCCGACCTGGCTGTCCGATCTCGCGGTGGCGCGATCCTGCCTCCGTACGGCTACGTCATTCTCGACGAAGCCCACACCGTCGAGCACGTCGCCGGAGAACACCTTGGGACGAACGTAACCAACACCCAGGTTCAATACCTGTTGAACACCCTGCACAACGAGCGCACCGGCCGCGGCGTGCTGGCTCGCGGTCCCGGCGAGGATCTGATCCCCGCGGTCAAGGAGACCCGCCGGATCGTGGACGGCTACTTCCGCGATCTCGCCACGTGGCATTCCTCGATGACCAAGTGGAACGGCCGACTGCGCGAACCGCCGCCGGTCAAGCAAACCGCAACAGCCGGTCTCGTCGAGCTCGGCGATCGTTTGCGGGGCCTCCGAACAGAGGTTCAAGACGCGGAGGACCGTTCGGAACTGGACGCACTGATCCAACGCTGCCGCGAGCTGGGCGAGTCCATCCGGGAGTGGCATCAGCAGGAATCCGACGGCTGGGTTCATTGGCTGGGCGTCGTCAACCGACCGCGCAAGCGCGTGACACTCTGTACCCGACCGGTCGACGTCGGGGACGCACTCAAGCAGTCGTTGTTCGATCGCGTCGATTGTGCTGTCATGACCTCGGCCACGTTGACGACCTCGAGCGGCGACGATCCTTTCGCGTATCTTTCCGGCCGACTCGGTTTGTCTGACGTACGAGGTGTCACGCTCGGGTCACCGTTCAACTATCATGAACAACTTACGGTGTACGTCGAGGCTGACCTGCCCGATCCGGCCAACGTGATGGCGTTCACGCCGGCCGCCTGCGACGCCGTCCTGCGATACGTTCGGATGACCGGCGGCCGGGCCTTCGTGCTGTTCACCAGCTATCACATGATGCAGCAGTTCGCCGAGCTGCTCGCTGATGCGCTCGAAGACGAAAACATGCCGCTTCTCGTTCAGGGGTCGGGGATGCCGCGTTCGCGGATGCTCGAGCGGTTCCGTTCGACCCCGCGCAGCGTCCTGTTCGGCACGGACAGTTTCTGGACCGGCGTCGACGTCCGCGGCGAGGCCCTCAGCAACGTCGTCATCGTCAAGCTCCCTTTCGCCGTTCCCGACGAGCCCGTCGTCGAGGCGCGCATCGAGCAGATACGCCGATCGGGCGGCAACCCGTTCATGGAGTTCCAGATTCCCGAAGCGGTCTTGAGGTTCCGCCAGGGCATAGGCCGACTCATCCGCACCAAGAGCGACAAGGGCATCATCGTCATCCTCGATCCCCGCGTTCGGACCAAGCCGTACGGCCGACGATTTCTGGACGCGCTCCCCGAATGTAACATCACCATGATTCACGCCGATTGAACCTCATGCCAGCGGCATATAAGCTTTCGAGATGCGCAACGAACGGTTCGGCGTTGGGAATCGGTAAACCCGGCCGATACCGCCACACAGGGGAACTCGGGATCGGCAAAGAAGCCGATGATAAAGCGAGGCGAGTCGGCCCCGATCCCAGCGCAGAGGACGCCGACGCATAACCGTGAACCAGGAGGCTTCAGATGTCTGCCAGACGCACCATGACGAGCTTTGGACTTCTTTCGGGCGTCATGGTCTTTGCGATCACCGTCGCGCAGCCGTACGCATATGGACTTCATCCCCCCAGGCCCGGCCAACCGCTCTATCTCTACTGCCAGATGGAACTCGACAACAAAACGCTCGAGGCCGAAGTCCCGCTCGAGATGTCGTCTTCGCTTGTCCACCACGAGCTCGACCAGGTTGTCCAGTTCGCAGAGGCCGTCCCCGCGCTTCACCTCAAGGAGTTCCTGCCGAATGCCGCCCTCAAGCAACGTGCCGTGGCTCATACGGGCGAGGACGCGGGCCGAGCCATACTCGTCTCGATCGAGGGGCCGACGCAGTCGTTCCAACGATGGCTCGTGGCGAACGATCCCGCGCGCAACCGTCTTGTGAGCTTCATCGCCACCTGGCGGTACATGGCTGTCGATACGCCGGGACATCGTGACGACCTCCTCGAGCAGTTCAAAACCGAACTGAGCCGCGAGCCGACGGTGTTGGTGGAACGAACGGACACCGGTCAATCGGCCGAGCTTCCCGCCGAGGCCGGCACCGTTTGGCCGCTGCCCGAACTCAAGTGCAAAGTGAGCGTGAAGACCTTCCTTCCGGATTTCTCGATCGACAGCAAGTCGGGCAAACCGGTCAGAAAGACCGGCAAACGCGTCAACCCCGCGGCACTCGTCAGGGTAGAACACGAGGGCAAGAGCGAGGAGCGGTGGGTGTTCGCGAAGTTTCCCGAGTTTCGCTCGGACGCCGAACAGTCGCTGCCCTTCCGGTTTACGCTGGATTGCCCGCTCGAAAAGCAAAGCACTGCCCCCGACTTTCTGCTTTTGACGGTCGGTGAGGACGCACACGAGGTCTGCACCCGTCGAGATGACAAGACCGTGACAACGAGAATTTCACGCGGCGACGAGGTCAAGATCGCCGGCTCGCAATACAGCTTCAAGATCGCGGGCTATCTGCCGTCGGCCCGCCTCATCGAGGAGTACGAGCCGAGCGAGCAGCACGGTCACGTCAGCGCCCTTCGCCTCGAGATGAAAGGCGAGAACGGTCAACCCGTGAGCTATTGGCTCGAGATCAGCCGACAACGATCGATCCCCACCGAGCACGGACCGATGACCGTGGTGTTCAGCCCCCGCCGTCCCAAGCCCGTCCACGATCACCCGTAGGTCATTGTGAACCGCGGTCCCGGTGGGCCGGGAGAGCGGCGTCATTCCGAACTGCGTCCCTCGACCAGGGCACGAACTGGCGAAGAAGTCGGGTTCGCTCGGCAAACGAAGCCATTTGGATCCGCGTTTTTGATAGCGCCAGTGCCGATTCTTGGCTTCGTTTTGCGAAAAAATCTTTGTTTTTCTTTTTCCCTTTCCTCCCTGGCAGCTCCTCCGCGCGAGGTCCTGCGCGCGCGGAACGGGCCGCCGCAGAGCATAACTTCGGGGGTGATCGTTAGCGGCGCCTCGCAAGTAGCGCGCGAGGCGAGAGACCAGAAACTCGAGACTGGAAGCTGGAGGTGCCGGGCAGGCGGGACCCCGGCGCGCACTTGCGGGGGCGAGATGGGGCAACACATGACGGTCTCGCCGGGGCGACACAACCTTGGCCGCGGCGAATCCGGTGGTTGTCCCTTCACAGCGTTCCGGGGTCCCCAAAGCCGTGTTGGGGTTCCGCGAAGGTTCTGTCCGCGTGCTCCGCACCAAGCCCGATCAGGGGATCATCGTCATCTTCGACCCGCGCGTGAGCACGAAACCCTACGGCCGGCGGTTCTTGGATGGCCTGCCCGGATGCGAAGTCGTTGACTCCTAGCCCGATTTGCAATTCGGTTCCGTGGCGGCGACGCGCGTGTTCTGCGACCGCTTTCGTACAGCCACGGTTCCCGCCCGCCCAACAGTTCGTAGCCCAGGCCGTTCGCCTTCGGGAACCAGTCCCGCAGGGACGAAACAACTATAGCCCGCGGCGTAGCCGTGGGAGACCGTTCCAAGATAATCACACGAGCCCTGCAAGGGCGACACAATCGACCGATATTCGGCCGCCCCTCGCGGGCTAAACTGGCGGTGACGGTCTTATGACACCATGGCTTACACCATGGCCTACCGGTGTTTCGCCCCTAGGGGCTCTCGGGCCATGTCCCTTCGTCCCTCAGTCCCTCCGTCCCTCGGGCGGTGTGGGTTTCGTCCGTCGGGGGTTGAGGTTCGTGCTGCATGATGACGCGCCGCACCAGTCGCTGGCGCTCCCGGGCCCGATGTCAAGCCCGGCGACTTCCGCCGCGTCGACGCGCTTGTGATGATTCGCGGGCCAGACAGCCCCGCAGAGGGGGTGTATCTTTGACATCCGCCGGGGCATGGCGATATGCTAGATGGCCGAGTTTCCGCCAGGAGAACCCCGTCAAAGAGCTGCGAAAGCTGACCGGACTGATCGAGCGTGAAGGCGACGGATACGTAGCCCTGTGTCCCGATCTGGATATCTCCAGTCAGTGTGACTCCATCGAAGAGGCCCGTCGGAACCTGATCGAAGCCGTCGAGCTCTTCTTCGAGACTGCCAGCCCCGCGGAGATTCAGGATCGCTTGCGCGGAGAACTCTACGTGACTCCGATCGAGGTGAGCATTGGGTAGGTTGCGGGTCCTTTCAGATCGCGAGGCACGCTGAATTCTAGCGGTCGCGGGATTCACCGAGGTGCGGCGGCGCGGCGGTTTACGGGGTTGCTCAGGTCGGTTGGGCGAGTTGCGTTGAAGTTCGTAGCCTGCCTCGTGGCGTAGGTTGCCGCTCGTTTACACTCGCGGTTCGGATTGGCGTCACGTCCGAGGTGCCCGGTAGCGCTCGTTAATCACTCCCGGATTGGATGCCCACCAGTTCCCTGCGCTCGTGGGTCGGATACGACGGGGGTGCGTCGTGAAAACATCGCCGGGCTGGCGTCGCCGGACCCGTGCCACCCGGAAGGTCCGCTCGGACTGTGCTATCCCTGCGCGGCTTCGAATCCGCGCGGACTGAAGTCCGCGGCTCGGAGGTCTGCCCGGTCGCTGTGATCCGATGACGCTGAGCGGGGTTCCCGGGCGTCCGTCGCCTTCCCGGAATCTGGAACGGGGGGGAATGCGATTTTCTTTTATGAGAACCTGGCGGTCGCCGCGAGCCTTATCCACGTGCGGTCGGGAGGGCTGATTCAGCACCTAAACCCTTGTCTTGCAAGAGGTTACCGCGAACCGGGCGTGCCCTCGACGTGCGGCTCGACACGCTGGCACAGCGGATGTTGAAGGCGTACAGCGCCGCAGGAGGATTCCAGGCGCTGTCGGCACCGGTACGCCAGGGAAAGGCCAGGTTCCGGAGGTGCCATCGCCAACGGTCGGCGAGCTGCGGAGAGAAATCTGTTTCGGACGCCCTGAGGATGGGCGACCTCAAAGACCCTAGGAGGCTGTGCGATGAAACTCGTGATTCGGTGTCTTCCAGTCGTGCTCGTCGTCATGCTAACCGCGACGGCGTTCGGTCAGATCGTCCCGGGTGACCCCGGCACGTATCCGTCCGTCAGCGTGGTGCAAAGCCCGCATAACTTGAATAACCTCCCAGGCGTGGATTTGCCAGGCAACCAGGTGTGCCTTCCCTGCCACACCCCTCACAACGCCC
The DNA here is from genome assembly GCA_050050135.1 of Phycisphaerae bacterium. Classification (GTDB taxonomy): domain Bacteria; phylum Planctomycetota; class Phycisphaerae; order UBA1845; family UBA1845. The sequence continues at coordinate 6,214 of JASFUW010000232.1, forward strand.
TGCTCTCTGGAGAGGAGAACGTTCTGTGGAACCATGCGGAGTCCGGGGAGACGTTCATCATGTATTCGAGCACGGCTGGCCAGCCCGAAGGCACCAGCAAGATGTGCCTGGGCTGTCATGATGGCGTGACCGCGCCCGACAACTACGGCGGTCTGGGCGGAACCGCACCCCCACTTCAGGGTTCGGTAGCGCTCGGGGCTGACTTATCGAACGACCACCCCATCGGCATCGAGTACCCGACGGATCGCCCGGCGGAGTACAACGATGAGAATACGTTTGATCCGGGCATCAACGGCGGTCCCGGCGTACGACTCGTAACGATCAACAGTGTTGACCGCGTCGAGTGCTCGTCCTGTCACGAACCGCACAACAACGGATTGGACAACTTCCTCCGTGTTCCGCTCCAGGAGAGCTACATCTGCCTGCAGTGCCACATCAAGTAATGGTGCCGGCGGCGGATGAGGTTGTCGCTCACAGCCTCTCAGCCATACGCTGAAGAGTAGATAGAAGAGGTCTTGGGTGTGTACGCTCCGTTTCCTCCGGGGGCGTACACGCCTTTTTTTCTAGCCACAGGATCGGGAGAGCCGGGCTCGCGGAACGCACGACGGTTGCGAGTCCGAACCGAGCCCGATACCATGACGAGTCCCATGAGCGTAACGCGAAAACCTGCAACGCGACTCGCCGGTGCCGTCATGGCGGCGGCGGCGATCGGGTTGATCGGCGGATGTCAAACCGCGGCGCGGACGGACGAAGCATACCTCTTTTTTCCCGCTCCGCCCGCCCAGCCGAGGGTGCAGTTTTTGACCTGGGCGAGCGGTGCCGATGAGGTGGAACCGCGCGGCGGGACCTTCGAGCAATACATCCTCGGGGAAGAGCCCGTCGTCCATCGCGCCATCAACAAGCCGTACGGCATCGCGGCGCGTGACGGCGTGGTCTACGTGTGTGACACGAAAGGCCTGTGCCTCTGCCGTCTCGACTTCGTGAATCACAAATTCTCGGTGCTCGGCGCGCGGGGGCCCGGCCGGTTGCGCAAACCGATCAACATCGTCATCGATCCGTTGGGGTACAAGTTCGTGGTCGACACCGAGCGGAAGCAGGTCGTCGTCTTCGGTCCGAACGACGAATATGTCACCGCGTTCGACGTCCCCGAGCCGTGCCACCCGGTCGACCTCGCCCTGTACAAGAACGAGCTTTACGTTCTGGACAACGACGAAACGTGCCAGGTCGTTGTCTTCGAGCGAAGCACCGGCAACGTGCTCAGGACCTTCGGCGAGGCGGGCGGCGAACCCGGCCAGTTCAAAATCCCCAACAGCCTCTGCATCGGGCCGGAGGGCAACGTCTACGTCAGCGACACGCACAACTGGCGCATCCAGAAGCTGACCCGCGAGGGCGAACCCGTCTGGACCAAGGGCGGTCCCGGGTACACGATCGGACGGTTCGGTCGGCCCCGAGGCATCCGCGTGGGTCCGGACGGGATCGTCTACGTGGTCGACGGTGCGACCGAGCTGGTCCAGATGTACGACAGCGACGGCAACGTGCTGATGCGCTTCGGCGGTCCGGGTGACGCGCCGGGGGCACTCGGTCTTCCCTCGACGGTGGCCATCGACGCCTCCTCGGTCCCTCATTTCAAGGAATATCTTCACAAGGACTTCAACGCCAAGTACCTGCTGTTCGTCACCAGCCAATACGGTCGCCGGTTGGTCAACGTTTACGCCTTCGGCTCGTTCCCCGAGGGGTACAAGCTGTTGGAGTCGCAGGTCGGCGCCTTGCCCGCGGTTGATCCCGAACTCGGCATCGGGCCAGTCGGCGGCGCGCGGGACGGACCCGAAAACCCGCCCGGACCCGGTCG
>JASFUW010000233.1:0-8012 GCA_050050135.1 Phycisphaerae bacterium
CGGGGTTGTGGGGGGGGGGTGATCGATGCCGACACCGTGTCCGTGGCGGGGGGTGGGGGCGTGGTTCCTTGTTGTACGATTGTTGATTGGCCGGACTTCGAGACACGGGGGCTGCTGCACGACGTGACGCGGGGGAAAGTCCCGACACTGGGAACCCTCAAGCAACTCGTCGATCGGTTGGCGCTTCTGAAGATCAACCAGTTGCAGCTCTACTTCGAGCACACCTTCGTTTTCCCGTTCGATGAGGACATCTGCCGACCGGAGGACGGGTTGACGCCGGACGAGGTCCGTGAGCTGGAGGTTTATTGCCGTCAGCGGTTTGTCACTCTGGTTCCGGCGGTGGCGACGTTCGGGCACATGGGGCGCATTTTGTCGATGCCACGATACCGTCACCTTGCCGAGGTCGAAGCGGCGAGGTCGTGGGAGGAGATGACCTGGCCTCAGCGTGTGCGAGGGCTGACTTTGGATTGCATGAATCCCGACGCCCACGCCCTGGTCCAGCGGATGTGGGCGGACGTACTCGAAGCCTTCTCGGCGCCGGCGGTCAACATCTGCGGGGACGAGCCGTGGGACCTGGGTTTCGGAAAGAACAAGGGCCGGTTCGACGAGACGAGCAAGGGGGACGCGTACATCGAGCAACTTTGCAGGACGCATGACATTTGCGCCAGCCACGGTCGAAGGACGCAGTTCTGGAGCGACGTTATTGTCAACTACCCCGGGCGGCTCGGTCGGCTTCCGCGCGACGGGACGGTTTTGCACTGGGGATACCATGATCAAACGGACTATCAGGCGACGCGCACGTTCACGGAGACCGGTCTCGACACATTCGTCTGTCCCGGCACGTCGGGTTGGAAGCGGATTCTGAATGCCATGGATCTGGCAGAGCGGAACATTTGTGAGTTTGCGCGGGCGGGCATGAAGCACGGAGCCAAGGGTCTGTTGAACACGGACTGGGGCGACCACGGGCATTTCAATCTGCTGGCAGGTTCGTGGCACGCGATCGTGTCGGGCGGTGCACTCGGCTGGAACGTCGATCATCCGGTCGGGGATGCTTTCGACGCCAGCGCCTCGCGCTTCATCTTCGGCACGTCGGACGGGACCGGGCTGTCGCTCTTGCGGGCGGCGTCCCAAATCGCCGAGCGGTGCGAGACGTGGCGATTGTTCTGGATGCCGTTGCGGGCCGTCAGTACCGATACGACGCTGCCGTCGGCGGAAGCCGCCGAAGAGGCCCGCGAACAGGCTGCGCGATTTCTCCGTTGGGTGAACGGCGCCGAGCAGGAAGACTACGGTGATTCGCGTGATCTTGCGGAGCTGGAATCGGCTGCGCGGTTTACGGCGTTGTTCGCCGACAAGGTCGAGCTAGTCCACCAGGCCGGAAGATCAAGCGATCGTAGCCCTCCTGCCCGACAAGCGCATGCGGACCTGGCGGAGCGCATTCAGCAGGCTGCGGGCGCGTACGAAAGCTGTTGGCGTGCACGGAACAAGGAGACCGGGCTAAGCGACGTACTACGGGCACTGTCGGGTGTCGTTGCGGATCTACGGGGGAATCCTCGAGACGGTGGTTTGGCGGCTCAAAAGAGAGTGTGAGAGTGTGTCCCCTGGGCGTTGCCCCGGGCTTTATTAACTCAGCCCTTCAAGCTCGAGATCGGACCGCAAACCACACACCGGCGCCGGATTGTCTAACGGGGTGTGGTCATGGCGACGGCGAGCGCGGCGAAGTCGTCAAGGTCGACCGTGCCGTCCGACTGAAAGTCGAAGATGCGACAGACAGGGGGAACACCGTCCGGACCCTGGCGTGCGAAACAACTCTGGAACGCTGCCAGATCGGCGGCATCGACGTCGCGGTCGCGATCGAAGTCACCGGCGACGAGCGGGCGGAAGGTTGCGGTGTAATGATACCCGAGATCGACGATGTCCACGTCCATGCGTTCATCGCCTCGCGTGGTCATTCGATTCAGGCCGAGCACCGCAGACGTGTCGCTGCCCGCCTCGACACAGGGGCTGTCCACGGGGTTTCCGGCGGTTCGATGACTCAGGTAGAACGAACCTGACGGTCCCGGGACGAAGAGGGGGTCGGCATCGATGTTGCCCGCTCCCCACTGGCGCCGCGCGCCGACGGCGGCGAAGATTGCGGTGTCACCCCCGTGCAGGTTACAGAACGAGACGTCGAGCATCGATCCGCCGTACAAGGCGGCGACGGGCCCGGTCGGCGCGGTGTTGGCCCAGAGAATGGAGTCGATCAGCGTGAGATCGCTGCGGTCGGAGTAGATGGCGCCGCCGCCCACGCCGGCGGTGCAGCCGTACAGCGTGCAGCCTGTGATTGACGGTTTGTTTCCGGAATAGAGGAGCATGGCGCCGCCGAGGAAGTCTGCGGTGTTCGAGTCAAAGAGGCAGTTGGTCAGGCTGGAGGAGCTGCTGAAGTCCATGATGGCTCCGCCTCCGTACCCGGAGGTGTTTCCTCTGAACGTGCATTGGACGAAGGAGGGGTTGCCGGCGCTGAAGTTGTAGACGGCTCCGCCGTAGTTCGCGGTCCTGTTGTTGTGGAGCAGACATTCTGTCAAGGACGGGCTGCCGAACATGCCGTTGTACATGGCGCCGCCGTAACCGTAGGCGAAGTTGTCGGTGAAGGTGCAGCTTATGATCGTGGGTGAGCTTCCGCGGCAGTAGATGCCCCCGCCACGATCCTGAGGCTGGGTGGAGGCTGCGTGGCCGCCGCGGATGGTGAAGCCGTCAACGACCGCACTGGCGCCGACGTAGGTTGCGGTGAGAACATGATGGCTGTTGTCGCCGCGGTTGGCCGAGCCGCGATCGTCGCCGAATAGATCACCGCTGAGGATGGAGGGGTAGCGGCGGACGTCACGTTTGTTCGGGTCGGCTGCTCCGGCGTATCCCCCCGCCAGCCTGATGCCGTTGCGCAAGCGGAATGTGGCCGCTCGATTGAAGCGAGCCTGACTAACGCCGCGGTCGGGGGTGTAGGTTCCCTGGGCGACGCGAATCTCGCGGACGAACCACCCCGGGTAGGAAGCAGCGCGTAACGCATCCTGCAAGTGGGCAAACGCGTTCACCCAGTCGGTCCCGTCCTGCTGACCGTTCGCGTGCGCGTCTACGTAGAGGGTTACACACTCGTCGGGGATGTCGTTCTGGTCGAGGTCGGTCGAGTTTCCGAAGGCAAGGTCACACTCATCGGGAGTGCCGTTTACGTTGCAGTCGGTGCTGGTTCCGTTGGCGAGGTCCTGCAGATCAGGGACGTCGTTCTCGTTGCAGTCGGCGGGTGTGTACTCGATGTAACAGGCCATCGCCCCGATGCCCGAGCAGCCGTACTCGATACGCATATAGCCGTCTTCACCCCAATCGGTTCCCCAGGAGTTGCGGGCGATCCAAACGCCGTCTTCGCCCTGTGTGTCGTCCCAGCCGACGAGGACCAGGGCGTGGTTGAATGATGTCGTCGAGTGACCGGCGTTGAAAACGCCTCCGGAGTAAGCCTGGAACGGGCCCGTGACGTAGGCGCTTGCGACGACCGGCCCGTAGAGCTGGATTGCGGTCTTGATGTGGAGCACACTCGGGGCTTGGATTCCGTTGCCTACGTAGGACCACGACCGGATGCAATAAGGATGGGGGTAGGGACAGGCACACGTCACATCGGCTGCTTGATAGGGGAAATATGATTCGGGGACGGCCCCTCTGTCCCCGCAGGGGTCGTCGGGGCCGTCACACTGCAAGCGGCTGAGTGCGTGGGAGAATGATCCCCCGTCGCATCCGCTCGATCTGCAGCTTACCAAGGACTGCTCGGAGAGGTCGAGGCTGACGCCCTCGTGGATGCGCAGCGCGGACTCCATTGCGCCGATGGCGGCGAACGCCCAGCAGCTACCGCAGCCTGCCTGGTCGCGAATCGGCGTGCACGCCCCTTGCTCGCACCAGTTGAGGCGCTCGGGCAAAGCCACCTTCGGAATCAGGGGGTCGAACTTGGCGCGGCGGCGGGACTCGGGGTCGTCGACGAGACCGGTGAGTTCGCGCAGCGAACGTCGGGTCGCTTCGCTGTGCCCGACGGAAAACGTCCATCCCTCTCGGGCGCCTTGCGCGCGGAGCGTTTCGAGTTGTTGTGTGGACATCTGTGCGAAGGAAGCGGCGCCGGTGCAACTGACCACGGACCAGGCGGCCAGACCCATCCGCCGCGGTGCGTGAGGCGGGAGGCTGAGCAAGCGGCTGAGGTTTCGGGCCCGTATGGTCACACGAACAAGCCTTTACAAAACGGCGGTGCTCGAACTCGCGTGGGCGGGTACGAGGGCGCCCGGAAGTCGGATCGAAGACCTCGGCCGCGCAAGTTCACAACGTGAGCGCTGCTTGCGGCGACGTCGGTCCACGGTTTTCAAGGCTACCCGGTCTTCCCCTGTCCGTGGACGTTCAGCCATAATTTTAGCGGAAGGTAGGGGCCGGTTTCAACAGGTTCATCGGCAGACAACGGGGCGTTTCGACTGCTACGTTGGTGCCCCTGGGCGGGTACGCCATGGCTTCCGGTCATGACTGAAAGTGATGTGCCGCAAACGAACCTGCTCGGTGGCGGGTGTGTAGCGAATCGATACGTCGGTTTGTACGATGACTCACGTCTTAGGTTCGAGGTGTCGTGATGGAGTTGGGTCGTCTTGATCTGATCGTGCTGTTTGCCTATTTCGCCGCGGTTGTGGCGGTGGGGTTTTGGTTCGGGCGGACGGAGCGGGACACGCGCGATTATTTTCTCGGGGGCAAGCGGCAGCATTGGCTGGTCGTCGGGTTGTCGATCGTGGCGACGGAAGTCAGTGCGTTGACATTCATCAACGTGCCGGCGGACGCGTTCTGGGGCGATTGGACTTACCTACAGATGTACGCGGGCGCGATGCTGGGTCGGCTGGTGATCGTATTTCTGTTTCTGCCGGCGTTTTACGGGGGGGACGTGACGACGGTGTACGAGTATCTCGGTCAGCGATTCGGACCGCGGACGCGCACGACGGCGTCGGTGATGTTCGTGGCGTCGCGGATCATCGGGAGCGGGATTCGGCTGCTGGCGGCGTCGCTGGCGATTGCCGCGGTGTTCGGCTGGCCGCTGACGTGGGTGGTGCTGGCGGGGGCGGGGGCGGCGATCGCGTATGCGACGTTCGGCGGAATCAAGGCGATCATCTGGACTGACGCGCTTCAGGCACTTGTCTTCCTCGCGGGCGGCGTGGGTGTCGTCGTGTTCCTGTTCCTCTCGATACCGGGCGGCTGGGGCGAGAACCTGTCGAGTGCTTACGGTGCGGGCAAGCTGCACACGTTCACGTGGGGCGGCAGCCTGAACAACGAAAAGCTCTTCTGGGTGCTTCTGGTCTCGGCGACGTTCCAGAACTGTGCGGCGCTGGGCGTGGATCAGGACTTGACGCAGCGGATGCTGACCTGCCCGGACGTTCGACATGGGCAGCGGTCGCTGATCTTCAACATGCTGGTCGGTCTGCCCGTGGTGTGTCTGTTCCTGCTGATCGGCACGCTGATGGCATTGTATCTCGGGGGATCGAGCGGTGCCGCTCTGCCTGTCGAGATTCCGGACAAGAGCGACAGGGTGTTTCCGTACTTCATCGCTTACATGCTTCCGTCGGGGTATGGGCTGAAGGGACTTCTGGTGGCTGGTATCTTCGCCGCGTCGATGTCGAGTCTGGACTCGGCGCTGGGCGCTTTGTCGTCCACGGCGGTGACGGATTTCTATCGACCGTTCATCCTGAGGCGCAGGCTTTTGCCCGCGCCACGTCGGAAAGGCGGCTTCCTGCCTCCGGGCGGCGAATCCGGGCAGGCTAAAGCTCGCGGCTCGGGCGACTTGCGTGTGGCACGCATGTTCACCCTTCTGTTCGGGGTGCTGCTGGCGGGTGTCGCGCTCGCGTTTGCGGGTAATGACAGATTGCTGTGGGAGACGTTCAAGTGGGTCGGGTTGATTTTCGGTGGGATGCTTGGGGTGTTTTTGCTTGGCGTTACCACAAGCAGGCGAGGACGGGATGGTGTGAACACGCTGGCCATGGTGTCGTCGGTGGGCGTTTTGGTCGCGATCAAGGTTGTGCAGGAACAAGCGGGCGTGGTTTACATCGCCTGGCCCTGGTGGGTGGTGATCGGAACGGCGTGGACGTACGTGATCGGGGCGTGCTTTGCGACGAGGCGAGTTCAGCATGGCGAACCGCGAATGGCGGATTGAGGAAGTCGTGGCCGGGAGCCGGGGTTGCGGGTGTGCATGACGCCCCGTCCCGGGCGGGGAGTTCTGTCGACCCGTTGCGGTCCGCCGTTGGGAACGCGAGAGCGTGCATGCCGGCTCGGTCGAGTCGGCACGCGTAAGGAATTGTAAGCCGCGCTCGCGAGTACGGGGTCAGAACTGGAGAGCGCGTGTCTAGAAGTATAGGATTGCCGCGTGAGCGCCGATTCTGTATTCGTCCTGCGGAACGCGCGTGGGGTTGGGTCACAGAGGGTTCGCGTGCGCAAGTCTGAACGATTCACGTTTGTCGGAGGCCGAGCGATGAGTGGTCTTGTGCGAGCGGCGTTGTGTCTCGCGGTCGCCGGCGGCGCCTCGCGGGCCGAGGCGCAACCGACCGGCGAGCTGACCGATCCGGTCGATATCCTGAGGCGGGCAGATGAGGCTGTCAAGGCGGTGACGTCCGTTCGCTATGACGTGGACTATCGCGGGCTCGGTGCCGTTAGAGAGCAAGTGCCCACGGCGACGGGCAGCGTGGTCATGTCCGGGTGGGCGTTCAACATGCCAGACAAGTTTCGCTGCGAGGGGCAGGTGCGTCGCGTGGGCTCGGGCGACCGTGTGAAGCTAACCGTGGGGACTGACGGCCAAACGTACTTCCTGCTGGATCACAGGTTGAAGCGGGGATACGTCGGCACGGGTCCGGCGGTCAGCGGTTCGACGGGACGGGCGGTCGAACACCTCATCATGAAGGAATTCGTCTATCCCACGCCGTTCAGTGACGAGATCAACGGGCGCGACCACAAGCTTCTCGGGACGAAGACGGTCGGTGGAGAGGCGTGCTACGAGGTCGCGGTGACCTATTCCGGTATCAACCAGGAGGCGGTGTGGTGCTTTTCGAAGAAGGACCTGCTGCCGCGGTCGGTTCAGCGTTCCCGGTTGATGTTGACGGGTAAGAAGGGGACGGAGGAATGGGTGTTGACGAATCTCGTGGTGGGTCCTGAGGTGGAGGACGACACGTACGCGTTCAAGCTGCCCACGGGGTATCGAAGGATCGAGGGATTCGCCCCGTAGCCTGACGATCCGGCCGCTGCCAGGTTCATATCCGAAGTAGCGGGAGGGGTCCGCCCTGCGGTTGGGGGCCGGCGGGCTACCGCATCCGAGGCGCTGCCGTTAGGATTGTGGCGTTCCGTGGTCTGCGCGCCGCGGTGGACTTACCGTCGAGTCAAGGATGAACGATCGTGTCAGAACCTCTCGTCAAGCGGTACGCGGGCAACCCGATTCTCACGCCGTCAGACGTTCCGTATCCGGTTGTGACGGTCCACAACGCGGGGATGACGAAGTTCGACGGGAAGTACATGATGCTGTTTCGCGCACATCGTGCGAACGGGCGGAGCATTCTCGGTCTGGCGGAGAGCGAGGACGGGTTTCGGTTTGTTGCCCGGCCGGTGCCGTTCATGACTCCGGCGGCCGAGGGTATGTTCTCCGAGTATGAAGCGTTCGGCGTCGAGGATGCCCGCATCTGCCGGATCGACGACGAGTTCATCATCACCTACAGCGCCTACTCGAAGCATGGCGTTCGGATCGGTCTGGCCAAGACGCGGGACTTCGAGTCCGTCGAGCGCGTGGCTCTGATCACACAGGCTGACCTGCGGAACGTCGTGCTGTTCCCGAACCGGTTCGACGGAAAATACGTTCGACTCGATCGGCCTCACAGCGAGATTTCACCCTGGTCGATCTGGATCAGCTATTCGCCGGACCTCGTGCACTGGGGCGGGTCTCGCGTGGTTATGAAGCCGGTGCCATACCACTGGGATGAAATGAAGATCGGGCCTGG
>JASFUW010000234.1:0-8003 GCA_050050135.1 Phycisphaerae bacterium
TCGAGAAGCAGTTTCCCGATGAGCCGGTGATCGAGGCTGCGGTACGCGAGACGCTCGGCAACACCTACATGGAGCTGGGCGAGTGGACCACGGCGCTGAGCCACGCCGAACGTGCCCTCGCCCTGACGCGTGAGCAACTGGGCGACCGGCACCGCCGCACGCTGTCGGCGATGCAACTGGTCGGCAGACTTTACCGGCGGCTCGGTCGGTACGAGGAGGCTGAACGGGCGCTGTCGGAGATGGTGGAGTCCGCGCGGTCCACGCTTGGTGCGGAAGATCCGCTGACGACGCAGGGGATGAACAACCTTGCGTACGCGCTGGCTGAACTGGGGCGGATGCGGGACGCCAGCGCACTGAACCGGGAGGCCCTGGAGATTCGCACCCGCACGCTCGGACCGGAGCATGTGGAAACGCTCAGGTCATTGCACAACCAAGCGTACTACGAGGCGGAGACGTTCGGGCGATACGTTGACGCTGAACGGCTCTACGGTCGGGCGTATGAGCTTCGAGAAAAAGTCCTCGGCCCGAACCACCCCGATACGCTGTCGTCGATGGGGAACCTCGCGAACATGTGGGTGGGGCTTGGTCGCTACGACGACGCCGAGCGTCTGCACGTCGAGCGTCTGAAACGGGCGAAAGCGACGCTCGGTGAGCGACACCCGATGGTGCTGCGCAATTTGGGGATGTTGGGTGATCTCTACACTCGGCAGCGGCGGTACGAGGATGCCGAAAGGTTGCTGGTGCCGCTGCTCGGGTTCTGGCGTGAGCGGGTGGGCGATTCGCATCGCGAGGTGGCGGAGACGCTCTGGCGGCTGGGTGACATGTATGTGGGCCAAGAGCGGTTCGAGGAGGCGGAGACTGCCTTTCGCCGTGCCCTGGAAATTCAGCGGGCCACCATTGGGCGAAAACACCAACGGACACACAGGCTGACGTTTCGACTGGGAGAGTTCTACCTCGGCCGTGGTCAGTACGACAGGGCCGAAGAGCCACTGGTCGAGGCTGCGAACGGGCTCGAGCAGACCTTCGGGCGTGATCATCCGGAGTTCCAAGCCGCGCGGCGTGCGCTTGTGGCAATGTACGAGGCCTGGCACGCCGTTGACCCGGAGCAAGGCTATGATGCCAAAGCCGCGGCGTGGCGCGGGGATGACCCGGTCGCGCCGCCCGCTCAAACCATCCCTCCACGAGAGCCCGCGAACGAGTCGCCGTGAGGCGCCGCGCCGGGAATTCCCCAACGGTTATCGTGATGCGGCGTCGCTGCGTCTAAATAGAGCCGCTGTTACGCATTTGTGACCGCCGAACGTAAGGTGGGCGTTCGAGCCGCGGCGGGCGGTTATTCAACGCCGTTCATGAAGTTCACGGCGATGTATCTTGGGGCGATCGGGGGTCCGGCAACCATCCAGATCGAGCATGCCGTTGACATGCCGAATCGGAAAGCGGTAGATTTGTTTCGTTCAGCTAGGTACGTCCGGGGGGGCACTCTGAGAGGTGGAACACATGATGTTGAAGCGAACGCCGTACATGGTAGCGCCAGGAACACTGGCGCTTGTCGCGTTGATTCTCCTCGGGATGGGGCACCATCGAGCACAGGCACAGACCGAGGAACGAAAGGGCACTGCCAAGTCGACGGCAGACAAAACGGAAGACAAGACGACTGCCCGGCCGGCGGCAACGCCCGCGCATGCGGCAAAGCCCGGCCAGGTCGCAAAGCCCGGCCAGGTCGCAAAGCCCGGGCAGGCTGTGAAGCCCCGCCGGTCCAAGGCGCGGCCGCGGAAGACGCCACGGCGAGGCGTCGGCATCCCGAAGCCAACGGTCAGACTCGGACCGGGTGAGGTTCCGAACATCAAGTTTGACTCTGCGGTCCATGACTTCGGGCGCGTTCGCTCGGGGACGCGGGTCAAACACGACTTCGTGTTCACGAACACGGGGAACGGCACACTCGAGATTCTCAAGGCGAAGGCGGGGTGAGGGTGCACGGTGGCCGGTCAGTATGACCGGATCGTCAAGCCCGGCCAATCCGGCAAGATTCCGGTGACGGTGTCGACCACACGAAGCGGTCGGCTGTCGAAGTCGATCAGTGTGCACACGAACGTTCCCGGAAAGGACGGGACCGTCAGACTCACGATCAAGGGGGAGCTGTGGCAACCGTTGGACGTGAAGCCGCGGAGCGCTAACTTCGGGAGGCTCACGCCGGATGCGGCGCAGAGTCCGTCGTCGGTGAAGAAGTTGACGATCGTCAACAACATGGAGGGCGACGCGAATCTCACGAACGTAAAGAGCACGAACCCGGCATTTCAGGCGGAGACCCGCGTCATCGAGCCGGGCAAGAAGTTCGAGCTCGCGGTCAGCGTGGCGTCGCCGCTTCCGGGCGGTACGACCAGAGGCAAGGTCGAGATGTCCACCGGGATCAAGGAGATGCCGACACTCTCGGTACGGGTGAACGCCTTCGTCATGTCGGCTGTGGACGTCAGCCCGGATCGGTTGTTCCTTCCACCGCAGCGGTCCAACGACATGAAGCGGATGTTCACGGTCAGGAACAACACCAAAGAGCCTCTGAAGATCAGTGAGCTGACGTCCAGCGATGCGAGCGTGAAGGTTGGTCTTGAAGAGCTGAAGCCTGGAAAGATGTTCCGGATCAACGTCGACGTGCCGAGCGGGTATCACGGCTCGCCGAGCGGCGACAAGATCACGTTCAAGACGGATTGCCCGACGGCTCCTGAGGTCACGATCCCGATCACCGAGTCGAAGTCCCGGCGACGGGCCAGGGCCGCGCCTGCCCGCGGCTCGACGCGGGCGCATTCGCGACCGCGGGCGGCCGGCAACACACAGTTCCCACGCGTGCCAGCCGGGGACCTGTCCAACGTGACCAACAAGCCTGCGACCGCCGGCAAGAAACCGCAGGAAACCGAGCCGGGCGGCGGTTAGAGCAGAATCGGTTTTCATTTAGCCGTCGAGTTGCTTCATAGAACGCGCCTCTGACGCGGAATCCGCGCGGGCTAAAGGCCCGCGGCTAGGCATACAGTCACCGAGTATGCTCCAGAAGCGGAGGCGCCCGCGTCGGTCGCCCGAGCGCTCCGGGTTTTCTCTTTGCCGACGGCGGACGAATCGGCCGGGCCGCTGGGGGTGTCTGTCATTTGCCTCGACGAACCGATCCCTCGCGCAAACCCGTTCGTGCGCGGCCATCGGATGTCACTATGGTGGCAGGAGATGCTTGAGCGTCTCGCGGGCGTCGCTCAGGTCTCGGGCTGGATTTTGCGAATCGGTCCGGCGGATGATGTGTGGACCCTGGTAGTCCGCGGCGTCGAGGATCGCCAGCAACCCCACCAGATCTACATCGCCCTCGCCGAGTCGCGTTTCGTGCCCTGTCCGATCGGAAAGGCCGGCTGTCCCGTCGCGAACGTGTATGAGCCTGACCTGTTCAACGAACCGATCGATCGAGTCAAACGGGTTGGCGCCGTGCATGACCTGCTCGGCGGGGTCCACACAGACGCCGAGCGACGGACAGCGAAGCTCGTCGAGCACGCGGACGATGCGGTCACCCGAATCGTAGGACGGGCGCAGGCAAAAAAAGACACCGCGGGCATCCGCCGCCTCACCGATCGTCTTCAGGGCCTCTACGGCAAGGGGCGACGGCGTTTTTGTTTCGGGGTGTGTCAAGGCGCCGACAGCCGCGGTCACGGTCGGCACCTTCAGATCGGACGCGAGGCCGAGGACGCTCGCGGTCAGTTCGACGCGCTGGTCGACGGTTTGCGGATCGGTGAGCCGAAGTTGCGGGGCGTCCGCCACCAGGGCGGCCAGCCGCAGCCCGAGGCTGCTGACCAGATGCGAGAGATGTCGCCGCCCGCTTTTGGACAGGTTCGACGGCGCGAGCTGGCCCGCGACGGTGGGGAGTTCGATCGCCCGAAAGTCGAGTTCCGCGGCTTTCTCGAGCGCGGTCTTGGTTGGGAGTTGCAGGTCTTGGACGTTAATGCCCAGCTCGGGTCGGCTCATCGTACACACTCACCATGAAGCTGCACCGAGATCACGCCGGGCGCGTATTTCCGGTGTGCGTCAATGTACCACACGAGCGAGAGGCATCAACGGGTCTTGGTTTGCGGCTAATGCGAACCGGAGCGGTGGACCTCCGCGATTTGATAGAAGCTGCTCATCACCGTCGGAACGGCCAGCACGAACGGGATCACCAGCGTGCTTTCGGCGACCAACGACTGCCACGAGCCGTAGAGCCAGGTCGTTCCCATCACCCAGGCCGCGATACCGGAGAGCAGGAGGAACGCCCCGAAAAAGGCGGTGACGATGATGATGATGTGTTGACGATTGAGATAGGAGACGGCCGTGCAAGCGATCAGGGCGGCTGCACTGCTGATCCAGAACGCCGTGCCGGCAAGACCGAGGAGCGAGAAACACTTCATCACCAGCCCACCGCCGACCAGTCCGCCGAGCAGCGAAACCGAGAGCGTCATCGGTTTGTAGCTGGCTGCACCGAGTACGATCGCACCGCCGAGCGCATACATCCACATGTCGCTGCAAGGCCCCTTGATCCAGAGCGCGATCGCCGCGCCGAGGACGGCGTACGAAAGGACGACCGCGATTTTCCAGACCCGCCACCCGAAGAGCATGAGGCCCACGCCCACGACAACCAGAGGGAATCCGATCGCCGTGCCGCAATCTCTCAAGAATGTCAACCAGTCCTGCAACGAGAGTGTCGCCATGTCGTCACCCCGCGAGAATGAACCGTTCCGACTCCGGTGTCGGAATCTGCCTTCGCGTGCCCGAGCGGAACACTGAATATAGCGCATACACACACCAGCCGCGCACCCGAGGCGCGCGCCAGTGGTTACTGTTACTTTACGATATCGGGGTTACGACTTGGTCTTCGCCTTGCCCTTCTCTTTGGACGCGGTCCGAGTAAGCAGGGTCTGGACGATGAGCGAAGTCAAGAGAAAGGCACCAAGGCCCACGCCCAGAAATGTGGGCCTCTCCTGCAAGGACTGATAAGATGCGGGGGCATACGCGTGCGCCAAGGCTCCCATTCCCGAGGTCACCAGGACGGTGCCGACCAGTGAGGTCGATAAAATGAGTGCCCATCGCGCGGCAGCCACCCCGAGGCTCAAGCCTGCGACCACGGCGAGCAGTGCGACGGCCTTCGTGTTTCGCTCGAGGTTGGCGTCCTTCTCGGTCGCGAAGGCCCAAAGCTGTTTCGCGTATTGCTGGGGGTCGCGATCGCGGTACGCCTGTTGCTCGTCGGGTGAGGGAACAGTGAATGACGTCGTGTCGCCACTGACCAAGGCCCCGGTCGGCGAGGGCTGGAACTCGGCCATATACGGCATGACGCGTTGATAACCGAACACACCCAGTGCAACCAGCGCGAAGACGATGGCCGCGACCACGCCGACCCACATCCGCATGGTATGGTAGCCCACGACGCCAAGCGCCAGGGCACCTACCAGGCTGCAGATGATCGCGGGAAAGTCGGTTTGCCGGGCGAAAAAGACGCCGAGCGCCGCTCCGCCAATGGCGAACAGCCCGCTGACGCCCAATCGGGCCATTTTCGCACCGAGCACACTGATAAAAATGCCGAGCGCCAGGCAGATCAGCCCGAAGGGCAGCGCCTGATGCAGAACCTCGGCCGGCATGTGCTGTGCGGCGAAGGCCTTGGCCTGTTCGATAATCGTCTCAATTTCGTTCATGACAGCACCTGTGTCAATTCCAGGTAGATTCTACCACGGTATTCGGGGGGTCTTTCGTAATATTCTGTGCTTTCATCCCTGGTTAACGCCCCCAGGGAGGGGTCGGGGAACGGGGAACGGCACCGAGAGTGCGGCACGCGTGCCGTGCGTCCACCCTTTTGCTGCATGTTCCATGTTCCCTTGCCTTTCCTTGTCCCTTCTTCATAGGCCCGTAACGCGCTGCGAACCAAGCCACCTAGCCGGGGATGGTGAACCTGTCGGGGAAGGTCGTGACATCGATGACCGCGTGGTGGGCGTCCACGCGTCCGGTTTGACGGTGGTTCTCGCGCAGGATGGCGAGCTTCTGCGCCATCGTGTTTTCGGCCAGCTCGTTGCCCGGCGCGGAGCCCCAATGGATGCGTCCCCCGGCTCGATCGGTCGCCAACTGAATGTGTGATTCTGTACGATCCACGCGACCGCCGATGTTCTCGACGATCACACCCGTAATCTGGTGTCCGAAAGGCTCGGCCGACAACGCCCTGACGATCGCGAGCGCCGCGGGCAGGCCCGGATCGGTCCAGCGCTCGCCCGGAGCCGGGACCGGTTGGCGGACCCCCTGGATCAGCTTCCACCGCGGATCGAAGAGGTATACCCCCGGAAGGCGCACGGCGTCGCCGTCCGTCAGCAGGAAGTCGTTCTCGCGCTGCACCATCGCGAGCGGAACGCGGTATTGCGCCGAGACCTCGAACACGGCCGCACCCGAACGACGCACGTGGTTGATCCGCGACAGCCAGCCGGTGCGTTCGAGGCTTTGTGCCATGTCGCGGCATAGACGGTCGTCCAACCAGTCGGGCTCGATCAAACCGGCGACGGCGCTACGCAAATCCGATTCCACGTACGACGCCAACGAGTCCGGCATATCGACGAACCGCACTTGAGGAACCACGTTGCTGCGGAGCATATCCTGCCGAACTCGAGCCTCGAGCCGGACCGTGCCGACCACAGCGGCGGCTGCAACCAGCAGCAACAGCACGGACTTCCCCGTGACTCTTATCAACGCCCGCCCGTGCTCGTCGCTCAGCGAGGGAAGAGACCATCGCGGCGCGTTGCGCTTGCTGCGTTTGGGGCCTTTCTTTTTGCGCGGCATCGGAGGTACCTCACGCGTGCCCCGCAGGTCGGCCCGCGGGAGGGATCGGGGAACGGGGAACCGGGAACGTGCGTCTTGCTACTGTGCGTGGGCGTGGTTTCATGGCCTGTTCCCTGTTCCCTGCAACCTGTCTGGTTGTCTTTCCAAGGACTGCTCCACGATCCGCTGGCATAGTTCGTCGAAACCGAGCCCGACTTGCGCAGCCGCTTTGGGGACCAAGGAGTGACTGGTAAAGCCGGGGATGGTGTTGACCTCCAGGACGTAGGGGCTGAGCGTCTCGGCGTCGACCATCCAATCCACACGTGAGAAGACCGCACAGCCGAGGGCCCGATGCGACGCAACGCTCAGAGCCTGAACGCGCTGCAACAGCTCGTCAGGCAGATCGAGGTCGAAGAGGTATTGCGTATCGTCGTCGATGTACTTGGCTTCGTAGTCATAGAATTCGCGCGAGGTGCGAATCTCGCAGACCGGCAACGCCTGTTCGCCGAGAACACCCACCGTCAGCTCCGGTCCCGAGATATACTGCTCGACCAGGGCCTGGCCGTAATTCGCGACGAGACGCGCGACCGTCTCGTGCAAGACCTCGGACGACCGCGCGATCGTCGTATCGACGCTGCTCCCGGACCCGACGGGCTTGACGACCGCCGGTATTCCGAAGGGTGCGTCGAAGCCCGCGACGTTGCCCGCATCCACAACGACGTACGGCGGCGTGGGGATTCCGTCGCGCTCGAAAGCGAGCTTGGACCGCACCTTGTCCATTGCGGTCTGCGAGGCGCGCACGCCGGAACCGCTGTAGGCGAGCCCGCGCTTCTCGAGCTCAGCCTGCACGGTACCGTCCTCGCCGAACTCGCCGTGCAGGGCGATAAAGACGAAGTCGGCCGGGCGCTCGAGCGCGGAAAGATCATCGGGGCCGATATCACGCGTCAGGACCTGGTGCCCGACGCGTGTCAGTGCGTCGGACACGGCTTGGCCGCTCAACAGGCTCACCTCACGTTCCGAGCCCGGACCACCTGCCAGAACCGTGATGTCCAACGCGCGGACGTCACGCGGGAGGGCTCGCGTCGGCGTTGCGGTCGTGGACGCTCCGAGATTTTTGAGTGCTTCGGTCATGTCACCACACGTCGATCTCGATGTCGAGTTCGGTCCCGAATTCCTTTATGACTCGATCCCGGATCAGGTCAATCAAGCGCAAC
>JASFUW010000235.1:0-7947 GCA_050050135.1 Phycisphaerae bacterium
GTCTGGGCTTGGCATCTGTTCAACATGGTCCGGCACGCCCCGGCCCAGCTTCGCGACTTTTTCCGCGGACTGCGGTCAGGTGACTGGCACCTCCACGTGCGGCACGAGAACATTGACCGATTGATTCAGGAACTTGACCGTTCCAGCAACCGTTTGGCATTCTCTATTGTCATCGCTGCTATCATTGTCGGCAGTTCGGTGGTGATCAGCGCCCCACCCGAACTCACCTTTGCAGGTTTCCCAGTCCAATACTTCGGCATCCTGGGTTACCTCATCGCCGGTGTCCTCGGCCTCGCCCTTAGTTGGGCCATTTTCCGCAGCGGAAGACTTCACTAGGGTGCCCACCCCATCAACCGCTCTCAGGATTATCGCGGCAACGCCGCCCAGCGGCAGGGCCAATGGGTAGACGCCATACACCGCTCTTTTGGCCTACGCCTGGGGTTCCCCGACTTTGGGCTTGCAATGTACGGTGAACGTCCGATATAATGAACCGATCGGAGGGCGAGCGCCCTTGCCTCGTCCATCCTGAACCCACAATTTGGAGGGTAGTGGCATGTATGCAGCCGTTCTGAAACTCCGCTCGTTGTGCCTGCCGTTCACAGTGCTTATCGGTTGTGCGGGCTTGACGGCCGTCGTGCAAGGACAGATCACCCTTTCCACGACTGACGATGGGTGGACGAGCGGCGCACGATTCAGACGAAGCCCGGTAGACTCGCCGTTACTCGATGCTCTTCTTGGGGGAGAGCCCGACTGTTTTATCGCCAGTGCGCCGCAAGAGGACCCGATCACACCAGACGTGGGTTATGGAACGAAGAACCGCTACCTCTCGTTCCAGGCGGGCGACTCGGGTCGGTCCCAAGCCGTTCAAGTGCGTTTCGTCTCCCTGCCCGGTTACGAGTACGCGGAAGGGCGGGCAAAATGGGTCCAGCAACCGTTCGAGGTATCGGAGGCTTCTGGGTCAAAGGGCGAAACGCCACCCCCGACCCATTGGGCATCCGCCCTGGGTTGTTACCCGCACGTAACGGATTGGACCACCTACGGGACGGTTGATGTGTTCGACGATGCCATCATTCCCGGGGCGACCTTCGAGGTCAGGGCGTTCGATGCGGACTGCGACCCATTGAGAGGAGTACCTCTCGGCCCCGCTGATCGTGGATTTGAGCGCGGTCGGTGATGTCGTTGGAAACAGTTGCTTCCCCGCTCCGTGCGATCCGCCGCAGGGAGTCGTCGACGAACTCGACATATCGAGCCTGCTGGACAAGTTCACGAACGCTCCGGGCAGCCCGCGAAAAGCCCGATCCGATGTGACCAATTGGAATATTCTGGAACCTCTACCGGACCACAAGATCGATTTCATCGACATTGCGTATACCGTCGAAGCGTTTCGGGGTGAGGCGCCCGCGCCCGTTGGTCCGCCCGAAGAGGATCCGTGCCCTCGGGGCCAACTTATCCTCGAGGAGCTGACAGGTGGCGCATACGAGCCAGGGTCAAAGGGGGCTGGCGGGCACGAGCGGGTTCCGGAAGCCAGGGATGTCGAGGTAACCTTGACCTGGACGTTCGCCGAAGAGGGCATCGAAGGCATCGTCCTGATCAACACGGGAACAGGGCAGGAGTTGCCGAAGATCTGTGCAACGGCACCGGGCGTCTGCCCGGCTGAATGTTCGCTGACCGACGTCTTCAGCGTTCAAGAGACGGACGTCATCGCCGCCGTCATCATCCCCTGCGAGGATGAGGCATGGATTGACTTCCTCTCGGTCGAGCCGATCCGCGACGCGACCTCCGGTCTTTGGCGGGACTATGTCGGCGTCGGTGCGGACTGCAAGAGAACACTGACTTGCACCCTACCTACCGAGAAGCCGACATGGGCGGTCAGCGAGAACCCTGGTGGTGGCGACATTGACCCCGACACCGGGACCGGGACGCAGTTTGAGGTTGAGGGGATCGCGCCCAGCGCGGACCTCAAGGACGTGGAACTCGAGTACCGCGCCGAGGACCTCGATGGCGACATCGCCGAGTCATATTGGAACCTTACCGTGGTGGAGACTGACCTCGATGCCATGAAGATCGCCCACAACGCCCCCAACGGCGAACTCAGCGATGAGGACGAGGAGATCCCGGGCGCGTTTGTACCGCTAAACAACGACGATGACGATTACGATGTGTCGAATACGCCTGATAAGGACCAAGCAGGAGCGATCATCGGAGAGTCGGACCTGCTGCCCTTGGTCTTGCACCAGATCAACCCCCTCGTAGCGGGAGGGATGTATACGCTCGACATCCCTGCGCATGTCAGAATATGGAAAGCGCCGGATCGAACAGATGCGGTAAACAGTATGACGGAGTTCGATGCGACGGCAGATACAACCGTTTACGTAGAGGGTGTAACGCAGGGTGCGGGAGACGTGAAGGTCAATTGGAAAACGGGCGCGAGCACGGAAGAGGGTTGCGACAAGGTCCAGGTCACCGTGTTCGAATGGCTCGGCCCGCTGAATGTGCCCGGATACTCGATACACCAATACACGGCCAGCGGAGCGCTGGGTGCAAGCCAATGGGTGGCTCCCGTAGACGGGACGATCGACACCGGGGCGGGCACGTCCGACGTCACCATTCTTTGGGACTCCGGACCCGTCGTTGCCAATGCACCCTATCAAGTCGACGGCGACTTCGTGTGGGATCTTGAGGTTAACGTAGTGGAGGTGAAGATTCAATCAGGAGCATCCAACGCCCTAACCTATATGAATCCCCCAGTACAGCACGGCAATACGGCGCTGATCATCTCGACCGTCACACCGCCTGCCATGAGTATAGACCTTACCATCGAGAGAATCGCGGGGCCTACAGTAGCGGGCGGAATGCGCGGGGTCAAGTTCATAGAAATGGGGTTTGTACAGAACGGGATCATGAACCGAAAGCACGGGAACTTTGACGCATTCGCACCGCCCAAGCGTAGGGTCTCAAGCATGGAAGACGGCACATGGTATCTGGACGCGGCGACTGGGTCGGTGCACCCGTGGTACGACAGTCTATCTGGCCAGTCCTTCTTCGCGCCACAGACCGATGTCCAAGTAAACAACCGGGCATTCACCACGGACGACACGCCGGAGCTGCTCGGTTGTGATCTGCCCGAATTGACGATCGGGCCGCTGACGGACGCCGTCGATAGTCTCGGCATCGAACTCGAATTCCTCCTATACTTCGCCGTGCGTACGACGCAGGCGGTCAACCAGTCCGACACGATCTATACACAGCGAACCACAGCGACTTGGGAGTTTGACGGGGATGGAATTCTTACGGGAGCGGGTCCCGGAACCTTCGGCACTTGGACAGCCGCGCAGACCGCTGGTAACGCTGGGAACACGGCCTCCACCGAGGTTACCAATGGCAGCACGGTCCCGGTAACGGCGGGACCTACAATCAACCAGTTGTTCTCTGGGCAAACGTGGTCAACGGTGAATCAATAGTCAGGTGCATCCCTGCTCATCACGGAGATGATACTCATGATTAACGTATTTATTATTGCACTCCTCGGGCCGGCGGTCGTTCAGCAGTCAGTACACGACAACCACGCCGGGGAACGGAGCGCGATCAGGCGCCAGATGTGGGACTACTCACTTGTATTGGCACGGGTCGTGAAGACGACCGAGGAGAGGCCAGGTATCTACAAAAGCACGCTCAAAGTGCTGCACGCGTACAGCGGTCCCGAATGGGTGGACACCACATTTCCAGCCTACAGCGCGGATGTTCCGCAGGAGGGGAACATCGGCGTTCCAATGGACCCGCGCCTTGAGGTCGGCGAAAAGGGCATCTGGGCCGTCAGTTCCCGGAGCGTGCACAACCTCCAGACGGAAAGGTGGGAACATGGCGTAATCTGGCCGGTTCGGGAGCGGGATGAGGCACGTTTTGCCGCGGGTAAGGCCCTGGCTAAGGCCATCGAGGAGCTTCTGAGTGGAGACGAAGCGGAGGACCTGCGGCGGCTCCAGGACTTCGCACGAAGCCCGATCGCCGAGGTGTCGGGTTGGGCCGTGACCGTCTTGGGCGAACTGCACGACCAAGCATCCACCGACTTCGTGCAGCGACTGCTGGGTGAGGGGAAGCTACCGTTTCCGGCCCAGCTAGCCGCAGACGCAGCCCTATCACGCAATCACGACGCCTCGTGGAGCGGGTCGCCAGAGCGGCTTCGCCTCGTTAAGAAATGGGTCAAGTCCGACCTCGGCAAGGACAATGGCCACCTCCTGATCGCACAACTAGGCATCATGTGCCAGCATAAGCAGTTCGACGCGACTGTCCTAGTGGAGCTATGCCGGACGATGATCAACAACCCACACGTCCCAGCCCGACAGCGCCAGGATGCCCTTCATGTGGTCTGCTGCGACATCGCACGGCGGTCCAAGGACCGCACGACGGAAGTACTCATGCTGCTGGCGGACGTACTCGAGACTTCCGACGATCGCGATCTGCGCAAACGGGCCGCCAACATCGTTTATGGTTGCGTAAGCCTCGAGAAGTCGAAGGACCGAGCTATGGTTCAGGAACTTGCCCGCTCGATCGACGACCCCGAGTTGGCAAGCATTCTCGATAAGAAACTATCTCAAAACGGCCTTTGATGCCGACATTCCTTTCGGTTGCTTATCGAAAGGAGAGCCAGGATGGCCAAACGCAAAGGCACGATGCCTACCATTTGGAGAGTAGACGACGAACTGTGGCGTATGATCAAACCCATCATCGACGCGGACATGCCCCGCAAGCGAACGGGGCGACCGCCGGTGGATCGGCGGCAGGTGCTCGACTGCATCATCCACCGAATGCGGAGCGGCTGTCAGTGGAATCAACTGCCCAAGTCGCTGGGGTCCGATCGCACGGCCCATCGTTATTTTCAACGCTGGGTGTACAACGGTGTTCTGCAGAGAATCTGGCAGAAGCTGACCAAAACGTGCGACGAACTCGGGGGCGTCGATTGGAAGTGGCAATCGGCCGACGGGGCTATGGGCAAGGCCCGTTTTGGGGGGATCAAGTGGGCAAGAACCCGACGGATCGCGGCAAAAACGGGGTGAAGCGTAGCTTGGTGGTGGAAGCGAAC
The DNA here is from genome assembly GCA_050050135.1 of Phycisphaerae bacterium. Classification (GTDB taxonomy): domain Bacteria; phylum Planctomycetota; class Phycisphaerae; order UBA1845; family UBA1845. Next base: position 5,078 of record JASFUW010000235.1, read on the forward strand.
GGCGGCCCGCTGGGCGTTGTGATCGCCGGTGCCAACGTGCATGACGCCAAGTTGTTGAAGCGTACGTTGCAGGCCATCGTGGTGCCGAGGCCCCGGCCGACGCCACGCAAGAAACAGCACCTGTGTTTGGACAAGGGCTATGACAATCCGACCGGGCACGCAGCCGCCGCGTATCGTGCGTATACGCCTCACGTTCGCCGGATCGGTGAAGAAAAACTGGACGGATGCGGTCACAAGCGCCATCCGGCTCGCCGATGGGTCGTCGAGCGGACGTTGGCCTGGCTGAGCAAGTGCCGCGCCATCCTTGTTCGTTATGATAAGAACCCATTGAATTACCTTGGACTGATTCAGCTGGCCTGCACCCTACTCTGGTACAGGCGATTGAACGTTTTGAGATAGTTTCTAAGGCGTTGGCACAATAGTCCGGCAGGGGCCGAAAGGCGCGAGCTGGGCTTAGCGGGAGCGGCGAAAGCGCGGTGGTGAATGAGCAAAATCGGAATGTCCCCGTTTCCTCACACGAAGAACATAGCACGACGTATCGTGGTATTGTCCGCTGCCGCGGCGTTACTCGCCTACGGCATCACGCACGTCTCCGGGAGCGCCGAACCTCGTCCTAAGCCTCGAGGCACGAAATCTGGTGAGGCGAAGCGCGTGACAACTTTGAAGGTCGGGTACGACTTTGATCATACCCGCCTCCCCTCCTTCAAGGGATACAGCGTGGTCGGCGAACGGGACTGGGTCGAGGTAGACCTAAGAGGTACGCTCGGGATCAGGCGGCGCGTCGCCCTGACCAGCGGTTCGCATGTTCTGCTGGTTTACGTTCGCCTCACCCAAGCCCCTGCCGTGACGATCAACACGATCCTCACTGAGTACGTCGAGGACTCGTCAATGGTCGTGTCCGAACGTTTCGTGGACGCCACGACTGTGGGAATCTCCCTGGGCGACCAATCTCTGGTGAGACCGGACAGCGCTTCCAACTTGGCAACGACCGAGGTCGCATTTACTCGAGCCAACATCTTCGTTGCCCTGGGGACCCAGGAGGGGAACTCGCCGAACCTCCTTCCTTTCGCACAGGAAATCGACGCCGAAATCCAGGCGCTGCCCGACGTGACCCAAGCTCAGTTGGATGCCGCACGTCCCCAGATCACCACCTTCGAGGCGGCTACGACCGATCTTCACCCCGGTGGGGAGACTACACTCACGCTCACCGCCTCCGATCCCGGTGGAGGCTCGCTGGATTTCGTCTTCGAGCCGCCTGACGGGTACGTGAAACAGACGCCCCCGCCACTTCGCTACAAGGCCGGGTCAGCCCTCGGGACCCACTCCCTGACCGTCGTGGCGACCAATGACGACCTGTTGTACAGCGAGGCGTCCATAAATTTCAATGTCACCGCCCCATGAACTTCAGGTGTGTAGCTCTCTATGCCTGCTAAAGATCAGGGTGTGGCGACCGAAGTTTGCTCGTCATTCCTCCGCCTCTGGCGGAACGAGGATTAAGCAAAGGCAGGGGCATTCCCCCACCGGACGCGCCCCGCCTCGATGTCGTACACCGCGTCGACAATCGCAAGCCTGCCCTCCCCGACGCGCTGCGCTACCATTCGACTCTTCGCCAACAGCGTCTTGATGCTCTCGCGAACGTTCTCCTCGATCGCGCGATCGAGCAATGCCGCGTGGTCGTCCCTCGTGCCGTGCGCTTGTCTCGCACGTTCGATCGCAGGCTGAATCCGATCAAGCACGGACGTGATATGCGGCGTCGCGTCCACCTGCGAAAGCGCCGCACCCACCGCCCCGCAGTGTCTGTGGCCTAATACGACAACCAGCGGGCAATCAAGTTGTGATACCGCGAACTCGATCGACCCGGTCGCGTCCCGCCCGATCACGTTCCCCGCGACCCGTACGACGAACAGGTCACCGATCCCCACGTCAAACAGCAACTCGACCGGCACGCGCGAGTCGGAGCACGCCACGATCGTCGCAAATGGCTTCTGCCCACCCTGCATCACAGCTCGCCGCCGATCGAGGTCGAGATTCGGATGGTGGATCTCCCCCCGGTGAAATCGCTCGTTCCCGGCCCTCAACCGATCCAACGCCCGCCGCGCGCCTTCCGGCATGCTTGCTGTGATTGGTGCCTCCATCCCCCTTGACTACCAGAGCACCGGACCCACAACAACCGCCGCCCGGTTGCTGTCTGCCACGGTCCCGTGAGCCGTGTCTTCGCCCGCCCGGGTTGCCCGGCTCGGCAGCGGAACGATCACGTGGGGGGGAGCGATCATCGATTCTGAGCCGGCGTGCTACCGCCTGACGTTTTGAGTCTCACTCGCGGCACCCGCGCGGACCGTCACCCATCCGGACTGCCCATCCTTTTTCAGGAATCAGCATCCGCCGTTCCGCGCGCGCCGTTCCGCGCGCGCTATGCCCGACCCGATTCCGCCGCGCGCCCCTCACGTTATCACCCGGGACGGGTATGCGTCGCGCACGCTCGCCAAAGGAAAGGAGAAAAAAGAAAAACAAAGTTTTTTTCGCAAAACGAACCCAAAAATCCGCCCTGGCGCTATCAAAAACGCGTATCGCGTTGGCTTCGTTCGCGGTGAAGCCCAACGTTTTCGACGCCGGCCCGGCGTCCGTCGCACGCTCCGAACGGCCGACAATCGCGAGGTCCGCCCGTCGCTGCTTGCGACCTGAGCGAAGCGCGCCCCCCGGCCAATCCGGACTCGGCGTTCTCGCCTGAGATCGGCAGGTGGCTCGGCGGGCTCAGGATGCAGGTTTGTAGTGGACTAGCCCGCACTTCTCACCAGATAGATGGCAAAAGGCTGCCCTTCGTGGGATAAACAGGTTGTCCAAAGCCAGTTTATCGTTCACGGAGGAGCAGC
>JASFUW010000236.1:0-7943 GCA_050050135.1 Phycisphaerae bacterium
CCCCCTCAGCCCGGCCTCTCCCCCCAGGGGGGGGAGAGGGGTTGGGCGGGCGCAAAAAAACGACCGCGGACACGGGTAATTCGCGGTCGTTCCGGCAGTTGGTGTTTTCGTGTGGTGTCAAGTGTAGGGCACGAAATGCTGGAGATGCGAAATGCTCACCCCTCACCCGACCTCTCCCCTTGTGGGGAGAGGGGTTGTCTCGGCGCACGGAAACGACCGCGGATCAGTCCGATTCGCGGTCGTTGGGGCAGTTGTTCTGCGATCGTCGTCACTTCTACGGGGCCACGGGGCGGGGTCGCTGACCCGTGCCACCCAATGGCATTATGCGCGGGTTCACTGCTCAGTGTTAATGCAGAATTTCCCGCTCCCTCACGGTCGCGGCTCGGTATTGGCGCAGTCGTCCGCGCGGGCTGAAGCCCGCGGCTGGGGCGGCCGTCGGTTCCTTAAACAGCGCAACAGAACCAGTGCAAGAGGCAGGGGATTCTCGCTCCCTCACGGTCGCGGCTCGGTATTAGCGCAGTCGTCCGCGCGGGCTGAAGCCCGCGGCTGGGGCGGCCGTCGGTTCCTTAAACAGCGTAACAGAACCAGTGCAAGAGGCAGGGAATTCTCGCTCCCTCACGGTCGCGGCTCGGTATTGGCGCAGTCGTCCGCGCGGGCTGAAGCCCGCGGCGGGATGGCGGCTCGGTTTTCGTTCGGGAGTCCGCGCGGGTGCCCGACAAGGTCGGGTTTGGCTCTGCCCGCGGCTCGGGCCGGCCGCCGATTTTTAGGATCTCGGGTGGGCCTCGTCGTAGGCCTGCTTCAGTCGCGGGGTGGTCAGGTGGGTGTACACCTGGGTGGTGGAGAGCGACTGGTGGCCTAGGAGTTCCTGTACGCTCCGCAGATCAGCCCCGTTGTTGAGCATGTGGGTGGCAAAGCTGTGACGGAGTGTGTGCGGGCTGATGGCGGGGTCGAGGCCTGCTTCCGCGAGGTATTTGTCGAGCTTTCGACGTACGCTTCGCGTGCTGAGCCTTTGCCCGTGTTTGTTGACGAAGAGGGCTTCCTGATCGAAGGTGGCCGAGCGTGCGTCGGCACGCCGCATGTCGACGTATCGTTTGATGGCGGCGATGGCGGTGGTTCCGATGGGGGCGGCCCGCTGCTTTTTGCCCTTGCCCCGCACGCGGATCACGTGGCCTTCGAAGTCGACGTCGTGGAAGTTCAGGTCGACCAGCTCGCTGACGCGCACGCCGGTGGAGAACAACACCTCGAGCATGGCGCGGTCGCGCGAGCCGAGGAGGGTGTTCACGTCGGGCGTGGAGAGCAGCTTGCTGATCTGTTCGAGCTCGAGGAACTTGGGCAGTCGCTTCTCCTGCTTGGGCGTGCGGATGGCTGCGAGAGGATGGTTCTCGACGTAGCCCTTCCGGAGACAGAACTTGTAGAAGCTCCGCAGCGTCGCGAGTTTGCGCGCGATGGTGGACTTCGAGTAGTTCTGGGTGCCGAGGAAAGCGAGGAACTGCTTGACGTGATCGGGATTCACGTCACGCAGTCGCTGCCCGATGTCCGCGACGGAGATTACGGCGGTCCCGGAAGGTCTGTTCTGACCCTCTTGGCCGGCGACCGCGGCCTGGGTGCGCGCGGTTCCCGGGGGGACGTGAAACACCTGCCCGCCACTGGCCGCGTCTCGATCACCCGCCAGGAACGCGCAGAACTGCGCGAGATCCGCGGCGTAACACTTGGCCGTGTGGGGCGAGAAGTGCCGCTCGAACTTCAGGTAGTTCAGAAACTCGTCAATCAAAGGATTTTCAGTCATGATCGCTACACGTCGGCGAAATCCCACACTCACTCAACGCAGTCCCACTGCAAGGGGTCTGTCACCCCGAGCCCTCTCAACTACGTGGCGATTTGATCGAGTTCCGTCTCTAACCTTCTGCCCATTTGGTAGCTGAGGACAGCCGCATCGAACCAGTCGAAGCAGCTTTCGTCGTCACCGGCGAGTGAAGCGAACGCGTCGATCACTTCGGGTTCGCGTCCGGCCTCGTACCGGAAGACGAACCGTTCCTCACCCTTGACGAGTGATAGCTGCCGCATCATGCTCATGGCATCCTTACCCGTTGTTCTTTCGACTTGCTGCGACCTCGAATCCAGGATCGCTGTGTAGCAAGTCTCGAATGGTGGCGAAGCAGCAAAATCGGATGTAATGTTGCTGGCTCACCACGTATTTCCGCCATCCGTAGGGGCTGTCGTCTGCGCCGCGTCGGGCGGCAAATTCTCGGACCTCGGCTGCGACCGCTTCGTGATCCGCGTCGAAGACCGTCTCGGTCTGAGCGAGCAGTCGCCTGGCCAGAGGCCCGGGGCTCGCTCCCGCAAGACGCGTCTGCCGCGAAAGCGCGATGGGATCGAGGATCCTGCCGCGTTCCCGAGGCCTCGTTCCGTACAGTTGAGCGGCGATTCCGATGCTTGGCGGATCGTAAGGGTCATACTCTGTCACCGCGAAAACGAGAATCGCGTCGCCACCGAGCAACGAAACGAGCTCGAGCGCGTGGCTCGGCGACTGAACGCCATCCAGACCCTGTTCCGCCAGGACCCCGAGGACCCGGCTGACCGGGATTACCGAAATCCCCTCGGCGTAGCCCAGTTCGCTGGCCATCAGGTCTGCGAAACGATTCCGGTCGAAGTCGACCGATCCGCTGACGTTGATGGCGGGCGCGACCGCGATGGTCATAGGCCCGAGTCTGGGGTTGGCGATGGTAACCGGAGAGGCCCGGTTTCCCCCGTGACACCCGGCCAGCAGCATCGAGCCGGCGATCAGTGTTCCGAGCTTGTTTCCCCGCCCTGTCCCGCGTTGCTTACCGGTCATCCCTGACCACCCTCCCAACCGTGACGAGCTTTGCGGCGTACGATGCCCGCCCCTCTCGTCGACGGCGTGAGACACAGACTACATCGTCCAAATCAGTAGTCCCCTTTTGTTCGCCGAGGTCGTTTCCTACGCTGGGTTCGGCCTGTCAGACATCCCATAATCAGTCCTGCGATGCCACGGTCTTGGCCGTCATCGGCTGGTTGGCGGTGTGTTCTCGGACGCGGCTGATCCGGTGATCGTCCCGCATGACGCCGGTGACACCGGCAAGACCGAGCGACCAGATATTCTCCTGCCCGGAACGACTGCTCGAAAAAAAGACCCGTCCGCTCGGGGCGAACGTCGGTGCATAGTTGAAGGTGAGCCCGTCGGTGAGCCGGGTGCGGCCGCGGCCGTCGGCGCCCATGACCCAGACGTCGAAGACGCCCGTGGACGTCGGCAAGCGCAGTTCGTCGCACTCGCTCGGGAAGATGCTGGCGGAGGCGAACGCGATGCGAGCACCGTCTGGGCTCCACGTGGGCAAAATCATGGATTCGGTGGAGCTTGAGGCCAATTCGGTGGGGTGTTTCGGTTCCCCGCCGATAAGCGTGATTGTCCAGATGCCGAACCACCGACTGCCGCGCTCGCGTGCTCTTTGGAAGACAATCCGGTTTTCGACGGGTGACCATTCGGGGAACAAACCGAAACCGACAAAGCGTTTCGTGCCGCCGGCGTACGCGCTGGTCACCCAGAGTTCCCATTGACCGCCGCTTGCGGGTAGCGTGCAGTAGACCAGTTGCTGACCGTCGGGCGACCAACTGGGATGGATCTCCTCCGCGGGGCTGCTGGTGATCTGGACCGGTGGTCCGCCGTCGACGTCGATGGTCCATATGTCCCACTGGCCTGCGCGGTTGCTGGCAAAGGCGACGCGCGAGCCGTCGGGGCTGAAGGTTGGCTGGACGTCGGAGGCTGCGTCCGAGGTAAGCTGCGTGACGGCGACGCCGTCCACCGATTTGATATACAGATCGGGGCGGAGGCTGTGTCTGGTCGAGGCGAAGACGATGCGCTCGCCCTCGGCGTCGATGTCGGCGTCGTAGTCCGCGCCGACCTCCGTAAAGCTGTGACGGCGCAACGGCACTGCCGACCGCGAGATGAAGACGGACTCGCTCGCGCCGGGCAAGTCTCCGAAGAGACTGATCTCGTTGGCGCGTGCGGAGGCGAGGACAGCTTGTGCCGTCTTCGCAGAGCTGCGCTGACCGGTGTAGTGGCGGCAAGCGGAACAGCCGGTCACCGTGATGGCCGCGAACACACACCAAACCGACAAGTGGCAAACGAACGTCGCTCGTCTCATGAGATAAGGTCCCCCAGTTTTGGTCGGAGCCTGTACGGGAACGAAGCCATGGCGCTGGCAGTCGCCGTGCGTCTTCCCTGCGGCGATTTCTGCGGGACGGGCATAGCGCCAGCGCTGCTATTCCAATCGGTTCCCCAGACCCACAGGGCCAGTAACGGGGGCAATCACCTATATTCTCAGTGTCCGATAACTACTACGATATCGACGTTCGAGTGACTATCGCTCCACCGTCCCCGGGGAACGGCGCGGGATCCGGCGAATCCGAGCCGGAAGGCGTTCGATTTCGAGCGCTGCGTTGGGCGGGGGCGATCGGGATCTCGTTGCTCGAACGATCGGCATTGCCCTGCACCGTTAAAGTGAAATTGACGGAAGTTTTTCCGTAAGTCATTTTTGGAGAATAGCTTAGGGAATTCGTGAAGCCGAGTCGCCAACCGAGGAGTTCGGGCCTAAACTCATACGCCAGCGGGAGGTCTGGCACGCCACTGGTTTCAAGTAAGGGGGACAGGAAAGGGAGGGGCTACCCTACGCCTAGTCGCCACGGGAGGGACGGTCGGGAACCTCGGGACAATCCGACCAGCGCGTCAGTCATTGCTACGTGGGGGAGTTGGTGGCATGACGAGGCGGTTGAACGGGCGCTTCTGCGACTGCGTTGTCGTCGATTTGAACACTCAGGTTGATTATTGCGCGCGTGAAGGCGCCGATCCTGTTGCCAACCTGGAGTCACTCATTCCTGCGCTTCGACAGGCGGTAGCGTGGGCGAAGTGGTACGGTGCTCCGGTTGTTTCCTCTCTGGAATCTCATCGCCAGTTCGAACTTCCGAACGGCTCACATTCGACATGTTGTGTGGACGGGTCCGAGGGGCAGCGAAAGATTGCGTTCACGGTGTTTCCACGGTGTGCGCACATCGAGGTGGACAACATGCTCTGCTGCCCGTTGGATCTGTTCAAACGATACCAGCAGGTGATTTTCCGGAAGCGGACGGAAGATCTGATGGCTAATCCGAAGGCAGACCGTTTGCTGAGTCAGGTGCCCGCGAGGGACTTTGTGATGTTCGGGATCGGCGTGGAGGAGTCGATCAAGGCGCTGGCGCTAACGCTGCTCGCACGGGGCAAGCGGACGACGATCGTCGTTGATGCCTGCGGCTACTGGAACAAGTCGGCGGCGGACCTGGCGTTGCGACAGATCGGCGCGAAAGGTGCCAGGCTGATCACGGTCAACGAACTTCTTGGGCGCCGGTTCGATCGAGCGATCGCGAACCGGAACGGCAACCGGCGCCCGGCGCTTCCTTCGAGGGTGACGATACACGACACGCAGCCGCGCGATCGCCGGTCGGCGAAGCACCGACCGAACGGGGCGGGACGGGTTCGGAAACTCGCCGGCCAAGCAGTCCGAAAGCGGAACGGACGACTGGCCGACGGGAAACGATAGGCCTTCCTTATTGACGTGCACTGTGCGGACGTTGCGGTATGTTCCATTGGGGACGGGCCCGCGCACGGTTCGGTCCTGCGTTCACCTGGATGACGCCGAAGACGGACCTTCGATTTCCGGGCGGAGCACCGCTGAAAGCAATACCGGCCAGACAAGCAACGCGGTGGTCGCCTGACTGGCCGGTTGCCTTCCTTCCCCCCACGGAAAGCACGAACACGTTCCCAGCTACGAAAGTGCTATGGGCGGGAGGATGTCTGCCCGAGCGTTCTCCTGCGCGACCGCGAAAATCGCAGGAGCCGATATCATCGCCATCAGGGTCGCGTCGAACCCGGTCCGGCTGACTCGGGCGTCTCCCGGTATCGTCGAGCACTCAAGTCTATGATACGCGGGTTGGCGGTCCAAACCGGATGGGAAATCGTCGTGGTTCGCGTTCCCGGACGAACGGCGGTATCGGGTGAGGTTTGATGTCGAACGGACGAGGGATGTGGATGTTGCAGGCCGCGCTGCGCGGCTTCGGGTACATGCCGCGCGGTGGCGCACGGACCTGCCGTCGTGCCGTTCGATCAATCGCTGCCGCGTGCCCGGGCATCGGCGTGCAGGGCGCTTTGCAGGGACGGGACGAGCTTTTGCTCGAACGGGTCGCGGGCCGCGATCCGGCCGTTTTGGTCTATGACGTACCACGTGGGCAGGGAACGGACGTTGTAGCGCTTGGCGATCGGGTTTTCGCGGGCGCTTTGGTCCCACGTGTGGATGCCGGGGAGCTTGCTCTTTTTTACGACCTCGGCGAGTGCCTCTTTTGTGTCATCAAGAGAGACCCAGACTATCTCGAACGGTTTGCCCTTCAGCCGCGACCCGGCGGCCCGTAGATGAGGGAACTCATCCACGCAGGTCGGTCACCAGGACGCCCAGAAGTTGAGCAACACCGCCTTTCCGCGAAGGGACTTTAGTGAGACGCGTTTGCCATCGATCGTTCGGGCGGTGAAGTCGGGGGCCTGCATGCCGGGCTGGAGCCGGTCGATCTCGAAGATGAATCCTTCGGCCTCGTCGGTGACGTCCGTGTCGGACGTGCGGGCGAGGACCTGTTTGAAGGTGGCTTTGGCTTTGGCGAGTCGGCCTTGACCCAGTTCGATCTGACCTCTCGCCAGAAGGGCGGCGAGCTTGGTCTCCTTTCGCGTGGTCCGTTCGAGCAGCTCCTCGAGTGCCAAAAGCCAGTCGTTGGGTGATCCGGTCCGGGTTCCGAAATACCCCACGTCGGGGAGGACGTCGTCGAGTTCTTCGATGTTCGGGTAGTGCTTCGTGATGCGTGCGAAGCGATCGGGCAAGCGGTCCAGATCGTGGTCGAGGAACCATGACCATTGGAAGGCACTGATGACCATGTCGGCGCCGACCGGTTTTCCGAGATTCTCGACGGCCAATCCCTCGAGCTTGCGGAAGATTTCCGGTCTCGGGTCGGGCAGTGTCTTGGCGGACGCGCTGTGTTCGGAACCGCCGTTGGTTCTGATGGTCTCGAGGGCTTCCTCGTAGGCGTCGCTGGCTTCGCTGAGCTGCTCGTCGAGGGCGTGGAAATCCTCGATCGCGCCGGCCGAGGCCGGCAGTGGGGCAACGCCCAGGCATCCGAGCAAGACCAGTCGCCTTAACGTGCCTTGTCGCTTATGCGCGTTTCGCGTACGCACGGTCGAACCCTCCCAATAATCACGTTCCTGTTTACGCTTGGAGGCCGGCCGCGTGACGGCCGACGCCATTCCGGCCCTTCAGCTTTGCCTCCCCCTCACCCGGACTCTCCCCCAGTGGGGGGAGGTGTCAATTCGTGCTCCCTCACCCAGCCTCTCCCGCGGTGGGCGGAGAGGTGGTTAACCGTGCCTCCTCACCCAGGCTCTACGCCGACGGGGGAGGAAGTGTTCATCCGATCCCGCTCATTCGCACGCGGCCACAACCGGTGAGACAGACGCTTACCCGCATCTTACACCGTCTAACGGAACCAGGGCGGGAGGGATGAAATCCCCGCTCACGGTCGCGGCTCGGTTTTGTTAGACGCTCTTAACCTCAGCTTTATCTTTTTTTGCTGGCGGTCGCCGAGGGTGCCCGTTCGCGGTGCTGCGATTAGTACCGAGTTTTATGAGTCCTCTGACTGCTGTCGGAACGCGAAGCGCAGGCGTCGGCCTGCGCGGGGCTCCGCGCGGGCTGAAAGCCCGCGGCTCAGGTGGTCGCGAAACTTGTGGAACACGGTACTAGTGTCCTGTCTCTAACAGTTCTTTACAACGTTTTATCTTCCGCATGATCTTGCGGGCGGTCGCTGTCCACACGAAAGGCACTGGGTTCCTGTTGTGTTCATGCAGATAGCAGCGAATCGCCTTC
>JASFUW010000237.1:0-7933 GCA_050050135.1 Phycisphaerae bacterium
CGATCTCGTGGGGAATCTGCGGGCTGTGTTTCCCGCGCGGCCGGCGCACCGACAAGCGGTGCTCGCGGTGATGGGCCATCCCGATCGTGCGGGCGCGGCGACGAGGATGAGGTCGCCGGATGACGGAGGCGAGCTTGCGGTCAGAGGGGTCGTGGTTCCGCTGAACGGTTGCCCCGACTGGACGTCGCAGCGTGCGTTGATGCTGCTCGATCAGAGCGGGATGGATGTCTATCTGTTTCGACTGACCGCGGTGTTTTCGTTGCTCGCGTGCGGGTCGGGGTTGACCGGTCTGTGGCTAATGCGTCGTTGGTTCGATCGGCGGGTGGCGTCGCCGTTGCGGGGTCTGGCTGACGGTCTGAAGCGCGGCGAAAAGAGCCTCGAGCGCGTGAGGCCGCCAGGACTGACGCGTTGGCACGAGACCGCAGCGGTGTCCGAGCAGGTCGAGGGTCTGCTCGGGGCGCTTGCTGAACGGGAGGCCCGCATCGAGCAGATGGAATTCGAGACGGAGCGGCAGATGCGCGAGAAGGAGGCCGGGTTTACCCAGCAACTTCGGCGGGCGAAGGATCGAGCCAAAATCGACCCACTGACGGGTTTGGGGAATCGAGGCTATCTTTGCGAGAAGATTGACCTGGTGTTCAAACAGCAGGCGGAAGCGGGCGAGGACCTTGCGGCCGTCATGCTCGACGTGGACAACTTCAAGCCGTACAACGACACGTACGGTCATCAGGCCGGCGATGGCGTGTTGAAGTTTGTGGGGGCCCTGCTGCGCGGCGGGCTCAGGCCGACGGATCATGCGATTCGATACGGTGGGGACGAGTTTCTGCTGCTTCTGCCCGACACGGGCGCGCAATCGGCGAAGGTCACCGTCGAACGTCTACTGAAGCTGTTTCGCCAGTACACATCGCGACTTAACCACAGTCACAAGCTCTCCTTGAGCGCCGGCGTCGCCTCGGTGGTCGATGACCGGGCTACGTCGGGTCAGGCGTTGATCGCGAAGGCGGACGAGGCGCTGTACGCAGCCAAGCGTCACGGCAAGGACAAGGTCGAACGACATACGAGCAGCGATCCACTTCCGGGCTACGCGATCGAGACGGGCTAGAAATCAGAAGCGCACGCAGACGGGGTTGGCCGTTGAATCCGGCTGCGCGGCGCCGTGCCGGTGCGCCGGGATCGGGACGGGCGAGGTTGCGGCATCTTGGCGCGTTGACGACAATGGCGAACGTCGAGTAGCGAATCAGACAGGGTGCACAAGGGCCAACCGCCTCATCTGATGCTCGCTATTCGCCGCCGGGGTTCTGTGAGTCGTCGGGTGCCTTTGTGATCGGAGTCAAGGCCGTTGGTCAGCCGCCCACCGCGCACGCCGCTTTCCCTCAGCGTTTTCTTCCCGTGTTATAACGAAGAAGCGAACGTGGAGAACACCACGTTGGCGGCGATGCGGACGCTCGGCCGGATCAGCTCAGACTGGGAAGTGATCATCGTCGACGACGGCAGCCGCGATCGGACCGGGGAGATCGCAGACCGGTTGGCGGACGAATACCTCGAGGTCAGGGCGGTCCACAATTCGCCGAACCTCGGTTATGGGGGCGCTTTGCAGCGTGGTTTTCGCGAGGCCTCCAAACCTTGGGTGTTTTACACCGACGGGGACGGACAGTTCGATTTCGAGGAGATCGACCGATTGCTGCCACTGTTGGAGCAATACGACATCGTTACGGCGTATCGGCTGGACCGTCAGGATTCGGTGATCCGGAGGTTCAACGCGTTCGGGTGGACGACCTTGGTGAACCTGGCGTTCGGACTTCGCCTCAAGGACATCGACTGTGCGTTCAAGATCTTTCCGCGGGCGCTGTTTGACGAGATCGAGATGAAGTCGATGGGGGCGTTGATCGATGCCGAAGTGCTGGCACGAGCGAAGCGCTTGGGCTACTCGATCGGCCAAGTCGGCGTACACCATTTTGCGAGGACGGCGGGTGAACAATCGGGGGCGAACCTGAGGGTTATTCTGCGGGCGTTCAAGGAGCTGTATCTTCTCCGTAAGCAGATCGTCAGGACGCGGACCGCGGACGGTCGAAGGGGGCGTGCGTGACGGATCATCGTTCGAACGGCGAATAGCGATTAGCGAACGGCAGACACCGAGCCGCGAGCGGCCCATCCCGCAGCTTCATGGATTCGCCGTTCACCAATCAGGGTCGCAGGCCGGCGATCGCCCTTACCAGCGCCGGGACGCTTACGCCCACGCGCCGGGGTGGATCGGGCGCGGGCCGCCGGAGATTCCGGCGTATCCAGTCGCGCCACCGACCGCCTGATGCATCACTCGAGGGGCCGCCTTCGTCGGTGGAGGTTTCCGCCGCGCGGGCGGCATTGGGCTGATCGCCGGTCCGTTCGATGCTCTCCGGCTGGTCGCGTTCGGCCCGCTGGCGGGAGAGTGCTGTCATATACCGCACCACCATGCTGTAGGATCGTCCGCCGAGTCGCATGGCTTCCTGGTAGTCCTCGCCTGCGGCGTTGAAGTCCTCGAGCTCCATGTACCGGTCGCCGCGCAAGGCGATGCAGTGGGCGTTCTCGGGTTCGAGTTCGATGACGCGTGTCAGGTCGGTGATCGCGCCGGTGATATCCCCCAACGAGGCGCGGGCGCTGGCTCGACCGAGCAGAGCGACGACGCGATCCGGCGTGGAATCGAGAACGGCGTCGAAGGGGTAGATGGCGTTCATGGCCTCGTTGGCTTGCGTCATGGCGAGCCCGCGCAGGATTCCGACCCATTCGGCGGGGGCGCCGAGTTCGCCTGCCTGGTCGAGGTCGGCGACGCAACCATCGGTGTCGCCGTGAAGCAACAGGCCCATAGCACGCCACATGTATGCGTGCGGGTCACGCGGGCTCAGCGTTACGATGTCCCGGGAGTCCGCGAGCGCGTCGGCGTCTCGTCCGAGCCGCGCGCCGAGCGCGGCGCGCATCTGAACGGCCTGTTGGTCTCCAGGGTGCTTTCCGAGGTACCCGTCGATCAACTCGAAGGCATCCGCCGGCTCGTCGGCCCAATTCTCGAGCGCCAGCCGGAGCAGCGCGGGGACGTCCTGGCGGCTCTCGGGCGGTGCGGGCCAGTTGTCGGGCACAACGGCCTCGAAGTACTCTCGTGCGACGCGTCGGGTGATTCCCTTTGCAGTACCGGCGGCGGCGGGGTCCGCTCCGGTGGAGGGCGGGGATGCGGTACCGGTGCGCATGGCGCGGCCGGCCTCGCTCACGCCGGTGAGCAGCGAGCCGGCGGCGTCGATCACGCCGGCGCCGAGCTCAGCCGCCCCCTGGACCTCGAGCGGGGCATCGTTAAAGACATCCAAGATTCTGGATAGCTGTTCCGCGTCGGCTCGGGCCTGCTCGATTTCCGCGGTTTGTTGCTCGAGGCGGCCCTTGGTCCCGACCAGGGCCCAGGTCAGCACGGCAAGCACCAAGACCGCCGCGACCGCGATCGACGCCACCTGGTGCCGGCTGATGAGCTTTACGGCTCGCGCGGGCAAGGAGGCCCGCTTGACCTTGATCGGCTGGTTCGCCAAGAACCGCCGGAGGTCATCCCGTAGATCACCGGCTGTCTGATACCGTCGGTTTGGCTCGCGCTCGATCGCCTTGAGGCAGATGGTTTCGAGGTCGACGGGGATCGCGGGGTTGTGAGCCCGAAGCGGAAGCGGCTCGGAACTCAGGATCGTGCTGATCACCTGCTCCCGGGTCTCGCCGGGATAGGGTGGCGTCATGGCGAGCCATTCGTACATGGTGGCGCCCAGCGAGTAGATGTCCGTCCTGTGATCGACCTTGGCGGGGTCGCTTTTGATCTGCTCGGGCGACATGTAGAGCGGAGAGCCGAGCAGTTCGCCGGTGATGGTGACCCCGGGTTGCTCGGCGAGTCGGGCCAGTCCGAAATCGGAAATCCACATGCGCCCGTCGTTATCCAGCAGCAGGTTGTGGGGTTTGATGTCGCGGTGGATGACGCCGTGTGCGTGTGCGTATTCCAGGGCATCGGCGGTCTCGGACATATGCTCGGCGACGCTGTGAAAGAACTCGGCCGAGGTTTGAACGGAGGCCGATGGCGGAAGGGTGACCGTCGAGCCCGAAGCCGTTGAGGAGCGGGAGGGGGGCGTTGCAGCGGACGAATCGGTCGCTCGATCCGTGCCCTTCGAGGAGCGCGGGAGCGGGACGGTCTCCGCCAGATCGACCGTGGCGGTGTCGGCTTCGTGACGAGCACGGTTCTCGGCGATGAGATCGTTGAGGCTGGAGCCGTTGATCAGCTCCATGGCGTAGTAGTTGACGCCGCCCTGCTCGCCGAGCGCGATAATGGGAACGATGTGGGGGTGGCGAAGTTTGGCAGCCGCCTGGGCTTCGCGCTGGAATCGGACAACGGCGGTTTGAGAGGAGCTGACCTGCCGGTCCAGGATTTTGACGGCGACCGTGCGTTGAAGAGAGCGTTGGAACGCCTCGTAGACCGTGCCCATCCCGCCGCGTCCGATCACGCGGTGTAGTTCGAAGTCCCCCAGCAGGGTGAAGTTCTCGCCCGTGCCGGTCGATTCGGGTGTGGAACTCCCGGACCGCTCATCGGAGGGTGAGGGATTGTCTGTGGTGTTGGCCAAGCTCACACTCTCGTTCGCCGGTACCGCATTCGTCTTTTGCGGAACTACGTACTGCAAACGCCGTGCTCGGTTGCGTGCCCCGGCGCGCCGGGATCGCGACTCATATGTTTCTACGCAGAGCAGAGTCTACAGTTAAGGACGCCCCAAACCGGGAGGCGTTGGCGGCAATCTGTTCCTTTTATCAACTTCGAGGCGGCGGCCATTATGCCGCGGTTCGGACTCAGCACTCGGCGTTCACCGGTCCACGGCCCGCGTGCGTCTCACTTCGGCCTGCATCGGTTGCGGCGCACCAGGCTCGGCAAGTATAGGATGCGCGGTTTTTCGCCCGGCGGCTATTGCAATCCCCGCCACCTTTTATAACCGCAATTCGCGGTCTCTTGTCACGATTTTGGGCCAAAAACAACGGTTTCTTGGGAAAAGGCCGGCTCGGCGATCGGGATGACCCCTGCGAGCCGGGCCTGTCGTTGTCCGCGGCGCGCTACGGTACCGCGACCGCTCTGTAGGGGGATTCGGTCACGGGGTCGCAATATTGGGGTATCGGCCAGCGGTGTGGATTTGGCCGAGCTTGATGTAGTTACGGACGGCCTCGTCGATGGTCTCGAGATCCTGGTCTCCCACGTCACGGATCACCCTTCCCGGCACGCCCATGACGACGGACCGAGCGGGGATTCGGGAACCAGGGGGCACGACGGCGCCCGCTGCTACGATGCACTGGTTCCCGATGTGACAGTGATCGAGGACTATGGCTCCGATTCCGATGAGCGTTCGGGACCCGACCGATCGACCGTGCACCACGGCCCGATGCCCGATGCTTACCTCGTCGCCGATGTCGAGGGGGGTATCGTGAGCGGTGTGAATGATCGCGCCGTCCTGGATGTTGGAGCGGGCTCCGATTCGGATCGAGGCGATGTCGCCGCGGATCACGGCCTGGTGCATGACGACCGTTTGGTCGCCCAAGGTAACGTCGCCGCCGACGTATGCGGTCGTAGCGATAAAGACGTCGCGTCCGATAGTGGGCGTCGAGGTTTGGGTCATGACCGTCATTGTACGGGAAGCGACCTGCGACTGCGATCCCGGCGCGCCGCGATTCGACTTCGGAGTTCGGCCGAAGCGCAGTCGAGGTTCACTACAGACGTCCGACCCGCTCGCGTCGATCACGGGATCTCACAGCTTGCTCGATGACTGTAGCGACACACACCATCGCGCGCGAAAGAGCGCGTAGATAAGGCTCTACCGGTTCGACGTGAAGAAGCAACGGCGTCCGGGCCGACCGAGGCCGCCGCACGATTTATGAAAAGACCACGGGCGAGAGAACCGCTGCCAACCGGGCCTTGATCGCGGGTTGTGTCACGCTGCCTTCAAGATGTGGCAAGGGCGCGGCACAGGGTAAGGCGCGCAGCTCTTTGCGGAGATCAGCCACGGGCAGTGGGGTCCGTAGCGCTGCTTCTGCCCGTTGCGGCGAACAGCCGTTGGGACGCGAGTCGGCGGTTGACGGATTTCCCGCGTCAGTGCGCGGTGGGCGGGTTACTTGCCTTGACCCCGACCTGTTGTTAGGTTGCCGTCTCGTTTGAGGAAACGAGGTGTAGGGCGTGACGAGACATACCAGGCGACTCGCGGCACGCGGGCATCGACTCCGGATTCGCCTACAAGAGGCGATTCTGACGGTCGGGGTTGGCGACGAGGCCTTTCTGATCCTGGTGTCCATTCTGATCGGAACCGCCACCGGCATCTTCGCACACGTGTTCTTTTATTTGATCGAGGTGGCTCGCGAGGCTGCGTACGGTTCCGGTGCGCACGCCGGGTTGTTCGCGGGGCGATGGTGGATGCTGGTGGTGCTCCCGGTGGTCGGGGCGCTGCTTGTGGGACAGATCACCTACTTCTTTGCCAAGGAGGCGAAGGGACACGGCGTGCCCGAGGTGATGGATGCGTTGCACCGCGCGGGTGGTGCGATTCGTCCTCGGGTGGCATCGGCGAAGGCCGTCGCGAGCGCGTTGACGATCGGGTCGGGCGGGTCGGCGGGGACCGAAGGGCCGATCATTCAGATCGGGGCGGCGATCGGGAGCAGCGTGGGGCACTATCTGCACATCAAGCGCCGACACAAGGGCATCGTCGTCGCGTGTGGGGTGTCGGCGGGGATCGCGGCGATCTTCAACGCGCCGATCGCGGGCGTGCTGTTCGCCCTGGAGATCTTCTTGAAGGACTTCTCGTTCCGCACGTTCTCGCCTGTCGTGTTCAGCAGCGTGATCAGCTGCTCTATCATCCATGCCCTGGGTGCCAAGGATGTGGCGATCTTCGAGGTCGAGGCGCTGCGCGACATCAACTACGTGTTTGCGGGCGTCGAGCTGCCGTTGTTTCTGATCCTCGGGGTCTTGTGCGCGATCGCGGCGGTTCTGTTCATCCGGCTACTGTATATCATGGAAGACGTCGCCGATCAGATGCGCTTCCCCGATGCGCTAACGCCCGCACTGGGCGCGGCGGGGCTCGGTTTGATCGGGGTCGTCAGCTTTCTGGCGACCCATTCGCAGGAGATGCCGGAGTTCTACGGGAACGGATACCCGGCGATTCAGTCGACGCTGGCGTCCGATCTGGCACAGGCGTGGACCATCCGGGGGCTGCTGCTTCTGTTCGTGATGAAGCTGCTGGCTACGTGCTTCACGCTCGGCAGCGGCGGATCGGGCGGTGTCTTCGCCCCTTCGCTTTTGATGGGAGCGACGCTCGGTGGTGCCTTAGGTTTGGCACTATCGAATGTCGGGCTTATCGACGAACAGAGCGCCAGCGCTTACGCCCTCGTGGGGATGGCGGCGATGGTGGCGGGGACGACGCACGCTCCGCTTACGGCCATCGTCATGTTGTACGAGATCACGCGTGAACCGAAGGTGATCCTGCCGGTGATGTTCGCGGCCATCATCGCGACGGCCGGTGCGCGGTTTCTCCTGCAGGACAGCATCTACACGTTGAAGCTGCGTCGGCGCGGCGTGCGCGTGGGGACCCTGACCGATCTGACGATCCTGCGACGTATCCACGTGGAGGACGTCACGCATGAAGCGGCACAACTCGTGCACGCCGAGGACCCGCTCCAGAGACTCATTCAGATCGCCGGTGACACGGGTGCGGTGGACTTCGTCGTCGTGGACGACGGGGGTGCGTACCTGGGTATGGTGACGGGACAGGACATTCGTATCGCGCTGCTGCAACCTGAGGCCGTCTCGCTGCTTATCGTCGGGGAATTGGTGCGCGGCGGAATCCCCACAGTGGCCCCACATGAAACGCTGGACATCGTGCTGGATCGATTCGCGCGGAATGATGTGGAGTCACTTCCGGTCGTATCA
>JASFUW010000238.1:0-7885 GCA_050050135.1 Phycisphaerae bacterium
CATCTCGCCCACTGATCCTTGCTGCACCGGCTCGTGCTGCACCGGCCCCGGGCCCGCGAACTGCGTTGACCTCATACTGAGCATCCCGGTTACCAAGCAGGACTGCGACGTTCTCGGGGGTTTGTACGTCGGTGGAGCGCAGTGTAGTAGCACGCCGGCTCCTTGCCGGTACTGTTACGGCGCCGGTCTCGACAACTGCCAACTTCCTCGGCTTGATACCGCGTACGACGGTTTTGCCGTCATGAGCGACCGATCGCTACTCCCACACGGCCCGGTTCTCGCGGATGACTTCATTCCGGTGCAGCCTGCGATCTTTTCCGTGTGCGTCTGGGGCGTTTACATGGATCGGTCGACCTGCAGTGTGCCCTTCACGCCTTGCGATTGCCAAGGTGTCTTCCCGGACAACTTTCTGGTGCGCTTCTACGAGGACGATCAGCGTCTTCCCGGTGACTTAGTGCATTGGTCGAAGGTGTCAACCGCTCACATCAATCAGGGAGTGGTGGACCACACCTATTACTGCCCCACCTGTTATGCAGGAGCCGCAGTATATGAGGCACACTTAGACCTTGATGACCCGTTCTTTCCGATGCCGGGTGAGATCTACTGGCTCGAGGTTTCCAACAATCTGCGGGACCCTTCAAACCCGCCGGGCTCCCAAGACTGCAACTGGTTTTGGTTGAAGACGAGCAACCAGGCGAACAACTACAGCGTCCACGGTATCAACCTCAGTACACCGGACGACGACGTCGAGGCCGCCGGGGCGCGGTACGCTCGTGGAAGCGAGCGGGCCGACGTGGGGGCCGACATGGCATTCTGCCTGGACGCCGAAATGGCCGCTCCCCCGGTCGTCAACGGGGGTTGTTGCGACTGTTCCATCCCTGGTCTTTGTTCACCTGATGTCGTGCTTGGCGACTGTCCGTCGGAACATTGGGACTATGATAACGTCGACTGTTGGAACGGATGTCCTTCCAGCGCCCCAGTCGGCGATATTTGCACAGACATGTATATCGTTATCGCGGGGCTTGACACAATCACATATGACTACGACACAACCTGTAGCACCACCGATGGCCCAACGCCCGAGTCTACGCCGTCCGGTCCGCTTCCCATCGGCTCTGACGTCTGGGTTCAATATATCGCGCCGTACGCCGGCCGGTTTTATGTGCACATGTGCGCCACCGGCGACCTCAACGACACATACGATTCGATGTTGGCGGTCTACATCGACGGGACGAACTCCCAGAATTGCGCATGTCCCAGCGATCCCGGGTTTACCCTTGTCGCACCAGCCAGCGCAAGCGACGAAGGATGCGCCGGTCCACCCGCATACCGTGGAAGCGGAAAGCTGCTTCAACCGCTTAACCTGGCGAAAGATGACTGTCTCACGGTTCGTCTGGCGGGCTACAACGCCGAGTTCGGCCGCGGGACGGTTCACATGGGTATTACCTGTCGGTTTGCGGAGGTGCCCGTTCCCGATCCGCGTGTTTTTGACACTGGGTGTGGAACTCGAAATCGCTACCTGTCCTTCCAGACTGGAAGCACGGGGCTGACCGAAGCCATGAGAGTGACGTTCAAGAATCTCCCGGGGACATTCGCGCAGTACAACGGCGACCAATGGTTCGTTGGCGCGCCGTTCGAGGTTACAGAGGCATCCGGAAGTGACGAATCCGCGCCGCCGCCGACGTTCTGGGCCGCGACGCTACAGTGCGGTACGCCATATTACGACGACTGGTCGCAATACGGCGTCGTACACGTCTTCGATGCAGGGATCGTTCCGGACGCCGTCTACGAGATTCAGGCCATCTCTGCGGAGTGCGAGTTGGACGATCCGAAGGGTTTCTCGCAACCGTTGACCATCAAGACAAGCAGACTCGGCGACGTCGTCGGGGACTGTGGAGTCCTCCCCTGCAGCGCACCCCAATGTGTCGTCGACTTTCGGGACATTTCGGCGATCGTCGAAAAGTTCAAGAACTCACCACAGGCTCCACAGAAGGTGCGAATGGACGTGATCAACAGTACCCTCGCCTTTCCCGCACCGGACCATAAAGTCGATTTCGTCGATATCTCCGCGTCAGTGGATGCATTCCGTGGTTCACCGCCGGCGCTTCCGGGACCTCAGGCTCACTGCCAATGATGGGACTCGCATCCCGAGGGTGATAGGACTCGATCGTTGTACACGGGCGGAACTTCCCGCCGATCGCGAGACCGCTTCAGCCGCCCAGCGACCGCAGAATCTCACAACCCCGCCGAATCTTCTCATTGGTGGCTGCGTAGCTGATTCGAAAGTGCGTGTCGCGGCTACTGAAGACTTCGCCGGGGATGATCAGAACGTTGCGTTTGATGGCTTCCTCGACGAACGCGGTGGCGTTTGGGAATCCCGGCGGCGTCTTGGGGAAGACGTAGAACCCGCCCGACGGCCTCACGAATTCGAACACCCCGTCGAGTTCCTTGCACACCAGGTCGCGCTTCGCGCGATACTCCTCGACATGATGTGACACATCGGTGTCAAGCGCTTCCACGCCGCCGTGTTGAACCGGATGCGGCGCACAGACGAACGTATACTGCTGTAGCTTCGCCATCTGCGTGACGACCTCGCTGGGACCGGCCGCGTACCCCATCCGCAACCCCGTCATTCCGTACGACTTCGCAAAACCGCGGAGCAAAAGCGTTCTCTCCGGCGCAAACCGGACCGGGCTCGGGCTCGGACCGTCATACGTCAAGCTGCAGTAAATCTCGTCGGAAACCAACAGCAGATCGCGCTCGCGGGCGAGCTCAGCCACCTTGCGCACGTCGTCTTCTCGATGCACCACCCCCGTCGGGTTACTCGGCGAGCACAGAATCACCAGCTTCGACTTCTTCGTAATGGCTTCTGCGAAACGCTCGGGATGAAGCTGAAAATCGTCATACAAATCAACAAGAACCGGAACACCACCCGCCAGCTTCACCAGATGCTTATACGAAACGAAATACGGATCGCCGATCAGCACCTCGTCACCCGGATTGATGCACGCCATCAGCGCCAGAATCAAACCGCCCGACACGCCGCACGTCACGAACACGTCCGGATGCCAGTCCAACTCGTCGCCCAACGCCCGGGCGATTCGCTCTCGAAGATGCGGTATCCCGCGCGTGACCGTATAACCGTTGTGATCCTCCTCGATCGCCCGGATGATGCGTCGTTTCACGTTCTCCGGTACGGCGTAGTCGGGCTGTCCGATCGAGAGGTCGATCGGGTCTTTCAACGAGGCGCCGAGCTCGAACACCCGGCGTATCCCCGACGATCCGATCGGTTTCACGTGCTCCGCGATGAACTGTTCCCCGGTGGTCATCGTGCGTGCTCCGTTATTCACCACAAAAGCAAAACGCCACCGCTGATCTCACAGCGATGGCGCCTGTGTCTGTGCTGATCGAAACGCATGGAAGGGTCAACAGTGGATTCCCGATGCTAGGATTTCTTCTCCTCGTCAGCCGGTGCTTCCGCCGTCTCAGCCGCCTGCTCCGGTTTCTTCTCGGCTTTGGACTTCTTGCCGACCGACGCTTTGCGGTGGGCCACCTTCGGCAATCCGGTTGGCGTCGAATCCTCTTTCCACCGCCCGACCTCCTGCAAGTGGGCGATTCGCTCCGCCCGCGTCAAGACGTTGCGGTGACGCTCAAGCGACGCTCTCGATTTCAGCGATTTATCCAGCGACATTCAGCCTGCTCCTGTCTACCAATCGTCACGTTTCAAGGTCTTGAGATACCCTTCGAGCCTATAGCCGCCGCCGGCTCGGTAGTACTCTGCCCCGGCGGCATGGACCTTCTCTCGAAGTGCTTCAGCCATTCTCTTCTGCGTTGGGTCTTTTATGTTGTAGCCTTCCGTCGTAATCAACTGCACGCC
This sequence comes from Phycisphaerae bacterium, assembly GCA_050050135.1. Classification (GTDB taxonomy): domain Bacteria; phylum Planctomycetota; class Phycisphaerae; order UBA1845; family UBA1845. The sequence goes on from JASFUW010000238.1 coordinate 3,878, forward strand.
GCCGCTCGGTCGACGCACGATTTCGGTATCAATGCTGCGCGTTGCCAGAAACCCCTTGGCTCGGTCCGCAGCCTCGACATTCCCATCCGGGAACTCCTGGACCACGATATACGTATGATCGCGGACCCATCGCGGCCCGTTCAACGCGCCCTCGCCCACTTCGTCGCCGGCTTGCGACGACCCGGTCGCCTCGTTGACGTCGTCGAGCAGCCCGTCGACCAGGTGGCTCGCCGGAGGCAGGTTCCGAGCCGCCTCGACCTCATCCACCGCGTCCGCCTCGAACGACGCCCGACCCTCCACATACCCGCGTCGATAACCCGATCCGCGACCCAGATGGAACGCCGCGAAAAGGACCGCCAGGAGTCCGAAGACAGCCACAGCCCCGGTCACGCTGGTCAGCGCGACCCGGACGCGGTCACCGTCCACCTCCACGAACGGCACGGCCTCGCCCGGCGGATCTCCCGCCGCAGCCCCGCCGATCTCAACATCGGTCCGCGTCCCGGCTCCGGACGCACCCCGATCGCCGCGCTGACGCTGCCGCTCCCGGTACGGGACCGTGGGCTTCGCGCGGAGCGTTGCGTCCTCCTCGTCCCGTTCAGGAAGCAACTCAAAAAGCGACCGTCCACGCTTTCTCGGCATCGTCCGTGGCCTCCGTGCGGGGTGAGAACGTAGGCAGCATAACAGGTTGACATGGTTTTTCAAGGTAAGGGGCGGAGGGGCGCGTTTTGAACGCGCGTAGTCCGGCATGGTCCGGCCGACCGCTCCGCAACTCGCGGATGCCGTGATCCGGCCTTTGTGCGAGCCACCGCGGAAAACGGGGGGGATCGCTTGGTTCTGCTTTCCTGCCGCTGTGGTCCAGGTGGGATGACGCGGGGCAGCCGTCTCGCCCGACGGCGATTCGAGCAGCCGCGACCGCGAGCCGGCAGTCGGTGATCGGGCCTCGGGTCCCTGTCCGCCCCCGAGTCGGCGCTCCACATACCCGAATCCCCTCATGCGATGCGGACCACACGTCGGATCATGCGGTCCTGACGCCTAGCAGCGTCATCGCTCGCGTTGCATCGATGCCGAGGTCGCCTGTACAATGCACCCCTTGAGATCCGCAGGGCGATTAGCTCAGTTGGCTAGAGCGTTCGGATCACACCCGAGAGGTCACAGGTTCGAGTCCTGTATCGCCCAGTGGTCGTAAGTCTTGCCGAAATGCCGACCTAGCATTTCCTGCCTTCGCGGATCGTGGGCAGTGCGGCGGATAGCCGAAGTGGTGCGCGCACCACTTTACTGGAGGTCGCATCGATGCCACGACTCACCCACAAGATTCTGAGGTCCCGCAAGCACGTTAAGGGGGCCGCCTTCGTCGAGCTCCAACGCCGGCAGATAGGGCTAGCGCGCTTCGACGATGCCGAGACCCGCCGGTGGTACGACCGCCCGATCGGTGAGTAGCTGGCGAACGGGCGTCGGCTTCCCCCGGAGCGCGCAGCCGAAGCGGTCGAGCTAACCAGTGTCACGAACGTGGCGGTTGTGTAGTGGAGACCGCGGGATAAGCACCTGAATGGCGAACCGGACTGCGCCGGCCCCTCCAAATCGGCGACATGAAAACGGCGGGCCAAGGCGAAGGCGGAGAAGGTGGGGTCGAGGGCGGCGATTTCTACCGGCGCACCCGGTGGGTGACAGGCGAAAATGAGCACCTCTTGTTCGGTTGGAAAGCAAGCTGAGGCCGGAGAAACGCCGATTGACGGTGAGAACGTCAGTTTTTTCTTGAACCAAGCGGGACATTCGCGTACGATGGCGGCCTGAGGGTCATTAATTGCCAGATACCGGTTGAGAGGAGGACTGAGAGATGAACACGTCATTGGGTCGTGTGAGTGGTGTTATTGTGGTTTCGTGCATTCTCGGTGCTGCGTTTCCGGCACTCGGGGTCACGCATACGGTCAATCAGGTCGATTTTGCGTTTGACCCGGCTGACATCGTTGTGGCTCCGGGCGATACGGTCGAGTGGATTTGGAGCAGCGGATCGCACACCGTGACGTCCGGCACCCCGTGCACAGCCGACGACGTCCACTTTAACGAGCCGTTGACGTCAGGTAATCCGACGGTCACCTTCGTGGTGCCGAACGATGGCACGACGCTCATCCCCTATTTCTGCTCGCCACACTGTTTAGGCGGCATGGTCGGGAGCATTACGATCGAGGGCAACCCCATTCCGACGGTCTCGCAGTGGGGCCTGGTTCTGACGGCTCTGCTTCTTACCGCGGCGGGTACGGTCGTCTTCACGCGGCGACGCGCGACCGCGAACGCCGCGTAAGACCGCAAGTAGGACATGGCATACGAAGAGGAGCCTGCCTCATCCGAACGCTGATGCGGGCTCCTTTTTGTATCTTCTATTCGAAGCGCGTTGCCCCCGGCGTTGTTTCACTCTACCTGACGGAAAGGAAAGTGGGCGGGCCGATCCGGCCAAACCGGACCACATCGAATAAGACGGCCGTTTGCGACCGGGAGGCGTTGACGACCAGAGTATATCCTTGGTAGACGAATATTGCGTCCAAGTCGTCACTGCCGCCCTCCGCCTTGCGATGAGCCCAGTGCCACCCGTCAGAACCAGTGCGTCCAGAATCATCAAGCCCCACGTCGATGAAGTCCATCTCAACGTGGTCACGTCCAGGTTTACACTGTCGTCCGCCGCGCGCATTGCACCATCGTGCTTGATTCCGGAAGCGGCTTTCGGGATAATAATCTGCATCCAACATGCGAATAGTCTGGTGCCGAACTTGCCCCGTTGGGGCCGAGCGTCGCCCGGGGCGGTCAGGGCTCGTGAAGGACCGTCCGAACGGCGCCAAAAACCGCTTTGGCTTCTACGCCGCTTCGAGTTGGCCCGCGAGGATTTCGTGGACACCTGTCCGACGCGAAATGTCGCCTGACTTTGCATTCGGCTTGCCGCCGAGGCTCGATTCTGTTAAACTTGTTGACAATGTTCTGGACGGCACCGAGTGCACCGCGACGAGCCGCAGTAACAGGCCTGGTTCGTGATGCCGTTCGCGTTACGGCACGTCAACGTCGGGAGAGGAGAGCGAACATGATCCGTGGACGTACAATCGAAGCAGTCGCTGTTGTGTTGGCGATCGCTGGTCTGGGTGTGGATGCACGCGTACACGCGGTGCCCGCGCGCGTCGACTTCGTGCCGGTCAACGCCACCGGGCCGCACACGATTAACGGTAACGAAATCGTGGTCATCGGCGGTGGCCAACTGGTCACGGTCGACTTCCGAGCCAGCGGCTGGGATCCCGAGGTGGTACGGACCTTCCAAATCTCTCTCAACAGGCCGGACTTCTTCAGCGGAAGCAGCGGCTCGGTTCGGCCGCTGGGCGCAGATCGTCCCCTTCCTGATTATCCAACGTGGTGCGGAGACGGCACCCAGTGCCCGCCTGAGTATCCGATTTGTTCACCTCGGTTCTCCTACTGCGTCGGCCCGGAGTTCCAACCCGAACTGGGTCTCTTTGTGGACGCCGCCCGTCCGGACTACATCTTCGCCGGACTCGACTCAGTCGTCGCGCAAGGCAATCCGGGCACCGACCTCCTGGGATACCGGCTCGGCGATGCGCTGATCGGTCATGGCGGCATCGGGTACGAACCGCCATCGAAGTACCTTGGTACCCTCGTCCTCGAAGTGTCTGCGGATGCGTCCGGCACCTTCGTGATCGACATCGACCCGGAGGCGTTCAGCAGCTATCTTTTGCGCACGGACCTTGTGGGCATCCCGACGGACTTCGTGCCCGTGACGGTCACCATTCAGGATCCATTCTGCGGTGACGGCTACTGCACCGATGATGAGGACTTGTCCAACTGTGCAGAGGATTGCGCCGACGCGCCAATTCCCACTATGTCGGCTTGGGGCATGGCTGCGCTGACGCTTCTGTTTCTGATCGGCGCACGGATAGGCTCGGTCAGACGTGCGTGGGCGATCGCGTAAGGCACGCTCCTATCGGAATACTGAATCCGAATAACGAATCCTAATCG
>JASFUW010000239.1:0-7876 GCA_050050135.1 Phycisphaerae bacterium
AGATCGTCTCCCGCGTCCTCCGCCTCCATCAGCTAAGAGCATGGGTTACCGGGCAGACCGATCGGCTCCAATCCGCGATCAAACAGGTCCCGCTGGTGGGCGCACTGCTCGGTCATTCCGCGCGGACGACCGAGCCGTCACCCCCGGCGGACTTGGACCGCCGCGGGCTGGCCGAGTCCTGTTTCGAGGGCATGGGTCGGCGTCAGGTCAACGAAATAAACCGGATGTCGACGTCCAGCGCGTTCTGGGAAGAGATCGGAAGATGGACCCGGCTCGAACCGACGCCACTCGAGTTCGCCTGGGACGCCGAGACCCGAAACGCGGTCGGGCAGGCCTCACGCCGATTCGATGACGCGCTGAATGCTTGGATCGCGAAGGTCGAACGCGAATCCAAGGGAGTCAGACCGCACGTCAAAGGCGCGGTCGGCTTCAGTGCCGTAGGACTTGCACTGGTGCTCATCGCGGCTCCGGGTCCCGTCGCCGCCCTCACACTCGTCACCGCCAAGGGCGCGGTCGGCGCAGCGCTCTCTCAGCTCGCCGTCGCCGCGGGCGCGGGCGCCGCTTTGGGCAAACCGATGGGGCGGCTCATGGCCGTCACTCGAGAAAAGCTCTTCGGATCGCCCGAGTTCGACGCCGTCCAGGAATCCGTCAAAGCGCTCCACAAACTGATGGTCTCGTACGGGACACGTCTTGTAGCCCGGACGATGGCGGAATGCGAGGCGCTGGTCCTGAGCCCGAGTGAACCCTTGCTTTCCGCCCTTGACGAGCTGCGCCGCCTTGCGGAGGACCCGCAGTGACAGCTTTGGATTTATCAACACGAGCGCACACCGAATTGCAGCGCATCAACCGTGAGCTGGCCGATATCCTGCACGTCGAACCCGTCGATCTGTCACTCGGTGCCGACGTCGCAGCACGCGACGAGTTGGTGATCTGCGGCCTGTTGGGTGGCAAGGACGTCGGAAAGTCCACCTTGATCAACGCCTTGGCGAAAACGGAGGTCTCGACCGACACCGCCGAGGCCGGCAAAGGCACCGAACGACCGATGGCCTATGTGCATGAGGCCGCCCACGCGGACGTCGTCCGCCGCTTGACCGCCCTCGACCGCAACGGGACGATCGACGTGACGACGCATCAAGCCGATCAGATACGCAACGTCGTCCTGGTCGACCTGCCGGACTTCGACAGCGATTTCCTCGAACACCTCGATACGGTGCGGACCATCGCCCCCCTGCTCGACCGCATTCTCTGGGTTGTGACCCCCCGAAAGATCGGCGACCGCGCCTGGGTCCAGTTGCTCCCCGACGTCGTCAAGGACCCGTCAAACGTACACTGCGTGCTCAACAAGGTCGACCAACTCCTGTCCGATGGCGAACTGCGACCGGAACAAACGCCGACACCGAACGGAAACGGTCGATCCGCCGACGCGTTTTGGGAGATGCAGCACCGGTGGGTAATGCAATGCCTCCAGGCGACTGACTGTCCCGACGCGGACGATCACCGCTTCCTGGTCGCCGCCGCGTTCGCACAACCCGACGCCTTCGTCGCGCGTGTCGGACACGTCTGGGACGATCCCGAGTGGAAGCGATACACCCTTGAACGAAAGACCGTCCACCAGATCGCCCGGCTCGCGTCCGCCGAGCTGGATCGCCTCCGGGCTCGCGTCTTGAGTCCGGTCTCAAAGGATGAACAAGGCGCTGTCAAGGCGAGTAACCGCGCTCGCGAGCAGCACGTCAACGTCGATCGGATCAAGGACCATTTCGAGCTCAACACCATCGTCAGCCGGTTGGCACGAGCCTGCGATCCGACGTACCATCAGCTTGTGCTGAACGAAGCGGTAGGCCCTGACTATTGTGCCGCAGTCGGCGCCGCGGTGGCGACCCAGCTTCGCAGTACGGAATCACTCGCTGACGAACTGCTGACCCAACGTGTCGCCCAGTGGCCTCTGCTTCGCCTGGTGCATTGGCCTTTCGGCTGGGTCTCTCGTGCCCTCGGCCGTCGTGTCGGAATCGTGTCACGCACTTCCGCGACCGACGCCACCGACCCGTTGCAGACGAGCGGACCGACCGTCAAAGACCGCATTGACCTGATCCGATCCCGCGTCCTGGCCGATCATGCCGTCGCGATCCGACGCGTTCGCGCCGAAGACGAGTTTCCCCAGAGCGAGCCGCTGACAAAACGCGTAACCTCCGCAATACGCAGCCTGCCCGACAGGCTGGAGACGCAATTGCTGGGCGAAGCATTGGCTCGATACCGCCGGCCGTCACTGTTCGCCAAGACCGGGCTGTGGCTGATCCTGCTCTGGTTCCCGCTCCTCCAGCCGATCCTGGCCGGCACGCTCGAAATGATCGGCGACTCGGGAGGCTGGCGAACCGCCCACGGGCTCTACCGGATCGTCTCCGCGCTGAGCGCAGCCCACCTGCTCGCCGGTCTGGCCGTCGTCGTCGTGATCTACGTCGCCATCCTCGCCGGCATGTACGCCCGCGCATCACGCGCCATCCGCCGCGCCCGCGACGAACTGGCCGAATCCTCGCTCATCGCCGACGCCGTCGACCACATCTTCATCTCACACGTCGTCGCCCCAATCGTCCAGCCGATAAACCATCGCCTCGAACGGTTGGCTGAACTTCAACGACGCCTGGAGGATTCATAACAGCGCCGCCCGGGCGGTTTGATCACGCTCCCGGTCCGCAGTACGCTAAGGGTTTGTGGTCGCGTGAGAGCTCCGCCGCCGACCTTGCCGCGCTCGCGGCGCGGGAAGCGACTTTAACGAAAACCCGACCCGGCGGGAGACAGGCCCTACGGTAGGATGACATGAGTAACACAAGAACGCTTCAGATTCACATAACCAACGACCCCGTCTATTTCGAAAACGGCTGCACGATCTACTTTCAGTCCGGCGGACCGTGTTGGATCATCGACCCGGGCCTGCCGCCGCAGGCCGAGCAGATCGTCGAACACGTCCGAGCAAACTCGCTGACGCCGGAAGCCATCGTGCTCACGCACGGACACACCGACCACATCGGCGGCATCGACGAGGTCCGCGACGAACTCGGCGAACTCCCCGTCTATCTCGGCAAAGAGGAATGGGCGGCGCTCACCGACCCGAATGTCAACCTCTCAGCCATGACCGGACGGAGCTTCGCCACCAAAGTCACCGACCCCCGCGACCTGCCGCACGGCCAAACCATGGCACTCGACTCGAGCATCTGGGAGATTCGTGACACCTCGGGGCACTCGCCTGGCGGGCGCTCCCTGTACTGCGCCGAGCTCGGCATCGCATTCGTCGGCGACGCCCTCTTCGCCGGAAGCGTCGGACGCGTGGACTTTCACAACAGCGACGGCGAACGCCTGATCCGAAACATCCGCGAGCACTTGATGACGCTGCCCGACGACACCCGTGTGATCTCGGGCCACGGACCCGAAACCACCATCGGACGCGAGCGGAGCACCAACCCCTTTATCCTGCACGGAATCTGACGCCTCGAGCCGCCCCCCCCGACGGCCGCGCTCATGGCACCGCGGTCACCGGCACCACCCTTTCGGCCGCGCGACGTGGCCGGTGCGATCTGATCTGAAGCAATGTGGCTTCGCCCGAGTGCGGCACGGACACCGTAGGAACCGCCATCCCTGCGGCCGAGCCATTCCCGACGCAACCACGGCGCGAGCTACGTTCAAACACACGCAGCAGCTCTTGGGAACGGTGCTTCCGTGCAAACTTGCCCACCCCGGACCAATCGCCCGGCAAAGCCTCCCCCCCCTGCCGGACCAGCTTCACCAGCGCATCGGTCAGCCCGACCTCATCGTTCGCGTGGCAGACGAGTGCCTTGGCGTCGGCATCGCGGAGAACGCCCACGATCGGGCTGGTCGCGGCACACGTCGCGATGATCGGTCGGCGAAGCCCGAGATACTCGAACAGTTTGTTCGGCACCTGCAAATCGCAACCCGCCCCGGTCGAACCCGCAACCATCACGGCGTCACTGTCGGCCAGGTACGAGAGCGTTTCGCCGTGCGTCTTCTGCCCGAACACGCTTACATGACCGCCGACCCCGGCGTCCCGAGCAATCTCCGTGAGCTGTCGACCGTCAAAGGTGGGCGGTCCGATCAGCGCCATGCGAAACTTCGCAAACAGCTCCGGCGATCGACGCAGCGCCCAACGCAACGCGCTGAACCAGATCACCGGCGACCTCGGACCGTAAAACTGCCCGGCGTGCGTGAGGACGAACCGGTCGGGCTCGTGAACATGGGTTACTACATCGCGATCCGAAAGATCGTCGTCAAAACCGTTCAACACAGTCGAGATCTTCGCCGCGACAAACGGACGACGCACACAGACCTGTCTGGTCATGGTCGGCGTGGCACATACAACGTGGTGGGCGCTCCTGAGCACGCACCACTCCAGCACGCTGTCCCACACTTCCACCGCGTTCGAGTGTCTATCGCGAAAGGGGTTCTCTCTCCAGGGATCGCGAAAGTCGGCGACCCACGGTACGTGATACCACCGCGACAGGATCATCGCCGCGAGGTGCGCACTGACATACGGCGAGGTCGAGTAGATGATCCGCGGTCTCCGCCGTTGGATCGCACGCATGCCCGCCCGCACAACCCCGGGAATCCAACCGATTCTCGAGTCCGGCGTGACGAGCCACTGCGACCACCACGCCGTCAAGCCCGAGATACGCTCCTCCGGTTCATCCGTCCACTTGCACGAATCGTAGCGAAGCGGCGTTGCATCCGCCGCAACGCGTCGCAGCGCCGCCCATACCCGCTTGACCCGACGAATCGGATCACTGAACGGGACACGAATGACCGCGGTCGTCTCCGGAATGCGCTTACGCAGCGACTCATCGATCGGTTCGTCATCCGCTTCGGATGTCACAACCGTGGCATTCCAACCCCAGGCGGCGAGGTCTCGCACGAATGCAAGTGTCCGGAAGGTCCCGCTTCGGTTGATGGGGGGAAACGCATAGGCAATGCAAAGCCAGTCCGCCTGATCCATGCGATCGGCTTGGGTCCCGCGTCTCATAGGCAGACTCTCATAGACCGTCAACCAACGAGTCGATCCGGTCACACGCGCCCTCCAGCGATCCGGAGTCGATGCTGAAACACTCCGCCGACCGGACGACCCGGCTCAACACCGACACACCCTGGTCGCGAAACGCATTCCGGTTCAAAGCGCTGGAAGCCAGGGCAAACGCGGCGCTCGCGCGGCTGATTCGGCTCACGGTCGGCTTGCGCCCCGGCGTGTATTTCGGAAACAGCACCAGGCGAATCCGCGTTCGATCGCCGATCCGGTGCGGGTCCACCTCGCGCGGGTTGACGTAACCGACGCGACCCTTCAGTCCTTTCACGTAGTACCGCTTCCCCACAAACCGAAGACCCAGCTCCCTGACGATTCCGAACGCCCCCGCCTTGATACAGATGGCTTTCGGAAACGCATGCGCGTCCAGCGTCTCCGGGCACAGCAGCGCGAACTCGTCCGAGAGATACGTCCAGCCCCGTGCAACAAGCCCCGCGACCAGCGTCGACTTCCCGCCACCGGAACCGGCGGCGAGCACGACCCCGATGCCATCCCGTGCCATCGTTGCGGCATGAAGTTGGAGAAACTCCGCCCGCGTCGAGATCAGACACCAGTTGATCCCCCACTCCAGGAACGGAATGACCTCTGCGCGCCGCCGCTCGTGTCCGATCGCTTCCCCATCACCCACGATCTCATACCGTTCACGCCGCCACGCCCCGTTCCCGACCCGACGCACGCCCACACTCAGGGCTCGGCCTTCGCTGCCCTCACCCGACGGATAACCCTCGTACAGCGCTGCAAAATCCGTAAGCACGGTGTCGATCTCGCTACTGACGGACACATCGAACTCTCCGATGCGGTAGCCGACGTGCGTACCCGCCACCACTATCTGCGCTGTCTGATCGCAAATCAACCGTCAGACTCCAGTTCGACCAGGTTCGACTCTGCCATCCACGCGAGGAGTTGCTCCACGTAATCCAGCGCGTCCTCGAAACTCACCTCATATTGCTCCGTCATCCCCCGGGCGACCTCGCGCGTCCAGGCCGACCCGTCGCAGGCGTTCCACACCGCCAGCGACGTCTCGTTCAACCGATGAATCTGTCCGCTGTCGGGATCAACCAGGATGCCTTCATCGTCCAGCCGCTCCGCCAGAACGTCAGTGCGTCTCCTGGGAACGCGGACAACCGCGTCGCAGCTCGCCCAATAACTTGTGTGCTCCCCGGTTTGCATGGTCTCTATCACAGCGCCTCGCAGGTCATGCTCGCCCCGTTGCAGTTCAGACTGCAACAGTCGTCGTCAACAACGCACGGCGCGCCCGCGGCGCTGCAGGAGACCCCGCTTCCCGCCGCCGCGTGCCGCGCGCTGAGCGTCCAAACAGCCGGCAGCACAAATACCGCCCGCTTGCCCGTCCGGCTCAGGAAACTCCGCCGGGTGGACCGCACGGACGCCGACGGTTCCGCCTCACCGGGTCGCGCCTCCGACCCGACTTCGATTCCCCCGACCGATACCCGCGTGTCTCTCTTCGTCATGGCTGACAGACATCCGTCGCCTCGCCACACCCCAGGATGGCTCGACGTACCTCGGCCGGCGCTTGCGGAACACCCCCCGCGACCCGACCCGCGTCACCGCTATGCTGACCGCCGCAAGCGCAAGTCGCCCCTTCATACCGGATCCTGATTTCCTGCCCCGCCAGGATCGACTCCGTCGCCTTCAACGCGAAACCGTCCAACCGCGCGTTCGGGCGGCATGAGTGATTCAAGAACCTGAGCTTACCGGTGATCTCGAACCGCTCCCTGCGCCCCGACCTGTCCTGTCGCGAAACCACGTACGTTCCATCACGACCGACGGGCTTCCCGTAGTACCGTCCGATCACCTCTCCCGCTTTGATGTTCTGCTTCGCGAACACGCCCACCCCGTGAACCGGGCTCGGCTTGACCTCGATCTTCGCCCGCCAACCGAGCGCGAACCGAACCATTCCCCCCACCGGTCCCAGACCGCGAAGCACGTGCGCGATAAGCAGCCACCCGAAATGCCGCCGCCCGTACCAGTCTGCCATATGTGCACGATCCGGAACCAGCACCGCCCGCAAGTATCTCGACCTGAACCGCACACCAGGCGTGCAGAGCAGATTGACGAGCACATGGCACCACGGATGGCCCGCATCTCGCGGCGCCTGCCGCAGCACAAGCCGATCGCGCCACGTCGTGCGTATCTGCGCCAGCTCCGCACGAACTTCGGTGGGCAGCGCCCGTCCATACCTCTGACGAACAACCCCCAAAGCCTCCCGAACCGGCACCGCGAGCTTCCATGCTTGCACCTTCGCCCCAAACCGCCCCCAATCGACGTCCGGGCCGTGCCGATCACACCAAAGCTTGATCTCTTGGACCCACTTCTCCTCCGTGCATCCGTGTATCGCCGCATGCACGCACAGGTGAATCAGCATGTCTTCCGCACACGGGACCAACACCGTCGACTGACCGAACCCGCACTTGGCGGCATCGGCCCACAGCGCGCTATCCGGCACGGTCCGGGCGTATCGCAGCGGTCGAAACGGTCGAACGTGAAGGTCGAGCCTCACCGGGTAAATTCGACCGACGCTATACTCCAGCTCGTAGTAAAACCGCGGAAAGAAATCCTCCCGAACCAGCGGATCACCGCGCAGACCACCCATCGCCTCGAGCAGCGCCCGCGCCCTCCCCTCGTCCGACGCCCGAACCATCAGGTCCAAGTCCCCCATCGGGCGCTCGTCCGGATGTTCATAGAGCGTCAGGTTCAACGCAGCGCCCTTCAAGACCATAAGCGGCACTTCAGCTCGATTGAAGCGCAGCGCAATCCGTTCCAGCAGATGCATCATCCGCA
>JASFUW010000240.1:0-7838 GCA_050050135.1 Phycisphaerae bacterium
CTGGGCTCCGAGGATTTCCGACGCGATCCTCGGATATCTGAATGCCCATCCCGAATCACGAGCAAACGTGGCCACGCTTCACCGTATCATCCCGCCTGATCGGGTCCCGAGGCTCATCGAGTTGATCGAAGGTTCGTCCGGCGATCGGCAGCGCCTCTACATCGGGGTGTTCGGCGCCTTGACCTATACGCGCTTCCCGACCATCCCGTGGGGATTCTGCGGCAACAGCAGCCCCGCATCGATCGATCGGGCGATCCAAGAAGGGCAGAAGCGACAGCAGGAGTCAGTCAGCGAGATCAAGTCGTGGTGGGCTCAAAACAAGAACAAACCGCCCGAAGAGTGGCTCGAGCAGTCACTGCGCCGCGCCATCCGGGCAAAGACCGAGGCCATGGGAGACCGGATTGCGACGGAGCGGGATGATGAGTCCCGCCGTTTGTCGTACTACCATCAGGTCCGTGACCATGCTGATCCACACGCCGGCGCGTGGCGTCCGTCGGTCTACGACATGCTCGTTAATGAGTTTGAGCGGGCCCCGCCCGATGTGAAGCCCTACGTGCTGCGCCTGATCGGGAGCACGAGACATCCGGACGCGGTCGAATTCATTGCACCCAACCTCGAGAGCCAAGATCCCAACCTGCAACACGTGGCCGTTGCGGCTCTGCGGGACCTGAAGGTTACGGACTACAATCAGGCCATCGGCCGAATCCTGCGAGGACCAACCGACAGGCTCCTGGCGCTGGAAGTCATCGAGGCGCTGGAAGAACTGGCCGGGGCCGACGCCATCGAAGACCTCACCTACGCACTGGATCATCCGGAGATTTCCGTCTCGGATTGGGCGGAACGGGCGTTAAGACCGTTTCTTGTTTCGCACGCCGACCAGCTTCGCGTGATCGCCCGGTCGCATCCGCGCAAGGCGGTAAGGCGAAAGCTGACAGCCGTGTTGGATCAAGCCGAGATCGCGGAGCTTGTCCGAACCGAAACGGAGGGCAAGACGCGTAAAGAGCGGATCGCGGTCACGCGGGTCCTGTTGAGATCGACGGATCCCACAAGGCTGAAACTGGGCATCGCGCACGCCCGCGGGCATCCCGAACTCCTGCCCGACGTACTGGAGTTGATCCGCAGTGACGACCGCACCGTGCGGCGCGACGCAGTAGAGATCGTCAAGAAACTCGGCGTGCCCATGCTGACCGTCGAGAATGCGCCCTGCCTGATGGGCTACTCGGTCGAGCTTGACCGACAGATCGCCGCCTATTGCTACGCGAAGTACGGCCTCGAAGCCGTCCCGCTGATGAAAAAGGCGGCGTTCGACCGCCACGACCTCAACCCGCAGGGCACGCGGTTCGTCTCGTTCCCGGCCGTTGGGCTCATCCGGGCGCTGGTTAGGGAGGATGTGCCGGGTGTTGAGGCGGACGTCCTCCGCCTGGTGAAAGACGACCGCAGCGACTCCCGCCACCTCAGATTGTTGGGGCTCTTGGACGATCCCGAGAGCGCGGCCTTGGTTGGCGAATTCCTCCACCATGAAAAACGCCACCATCGCCTGGATGCGATTCGAATCGTCCGTGCCAGAAACCTGACGCAGCACGCCGACCGTTTGTTTGAGTTGGCCTCTTGGACCGCGGACAGCGACGACACCGAACGGCTCGGCACACGGGGCGAACAGGAAAGCAAGACCACGCGAGATGGCGACCGAGGGAACCGTTCTGGCCGTGGTGGACCCTACGAGCAATGCGAGGCGACGCTCGCCCTGATCGAACTGGATGATCCACGGGCATGGAAGGCGGTAGTCAACTGCCTCAACGGTGAGCAATTGGAGTGGCGTCATCAGTCGATGGTCTCGCCGAGCATTGTCACTGACTTTGGCGCGATGGTCGCCAGGTTGAAAGGTGCGAACCGTGACGAAATCCGTAAGGTGCTACTCGACGAATTGTCGGGGAAGAACCGCGAACGTGTGACGGTCTCGCTGACGACGGCCTTCTGCGTGGAGCCTGAAACGGTGGACGCCGAACTCCTCTGGACGATCGCCACATCGTCGGCCGCCCATGAGAAGGCCAGGGTGCTGGCAGCCGTCGCGCTATCCAAACTGGGCGAGCCGCGTGTCATCCCCGTACTGCACGAACTGATCCGACTCTTCATCGCTCCGACCGAGGAAGGACAATCCCACTCCGGCTACCCGCCGGGTTTCTCCATCTTGTTGAGCCCGTCGCTACAGCGGCACCTGCACGATCGGAGCACGTCTCTGCTGGATTACGATGTCCGTGAACTGCGAAGTACGCCGACGCTCCGGCACCACCACGTAGACATGGGGCTGGCACTACGCCGCTTGGGCGACGAAACCCTCGTACCCGAGCTTGTCGATGCCCTCTCGGACGCGCGCAGGGGGTTCAACCTTCTCGCCTACCACCTCCTCGGTGGAATGGTCGGCGTACGTGCGCACGCATACGCTCGGGAGTGGATGCAGTCCAACCAGTCGGAATCCCCACAACTCCGCGCAGTCTTGGCGTCGGCCCTCCTCGACCTGGAAGTGCCCGCGCACCGGGTGATCCCCCTGCTGATCGAGGACGACGATACGCTCCTGACGGCGACGCACTTGTTCAGCACCGACGATGGAGCAGCCGCAGCCGACGCGCTGCTCGAAGCGTACCAACGTTCGTCGCACAGACGTTCGTATGCGAGGCTGCGAGTTCTCGAGGCGCTCTGCCGGTTCGGCGACCCGCGCGGGATCGCGCTGGCGGTGGAAGATCCTCTGCTGATCGCGTCACTCGTGCATTACCTGCCCGATGCGCCCGGCGTGGAATTCGAGCCCGGGCGCTTCGAGTACAACCGGATCGAGGACGCCATGCAGGTACAAGCGTGGTACAAACAGCACGCGAGCAGGCTGCGATGGGATCCGGAGGCGTCACAGTTTCGGCTCGTTCGGAAAGGCTCGGATGCCGGCAGCTAGGACTTCGTCTTGGCCTCGTCCTTCTTGGCGGCGATTATGGCTTCCTGGACGATCGTCGGCGTTCGGCGATAGCAGTTGAACTCCATCGTGAACGTGCCTTGCCCCCGCGTCATCGAACGCAGGTCGGTGGCGTACCCGAACATGTTGCTGAGCGGAACGTCGGCTGTCATGACCACGGCATTGAGCTTGTTCTCCTGCCCGGTGACCATGCCGCGACGCGACGCGATGTCCCCGCTGACGTTCCCCTGATACTCCGCCGGCACCTCGATCTCGACCCGCATGATCGGCTCGAGCAGCGCCGGCTTCGCGCTGCGGACAGCCTCCTTGAACGCCGCCCGGGCACAAACCTGAAACGCCAGGTCCGACGAGTCAACCGCATGAGACGACCCGTCCTCGAGGATCATCTTCACCCCGACGACCTCGAACCCGGCGAGCGGCCCCTTCGCCCTGGCCATCTGAAACCCCTTGTCGACCGACGGAATATACTCCGTCGGAATGCGCCCGCCCGTTACCGTGTTCTCGAAGACGTAGTCCTCCTCGCCGTCGACGTCGAGCGGTATGAGCCTGCCCGTGACGTGAGCATATTGACCCGATCCGCCCGTCTGCTTCTTGTGTTTGTGGTTGAACGTCGTCTCGACGGTCGGCGTCTCGCGGTATTGAACCTTCGGCGCCCCGAGCACGACGTTGGCCTTGTACTCGCGACGCATCCGCTCGACGTAGACCTCGAGGTGCAGCTCGCCCATGCCCGAGATCAGCGTCTGGCCCGACTCGTCGTCGTGATGAGCGTGGAACGTCGGGTCTTCCTTGACGAACCGGTTAAGAGCCTTGGACATCGGCTCGCGATCAGCCTGCCGCTCGGGCTGGATGGCCATCGAGATCACCGGCTCCGGACAGTGCATGCTTTCGAGCGAGAGATGGCTTCCCTCGTCGCACAGCGTGTCACCCGAGACGGCTTCAATACCCATCAACCCGACGATGTCGCCCGCACGAGCGACCTCGACGTCCTCGCGCTTGTCCGCGTGCAGCCGATAGATGCGACCGATCCGCTGCTTCTTGCCGGTCCGGGCGATCTTGTATTGTCGACCGCGATGGATTTGGCCTTGGTACAGGCGTGCGTAGGTGACCTGTCCGAAGGGCTCGTCGCAAATCTTGAATGCCATAGCGATGGCAGCCTCATCGGGATCAGCCGTGAGCGTGACCTCGGCCCCGTCGTTGGCGTTGTCGCACGCGTACGCCACCCGGTCCAGCGGCGAGGGAAGGTACCTCGTCACCGCGTCGAGCAGGTTCTGAACACCCTTGTTGCGATAGGCCGATCCGATCAACACCGGTGTGATCTCGCGGCGAAGGGTCGCACCGCGAATCGCCCGGTGGATCAATTCTCCGCTCGCCTCGCCGCCTTCGAGCAGCACTTCCATCAGCTCGTCGTCGTACAGGCTCAACACGTCGAGCATCCCGTGCCGGGCGCGCTCCGCCTCGTCTCGAAGTGCCTCCGGTATGTCATCAATCCTGATACGTTCCCCGGCGCTCCCCTCGTTGCAGACCGCCTTCATGGTGACCAGATCCACGACGCCGGCGAAATCGTCCCCGCTCCCGATCGGAACCTGCAGCGGAAGCGCGACGTGGCTCAACTTGCTCTCCAACTCCGTGATGACGTGCCCCGGATCGGCCCCTCCGCGGTCCATCTTGTTGATGAACGCGATTCGCGGCACGCGATACCGACGCATCTGCCGGTCCACCGTGATCGACTGCGACTGCACACCGCCCACCGCACAGAGCACGAGCACCGCACCGTCCAACACGCGCAGAGACCGCTCGACCTCGACGGTGAAGTCCACGTGCCCGGGCGTGTCGATGATGTTGATCTGGTTGTCGGCCCACTTGATGGTTGTCGCGGCCGAGGTGATGGTGATCCCGCGCTCCTTCTCCAGCTCCATGAAATCCATGGTCGCCCCGTCGCCGTCCTTACCCTTGACTTCCTGGATGCGGTGAATGCGGCCGGCGTAAAAGAGCATCCGCTCGGTCAGCGTCGTCTTGCCCGAGTCGATGTGGGCGGAGATACCGATGTTTCGAATATGGCTCAGTCTTTCCATGGCGTCGTTCTTTTGTGTTGCGTCTCTTCGATCCTGGTCCGTGGTCCGCTCCAAGCGTCGTCGTCGCGGACCTCTACAACTAAACCGGTGGTTGCACCGCCTCGCGGCCGACTCCACCGGCATCACACAGCGGACATAAGTCCCTGCTATTCCTGGAATTACCGTGCCGCGGCTTGCACCCCTCCAAAGGCTCAATCTGACACGGCCGTCCGGGAGCTTACCCATCCCGCCCCTTCAAGTCAAGCCCTCTGGTCGGCTTAACGGATTCTTATTGATCAGGCCAGGTTATCGACCGGTCGCGGTGGACGGTCCAGTTGTACTCTCCGCCGGTCGCCGGACCGACTCATCAGTCTCACACCATCGTCGCGTTCGCCGTACCCACACCGGCGATCCCCCGGCCGGACACCCCACGCCTTACCCGACGCAGGATTGCGGCCTGGACCGGCTCTCACTATACTGCGCCAGTTCGGGGTTCATCATCCATGTGCCGGGAACAGGTCCGGAACGGTTCAGGGTTGCGCACGCCCTCGGCGCATTAAGCCTGTGGTGTACGGACCCTCGCCAGCCGGGTGAGGTTTTTGATGTGCCCGTTCTGGTCGTAACGGATCAAGACAGGCCGGTTTCACGGGGCGTTGCCCAGGGTCGCATTGGTTGATCCTTTTCGGCTCCCATCGGAGGTACGTGGTAGCCGGGTAGGGTTGGATCCGCTGTGTCGGTGTCTCAGAAAAAAGTGACACCGTTAAGACATCGGATGCCGCTTGATTTCGAGGTAACAATATCGGAGACACAGTGATGACACAGGAATGTGGTTCGGAACAGATGTCGGCGCTTGCGGAGGGGCATAAGCGATTCGAGCCGTTCGTCGGCAAGTTCAAGACCGAGGTCAAGATGTGGATGGGACCGGGTGAGCCCTTCGTCTCGACCGGCGTTATGGACAACAAACTGGTCCTCGGCGGACGGTTTCTCGCCCAGCGGTACAAGGGCGACTCCGCGGACGGGCCTTTCCCCAACTTCGAGGGGCAGGGCTATTGGGGGTTCAACACCGTCGCCAACAAGTACGAAGGCGTGTGGATGGACACCGCGTGCACCTTCATGCAGACCGAGACCGGTGACATCGACGCAACGGGCAAGGTCTGGACCATGGTCGGCGAGATGACCGACCCCCAATCCGGCGGCAAGATGAAAAAGCGGACCGTGATCACCTTGATCGACAACGACCACCACTCGATGGAGACGTTCTTCACGCACCCCGGCGGCAGCGAAGCGAAGGCGATGGAGATTCAGTACGCGCGGGCGTAGGCGAGATGGTGATTCCCGATTCGGGCTGTCGGGTCCGCTCCACCCGCCTGCCCGGCCATGTAGGGAGCCACGTTTCAGTGCCCCACAAAGGTACGTTGGAACCGGGCGAAGTCGAACAGGTCCACGTCCTCATCGGCGTCATCGTCGGGACATGAACAGCCGGAATCGCTGACACCCTCCGGTCCGGTCGTGCAGGATGCGAAGTCGGAATAGTGAGCCAATGTGTCGCAGAGCTCAATCCTGAAGGCGTTGTGACTTCCGCCTCCAGCGACGTAGACAAGCCCCGCGTCGTCCACGACGATGCCGGTCGGACTACGGAGCGTTTTCCCCAAGCCGTCGCCCGAGTCGTCGATGATTTCCGTGATGATTCCGTCCGGCGTGATCCTGAAGACATTGTCGCTGTGCCATCCAGTGACGTAGACGTTCTCCGACTCGTCAACGACGATTCCGTGCGGGGAAGCAAGCTGGTTACCCATACCGTCGCCGGTGGCGTCGATGATCTCGGTAATGACCCCATCCGGTGTGATCTTGAAGGCATTGTCGCTGGTGGCCCCGGTTACGTAGACATTGCCCGAGCCGCTCACGGCGATGCCGTATGGATGCCCAAGCCGATGCCCCGCGCCATCGCCGAGTATGTCGATGATCTCGGTGATGACCCCGTTCGCAGTGATTTTGAAGGCGTTGGTGCTCATGTATCCGGTAACGTAGACGTTCCCCAAGCGATCTACGGCGATGTTCCTTGGTTCCACGAGTATGTTCCTGCCGAAGATGATCTCCGTAACCGTCCTGGCGACCCCCGCCGTCGGCAAAAACACGATGACCAGAAGAACGAGGTACGTGGAATGTGGTGCCCGCAACATAAACCGTCTCTCCCTTTATACACCATCCTAACAATTGCGCTGGCGGGCGACAAGCTCAAAGTTCTTCGATCCGCACAACAGCGCCGGGCAGGTATCGATTCCGTTGGACCGGGCACCGACGGAGTGCCAATGGAATGAACGCGATCCTTTGGGCGCGACTCGGGAAGGTCGGGAGAGGGGATGAGTACGATGTTGGCCTCAGCACGGACGTTCCGCGAGAAGGCAGGGCAGTTGAGACCTCCCCCAGCCCCTCCTTGTCGGGGAGGCGAGTGGGGAGGCGGCATCGCGTTTAGTTTCCGGGGAGTGCGCAGGAACCGCCGTGTTTTTCGTGATAGTCCTGGTGGTATTCCTCGGCCTCGCAGAACGGGCCGCTAACGCGCTCCACCTGGGTCACGATCTTGCGGTTCTTGAACTTGTCGGCCTGCTGGAGCTTCTCGATGAACGCCTTCGACGCTGCCAACTGCTCGGCATCGGCTGCGAAGATGGCTGAGCGGTACTGGTCGCCGATGTCAGGACCCTGTCGGTTAAGCTGCGTCGGGTCGTGGAACTTGAAGAACCAGTCGACCAGTTTTTCGTACGAAACCTGCTTGGGGTCGTACTTGACCAACACCGTCTCGGCGTGTCCGGTGGTGCCGGAGCAGACTTCCT
>JASFUW010000241.1:0-7797 GCA_050050135.1 Phycisphaerae bacterium
GCGGCCGACGCCGCACCGGCTCTTCTTCCTTTCGGGGGCACGCAGATGCGTGCGTGAGCCCTCGTTCTGTACAGAACCGGGTCGAAGGACGATCCGCGTTCAGCCGGTGAACACGAAAGCGTTCAGAAGGGCCCAAGCGCCGAGACCTCCGGATGGTAGCAGAATCGCCTGGATGATCGGCTGCTGCGACCAGGGCGCAAGCGCGCCGACGCGGTACTGCTCGGCTCGCTCCAGTGCAAAAACGATGTCGCTTCCCTCGCGGGAGCCAGGCGGCAACTGGAGGCGCATTTCCGTCAGCCGGGTGACTGCCAAAGCGCGGGCACGCTCGGCTGCCCATCGCAGGAACAGTGCGGAGAGGATCACCGTCGACACGGCAAGACCGACGAAGAAGGCGATCACCGGCGGAAACGCCCAGTTGTCAAAATACCCGCTACGCGAGCCGACGATCAGGGCAATCACGACCAGCGCCGCGTAGGTCGGAGCTTGCACGACCCGAGTGCGTTCGCCGATTATCTGGAGATCGAGATATTCACAGTCATGGTCGCTGCGCGGCGCCACAGTACCGCCTCTTCGCTTTGTACTCCACCTGCTGTGGTCTTGGGACAGTCGGCTAACGAACTGGATGCAGAGGAGCGTGGCATCGACGACGAAAAAGATCAACAGCCACATGAGGACGATCGCGGCGCCCAGGATCGGAAACTGCCAGGACCGGGCACTACCTCCACGCGCCAGAGCGTCTGCCGCGGGCTGCACGCCACACGCCCGCAAGCACAACAGAATGCCCGCTACGACCACGACGTAAACCACCGTGAGGCCCACCGTACGCAGGATTCGCCTTCCCGATCGACCTTTGATCTGGTAGACGATCCACAGCGCGTTCGCGTCCACGCCGTCGCCTGGGACGTGGTCCACCTTCAGAGGCCACAAAGTGTGTCTTACCCACGTTCCGACGCCGTCTCCCTGGCGTCCACCCCCAGGAGGACGCCACACGGACAGCCCATGCTGCCCAGAAAGATCCTCGACGTTGCACCTGAGTCGACGCATGCCATCGACCAGGAACAACGCGGCGAGAACCGCAGCCAGCAGACGCAGTAGGTAGGATGGCCACACGCTCACCCCTTGAACCCAGAGGAACGGTTCGCCGCTCGGGCCAATGTGAGACGCCATGGCTGCCCGGCGAAAGGCGAGAAAAGCCACGAGGGCCACGATTAGCACGGCGGTGTAACCTGTCCATTCGGGCACCGTGAGTGATTGACGCCTCGGATTCGCGAGATGCCTCACGGTACGTACACACGCGATCGCCAGAACGAACACCGCGGCACACATGCCGAGCTCGACCCCGAGGTTGTCACTGGTCCGTACCTTGTTGAGTTGTACCGCTCCGTCGCGACCGATCTCGTAAACACCGATCGGCGGATTCATGTACTGGCCGACCGGCGTTGCTGGATCAACAACGGCAGCACGAGTCGCGCTGAACGTGGCCGTCTGATAGGACTCGCGAAACGGCGGAACAGCCGTATTGACTTCGCTGGCATCTTCCCGGGGCGAAACGCTTGCTTCATCCCTTTCCCAATACCCTGCATCGTCCAACTGCAATCCGTAGTGGGCCGCCATGACGAGGCCGTGAGTGGACTGGTACTCGTCCGGGTGAGTCAACCGCGTGTCGAGATCTGTCGTGAAGAGGACGGCGGTCGGAAACACGGGACGTAAGGCTTGAAGAAGCAGGAGCTTGTCATACTCATCGGTCCCCAAGATCCCTATGGTCCTAACGGGCTTGGAGCACTCGGCTTCGCGGGCAATGCGCTCAGCCAACCTCCGAATGTAGTCATACTGCGCGGTTCCGGCCGGCCTCCGGAGGCGGGCGCGCTCGTCTTTCCCCGCTACACCTGGCGAGGACCCGGGAGTTTTTTGCTCGCCGTCGGCGCCAGCCTCCCGCCGTCCGTCCACGCCCCGGAGGTAGGTGAACAAACGGACGTTGGGAGGGTACATTGAAGGTGCACGCGGATAATCCGCGCTCGTGATCTCCCACGGGGTCGTCCCCGGGACGCCGTTCCAATCTTTCAGTACACTCGGCGCGACGCTTCCCAGTACGTTCAGGGCAGCCACGAAGGTATCGGGCAGGGACCGCCCGTATACCGTGTCCGCCTCCGCGATCAGCACCACATGGTCGCCGTTGGGATTTGAAGAACCGCACTTCGGAGGAAACGGGTGAACGCCTCGCAAGACCAGTTCCCGCACCAAACCGGCGGCAAGATGATCATCCGTGCCACTGATCCGGTGCAGACGCTCGGGTTTCGCCCCACCTTCCTCATCGAAGAAGTGCTCTGGCGCCGTCGCCCACGGCGACATGACCTGCCACTCGCGGAGCGGCGGCACCGGCGCCTTACCTTCGTCGGGTATCCGGTCCTCGGAAGATGTGGGGGGTTTCTTGCGAAGTTCCTTGGTGACCGCACTCAACCCGTTGGAGCTCGGCGGGCCCACCACGCGAACGTGCAACGTCGGAGGTTTCTTCCAGTCCGCGACGAGGTCTGAAATGAGCAGCGACGTCGCCGTCAGCGGGCGCCCGCCGACCCAGGCCTCGGGAATCCACAGTACGAGCACCATCTGATATGCGGGCGGCACGTACTCCGCGGGTGCGTTCGCCCCGTCGTCCGGTTCTTCACCGGTGGTGTCGTCTGCCGTGTACCATTCGTAGGCAACCGAAAACGCCTCGGTACACACCGTAGGCTCTTTCGACGTTTGGCATGTTTCAGGATCATCAGTAAGGCACGTGCACCATTTCGTGGGTGTTAGCCTCGCCAGCCCAAGATGCATCGCGTCGCTCGCGTGGTAACCGCTGGCTGACAGTCCGTGCACAACGGCGTAGCGCGAGCGCGTGCGGAACTCGATGTCATCCTCGTAGAACCCCGCACGGGTGAGGATCGGCATGACAAGGACGGGTCGGGCGTCTTTGTGGGCCGACGGCGGCAGTGCAACGCTTGCCTTGCCGTCGCTTGCCTCGCCTCGCTTCGTCGTGGTTGCCAGATACTCCGCCGCCACGCTGAGTGGATCCCGCCAGAGACGGGACGGCATTTCTTCGTCACCCACGCCCCTCTGTCCGGAGAACGCACCATCGCCCGGCCGCGAGCTCTCGAGTCGCTGGCGGGTCCAGAAAAACCCGCCGGCACCGGCGAGCGCCAACATCAGGATGTTCACCAACATCGCCTGTGGGTTACCGGAGGTACGCTTCTCCATCATCACTCCCTGAACGTCGCGGCCGTGATCAACCGCTGGCCTGAGCCCGCCCGGCGACTCGACCCAAAAGCGTCATACTCGGATCTGCCAACGTGACCGTCCACGGCTCGCGTAAGGCTGAAACGTCACGCCTCGCGGCTCTCTGCAACACCCCGAACTGGCGTGGGAACGCAAGAGACAACGATCCCGCGCGCCAATCCCCGTCAGGTTATATCTTGGCTTCAAACCGCGCTTTTCCGGAACACGCGCGGAGTGCAAGATGAACAGTGAAGGTAAAGTAGATCGCCGATCGCGTCAAGATCGTTGGCTTGTGGCCGGAGCATCGTCGTCTCAGCTAGGCAAGGCAGAAGTCCTCGGTAGTGCTCAGAGGTGCCCGTGGAAGACCGTAACGCCGACGGTCCCATCCGCCGTCCATAAAGAAGTAATGGGAATCGGCTACGAGCGCGGTTCCCGCCGGTCGAGCGGACCGCAAACGCGCGGCACCGTACATGGATGCCGGGCAACCAGCGCCCCAACCCGCCGGCGTCGCACGGTGCGAGCGCTTCGCGGGAACACACCGCACGACCCTGGGAAGTGCCCGTTCCGTGTCGCCGTCGCCGTTGTCCAACATCCTGCGTCGACCGCGCTGGACGCGGCAAAGCGCGTCGATTTCGTGTCCTCGGCCCAGAATAGCCCGGCGACGGGCGTCTTGACCACGCAATAGGAACGCTCAGGCTGGCGTTTTCGAGCAGGTCGGGTAATGTGTGCGGCCCATAGCGCTCGACGCGGCGCTGCTTGTTCAAAACGTGAGGACGATGAAGGGAGCCCTCGATGAAGTTCGACACGAGAGTGGTCCGAGCCGGCATATCGCCCGATCCGACAACCGGGGCGATTGTGCCCCCTGTTTATCAGACGGCCACCTATGTTCTCGACGAAGTGGGCGTCGATAAAGGATTCGATTACACACGGGCTTCGAACCCGACGAGGCAGACACTCGAATCGCAACTCGCAGCCATCGAGGGCGGCAAGCACGGGGTTTGCTTCGCGAGCGGGATGGCAGCCGTCGACAGTTGCACGAAGCTCCTGAAGCCCGGCGATCACGTCGTGTGCTCGGACGACGTTTATGGCGGTGTCTCGCGTCATTTCAACAACGTGCTCGTCAACTACGGGCTGAAGTTCACGTACGTAGATTCGTCAAACCCAAGTGCGGTTCGAGAGGCGATCCGTCCCGAGTCGAAGGTGCTATGGGTGGAAACGCCCACGAACCCGCTGCTTAAAGTGACCGACATGGCGGCGATGGGAAAAATCGCCAAAGAAAAAAACCTGCTTCTCGTGGTCGACTCCACCTTCGCCACGCCGGTTTTCCTTCGCCCGATGGAGTTCGGCGCCGACATCGTCATTCACAGTACGACGAAGTACCTGAGCGGGCACAACCAACTCATCGGCGGCGTTCTGATCACCAACCACGACGACATCTTCGAGCACATGAAATTCATCCAGAAGACGATCGGGGCCGTCCCCAGTCCCTTCGACTGCTGGCTCACGATGCTCGGGGTGAAAACGCTGCACCTTCGAATGGCCCGCCACGCCGCCAACGCTCAGGTGGTGGCGGAGTTCCTCGAGACCCACCCGAAGGTCGAACGGGTTGCCTATCCCGGGCTGCCCTCTCATCCGCAGCACGACGTCGCAAAGGCACAGATGGACGGGTTCAGCGGGATGATCTCGTTCGAGTTGGTCGGCGGCATCCCCGCGGGCAAGGCCGTGATGAACAACGTCAAGCTATGTGCCCTCGCCGAGAGCCTCGGGGCCGTCGAGACCATGATCACCCACCCCGCCACGATGACCCACGCAGACGTCCCGAGCGAGGATCGCCACGCCAGGGGACTCACCGACGGCCTGGTCCGTATCTCCGTCGGGATCGAGGACCCGGAGGATATCGTGGCCGATCTCAAAAATGCACTCGAGCATGCATAGTTCTGGTCTTTCGTCCCCGTAGGATGGACGAACCAGTCGGCCGGTCACCGAAGCCCCCACGCGGTGCCCACCGGTCCGCATAAACCGCACGCTGCAAGGCTGACACCGCTCCACAGAAGCCCGGGCTTGCTGCAAGCGCGAGGTCGGGGCTATCATGGGCACGGGTACGGCGGGTCGCAGGAACCGGATTTTTCGTGTCGGATAGCCGTGGTTCGGTCGGCGTCCTTCGGTCCCTACGATGACACACGTGTCCCCGTCCTTCACTAGGACGTAGACGGCGGTGCGGCGGCACCTCGCGAAAGAGACGACCATGAAGTACTGCGAGAACATCCTGGAGCTGGTGGGCAAGACGCCGCTGGTCAAAATATCGCGGATGGTCGACGCCGGCATGGCCACTGTCCTGATGAAAATGGAGCACATGAACCCCGGCGGCTCGAACAAGGACCGGATGGCGCTCAACATGGTTCGCCGGGCCGAGGAGCGCGGAGTGATCAAACCCGGAGCCACGCTCGTCGAAAGCACCTCGGGGAACACGGGGATCGGGCTGGCGATGTCCGCGGCCGTTCTCGGCTATCGCTGTGTGTTCACCATCCCCGACAAGATGGCCAAAGCCAAGGTCGATGCCCTCAAAGCGTACGGCGCGGAGGTCGTCATCACGCGAACCGACCTTGCCCACGACCACCCGGAGAGCTACGTCGAGATCGCCAAGCGGATCGCGAAAGAAACGCCGAATGCCTGGTACGTGGATCAGTACCACAACATGGACAATCCGGAGGCCCATTACCTGACGACGGGCCCGGAGATCTGGGAGGACACCGACGGAAAGATCGACTGCCTGGTCGGCGGCATTGGCACCGGCGGCACCATCTCCGGGGCGGCCAAGTACCTCAAGGAAGAGGCGGCCGAAGCGGGACGCGAGCTGCGGGTGGTCTGTCCCGATCCGAAGGGCAGCATCTACTACGATCTGTTCCACGGCCGCGAGCCCGCACCCACGCAAGTCTATGTCGTCGAGGGGATCGGACACGACTTCATGGTCGGCACGCTCGACTTCTCGGTGATCGACGAGGTGCGCCCGGTTTCGGACCGTGATTCGTTCCACACCGCTCGCAGGCTGGTGCGCGAAGAGGGCGTGTTCGCGGGCGGTTCGAGCGGGACGGCCGTCTTCGGCGCGCTTCAGGTGGCCAAGGAACTCGGTCCGGGCAAACTCGTGGTCGTCATCCTCGCGGACCTCGGCAACTATTACATCAGCAAGTGCTTTGACGACGACTGGATGAAGGACATGGGTTACCTCGGTCTGGAGGAGCGCCTGGGGACCGTCCGCGAGTTGCTGCAATTCAAGGGCGGGCACGTCGAGTTCGTCGGGCACGACGAGACCGTCGCCAGTGTCACCGGGCGGATGAACACGTTGCGTATCTCGCAGATGCCTGTCCAACCACGCGGCAACGAGCGCCTCTTGATGGTCCACGAAATGGACCTGCTCCACGGGTTGATCGAAGGAGCGTGCCACACGGATGACAGGGCCGTGAATGTCGCCGCCCCGCTGGACGGGCAGGTCGCCCTTGATGACTCCTTGGCCGTAGTGCAGAGGATTCTGGACGACAACAACGTCGCCGTCGCGGTCGCCTCCGGCAAGGTCGTCGGCATCATCACCAAGATCGATCTGATCACGTTTCTGACGGCTCGCGGCTAACCGCCCTCACCCCGTACGCACCCGAGCCGCAGGCTTTAGCCGGCGCGGTCTCCCCGTGGGATTCAACCCGTCCCACACCATTCGGCTGTCGCGCTCGAGTTGGTGCGTCCAGGACAACCCCCACGCGGACATTTTCTTACAGACCCATTCTGTGAGCCGCGACGAACCGTCGATATACTTGCACCGTACAAGTATTGCGGAGAGCAACTATGTCGAAGACCCTGCACCGACAGGCCGAGCGACTCTACGAAGTGTTCGCCGAACTCGTGCGCCGATACCAGTTTCGCGACCGCGAATCCACCTGCTGCCACGGGCTGTCGATCTCGCAATGCTACTCGCTGGACGCGATCTACACCCGCGGACCGATGACGATGGGCGAGCTGGCCGCCCTGCTCTGCCTCGACCTCAGCACGGTCACGCGCATCGTCGACAGCGTCGTCGTCTCCGGTCTCGCGTCGCGCGCTACCGACGAAAGTGATCGGCGCGTCTGCCGCCTCCGCTTGACGCGGAAGGGTCGGTCGCTGGTCACCAGGATTCGAAGCGAGATCGTCAAAGAGCACGAGGGCGTGTTGAGTCAGATTCCCGCTGAAAGTCGTGAAGCGGTGATCACAGCGATGACACACTTGCTGGGCGCGTTTGCGGAACGACCACCGCAAGCATCGCTCAAAGGGAAGCGAACGAACAGGAGAAGACAGAAGGCCGGTTAGGCCGGTCGGGCACGCGACGCGCGGCGGCGACCGACGTTCCGCACGCACGCGCCGACCTCGATTTCGACCGTACTCCCGTCCCAGTGGTGCCCAACGTCGGGCGGACCCGGCTGCGGGCACCCTGGACGGCGATTCGCAGGCGAAGCGACACGAGAACGAAGGTCATGGAAACACACGTCATGAAGCGAAGCGACACAATCTCGGCACCGCTGA
>JASFUW010000242.1:0-7755 GCA_050050135.1 Phycisphaerae bacterium
CCGGCAGACGATCATCCAGTGCAGCCTCGAACAACTCGGCAGCTCGAGGAAACCGATCCCGCGTCGCGAGCTCGACTCCGGCTAACCGGTCGAAAGGTATGTCCGCGTGACCCAAGGCCGTCTCACAGGATAGGGAATCCGATTCCCCCGCCTGATCGCCAAGCACACACCCTATGCGCCCGCCGTCCGCAAGATAAACGACCGCACGCCCGGACGCGCCCACCGGCGCGCCGGGGTCGACCCCCGGTCCAGTTCGCACGGTCCCGGTCCCGACCCGGTCGGGATCACCCGGCCGCGTCCCGAAGCTCAAGCTCAAAAAGCCGTCAATGGGGATTGACTGCACACCCGCTTCAGTCTGGACCTGAACACGCTGCCCGTCCTCTGAGCCGAGAAAGTGCCCCCGGATCGCCGCACCGTCGATACGGACCCCCTCCACGAAAGCGGCGTCTGCGGGCACCCCGCTTTCATCGGAGCCCGTCACCCACGAACAAATCGACAACGCGACAACCAGGACCTGAATAAACGTGCGCCCGAGCATCAGCCTTTCTACCCCGCTCACCATCTCGATGATTCAGCTCTAAGGCCCCTTACCCAACTGCTCGTAGTATTGTTCGACGAGCCGCCGGTATCGTCTCGGGAACGTATCGCGCAGCGCTTGCAGAATGCGCTCGCGTTGTGCCTCCGGCATCGACCCCCAGACCTCCCCCGGATTCACGCGGCGTGTATCCTGAAGCGCACCGCCCTGCGCCTCGCCCGCCGGCAACACGGATTCCTGCATGGGGTTTTGCGGCGTCTGTTGCGATTTCGGCTGCCGCCCCTGGCTTCCCGAGCTGCTGCTGCTGTTGTTGCTGCTGTTTTCTTGCTGCTCGGCCTCCTGGATCAACCGATCGAGGATTTCGACCACCCGTGTCTGTCGCTGCTGGACCGTCTCTCCGGTGTCATGGTGTGTCAGTCGCCGCCCGGCGAACGTCATCAGATCGACGACTTCGCCGATGCGCCCCGATTGTCGATGCTCGAGCTCTGCGAGCATCTGTTGCGCCGCCAGCGTTAACCGCTGCGGCGCATCGGGATACGCCGCAAGAAACCGCTCCAGAACCTCCCTCGCCTTCCTGTACTGCAAGTCCGCCAGAAGACAGTACCCACGCAAGAACGCCAGCTCCGGAGCGAAATAGGTCAGTTCCGTGATCGCCCGCGCCCGCTCCCCGATCAACGCCTCGATACGCTCCGACGCCTCCAGCAGTTGCTCGTTCGCCACCAGTGCCTTGATCTCATACGCCGACGCGTTCGCCGCGATGAACGCATCCTTATCCGAACGAAGTCGTGCCATGATCCGGGCACATTCGTCGTACCGCTCCGCATCATAGGCGTCGAGCCCCGCTCGGAACGTCTCGGAAAGAAGCGTCAAGCCCTGCGTCAAGAACTCCTCCCCGTCACAGTCTTGGCACTCCGACCAAGTCGTGCGGATCAGCTCCACCGCTTCGGCCGAAAACTCCGTCTCCGTTCTCAGGTGGGCGATGAATCGCTCGACCGGCACCTCGCCCCGAGCACCCGACGCCCCGACGCCCCAGAGCACAAACGCAACCTGGACGTAAAGCACCCGATCGCCGTGTTGCCGACTCCCCATCAACCTCATCGCGTCACTCCCCGATGCTTACGGAATCTGCTGTCGATCACGAATCTCGTTCGCCATTTCCCCGCACTCGGCCTGTCGCGCCGCAACTGCACGCAGCGCGCCGTCGAGTGCCTCGGGTGACTCCGACGCATCCTGCCGGGCCTTGTCGATCGCCACCGTCCGCTCGTTCACCCGCACCTGACCCGCCCTCAGCAGCTTCAGCTCGGCCGAAGTGGGCAGAAGCGGCTGCATGTCGTCGCCCGCACCGCGCGGCATCCCCGCCGACTGCTGACTTTCCTGTTGCATCCGCTTCACCGCCTGGAGAACCTCGTTCAGCGACCGCACGATCTCGTCCTCGATCGTTTGGGTCAACGCCCCGACCTTGCCATCCGCCAGACGGTCCGCCACCGTCGCCATATCTTCGGAAATCTGACCGACGACGCGCGGAAAAACCACGGTCGTTCCGTCCTCGTCGAGAATGTGCAAGCAGGTCTCCGCGTCACCCGCCAGGTCCCGTTCGCTCACCGACAACTCCGCCAGCTCCAGCCGCTCCGCCCGGCCGAAGTTCTCCACCCCGGACCGGTGCAGCCGTAACGTCCCCTCGTTGACAGCCTGCTGCCTGAGCAGCATGTCGCGGAACCGCCCTTCCAGATCGCGCAGAATCTCCTCCCGCTCCTCTTTCCGAAGCTGACTCAATACCTCCTCCAATTCTTCCTGCGCCTCTTCCAACTGCTCGATGGCCCGGTCCTGTTTCGGCGTCGCGTCCTGAGGGTTCGACTCGCCCAGGCTTTTCGACGCGTCATCCATTTCGCGCTGGGCCTGCTCGACGCTCTGTTGACCGGGCGACGGCGATTTCGACTTCGACTGGCTCCCCTTCTGACCTTGCGACCCGCCCGACTCCGACTCGTTCCGCATCTGATCGGCCAGCCCGCCCGTTTCGTCCGCGAGCTTCTGCTGCTCTTCCGCCAGCCGATCCACGTCCGACTGCTCCGAGAGCTTCTCCAACGCCCGTTCCAGTTGCTCTTTCGCTTCGCCCAGCGCCTCCGCGGCCTCCTGCTGCCCACTTTGTGCCCCGGAGGTGTCACCACGCTGAAGACTCTCGCCGGCCTTGGACATCGCGCTGGCGCTCTTCTCGACCGACGCGCTGGAAGCCTCCGTTTCCGCGCGGGCAGCCTCCATCGCTTCAGCGTCCTCCGGTTCATCCCCGCCAAGCTCGGAAAGCCGCTTGAGGTCCTCCGCCAACCGGCTCGCATCGCGCTCGAGCCCTTCCTGGTGCGGTGCTAGTTGTTCAGCACTCTTGGCACCCGCCGCGGACTGCGCCTCGGTCTGCTCTGCCAACCCTTCCTGCGCCCTCTGCAATCCGTCCACACGCTTCAAAGCCTGGTCGAGCTGAGCTTTCATCCGCGCCCGCGCACCCGCCTGCCCCGCCGCACGCCGCAGTCCACGTTCCTGATCGAGCAGCTCCGAGATCTTCTTCTGGTACGCCTGAAGACGTTCGATCTCGTCGCGCCGCGCCGTGTCGTCAACGTCACCTTCGAGCAGCACAGCGAGCAGGCGATCCGCGTCCGCAACCCATTCTGTCTGTGCCTCGACGGCCGAATCCAGCAGCGCAGGATCACGCAGTCGGTCAATCAGCTCATCGAGCCGCTCCGCCAAGCCCAACTCGCCTGCCCGTTCGAGCACCCGCGCCAGCCGAGACGCGTTCTCCGGCTCCTGAGCATCCAGCATCTCGCGCAAACGGTAGACCCGATCCTCGAATCGGGCGAATCGGTCACGGATCATCTCCTCTTTCGACGCCAGGGGGTGCGCGCGCGCCGCACCCGCCGCCGCCGATGCCTCTACCTCGGCACCGCTGTCGCCCTCCGCGGTCTGCGCGAATCCCGACTGCGTCCAGAGCCCCGCCAACCCGGCGAGGATCATCACGAACAAGACGACCCACGTCTTTCTCGAAGTCATAGTGACGCTCCTACCGCGCAATCCCGGCCTACTCAAAACTCGACGAGACCCCCGCCGCCCTTGGCGACTCCGCAGCCTCCGTGGGCTCCGTTCAATCGTCGAACACATCGTCGGCCCGATCCTCCAGCACCTCTCGGGTCTCTCGGTGCAGTTCACGCTGCAACCGAATGATATCCCGCAGCATTTGAATCACTTCCCGATACCCCTCCCATTCTAGCATGTTCGAAAGCACCTCGCGCATTTGTGACAGCACCGCAACCTGTTGCGGATCGACGCGCGATGCCAACTCCTCCGATTGACTCCGCGACCATTGTCGAATGTTGTCCGCCGCCACCACGAGATCACGTCTCACGAGCTCCTGCAAGGGGCTGACGATCCGCTCGCCCAGTCGCCCCTGCTCATCCACCGTGTCGAGCTGGTTGATCCGCAGCTCCGATAGAATCTGCTCGAATTGCTGTTGGATCACGTTCACCGAACCCGTGATGTTCCGTTGCCGCCGCTCCAACGGCGCCAGACCCGACGCCAGCGCCTCTCGACTCGTCCCGCGTTGGAACCGACCCATCGCCGTCAGCAGCCCACGCCGCAGCGCCTCCTGCGAGTCCACCAGGCGCTCGAAGTCCATCCGATACTCTTGCTCCCGACGCGCCAATTCGGCCAACAGCTCATCGCGCGTAACCACGCGCAGCGTCACCTCGGAAGATTCCGCCACGTTGGGCCCCGAAACGTCATCGAAGTCCGCCCCACGCGCCTTCAGCACGATCGTGTCACCCTCGACCAACCCCGCGGACGCGACCGGCCAGTTCAGCGTCGTCGTGAAGTTCGTGCTGTGCGGATTGAATCCCTCCAGCGAAATCGCCCCCGCCTCGATCGCATCCCCGTTCGACAGCTCATAACCCAGCTCGACCGTCGCCAGACCGTACGTGTCGGCAAACTCCAGCTCGATCGGCAACGCAGCCGCTGGCGTGATCATGTCACCGACCCCCGGAAGTTTCATCCGCACCCGCGGCGGTTCGTCAGCCACCACCCGGAATGAAAACCGGACCGGCCGACGATTCTCCAGGCCCACATCGTCGAGCAGCGCAAAGTGATACGTGTGCGTCTGAGTCGGGTTGAAGGTGACGACCACGGAACTCTCGGCTTCGACCGTCGCCGTCCCGACCGCCTCCCGCCCCGCCATCAGCGTTGCCTCCGCCACCGGTTTGTTCACCTCGGCACGGATCGCAACCCCGCTCCCGGGCAGAATCTGCGCAGCCCGTTGACCGTCACCCAGGGTCAAAACGTCCAGTCGTGTGTACGGCGGCGGTGTAATCGTCATCTCACTCCGAACCACGCGCGGGCGTTCGAGCAGCGTCGCCCGGTAACTGTCAGTCCGGTCGTCACCGCCCTCCAGCTGGAACGTGAAATCTTCGTTGGCGTTCTTGAACGTGTAACGATACCGATAGGCCCCCTTCCGCCCGATCGTCACCATCGATTCGCGCCCGCGCCGACCCGAAACCGTCTTGAATACGATCTCGACCGTCCGCGGCTGCACACCCTCCGCACGTGCCTGAATGACCAGATCGTCGCCGCGCGCTCCGATCAACTCCTCGCCGTCCAGCTCCACGACCAGTCGCGTTCGTTTCGGCCAATCCACCTCCTGGAGAAGCACGTTTCGCGAAAACCAGAGCCCGATCAGCTCCGGCTTCGCAACCGTAACGAGCACGCAAAACGCCAGGATCGCGATGATCGACACCCCGGACCGTCGTGCTCGACGCGGACTCAAGATCGTCCCGACGTCCAGCCCCCGCACCCGCTGACCCGCATCCGTCACCACCGACGCGACCAGCGCCGACGAGTTGCTCTCGACCGAGCCGACCTCACCCACCGAAAACCGCACCGCCGAGATCAACGCCGAACCCAACTGCGGGTACCTCCGCTCGATCAGGTTGGCCACCTCCGCCGTACCGAATCGCGCTCTCAGCGGCATCACCACACGCCGCCAGAAGACCCACGCCGTCAAGACCACGATCACCCCCGCCAGCGCCGCCCGCATGCTCCATTCGAGTCCGCGCGCCAGATAGTCGAGTGCAAGTTGGAGGCTCGCCGCGATCAGAAGCAGCCCGACCACCCACCCTACGCCTTCCACCAGCACGTACACGCGCAGACGCCTCGCCACACCGCGCAGCCGATCACACACCGACGCATCGAGCATCGGCGGCTGACCGCCCCGTTCTACTGCGCGACTACGCGACACACGCGTTCTCCGTTTCCTACCCCCTAACCGCCAAGTTCACGAAAATCACAGCATGCGGTTCCACTTGCGCACGCCCCACTCGACCGACAACAACGCGAGCAACAGAAGCAAAGCGACCCAGTTGTCCCACAACATCGTCGGGCGCGATCGCACCGAAATCTCTTCGTGCAGGTCGGGAATCAAGCCCGGAACCGCCCCCGCCTCGTCAACCTCGAAATACCGCCCGCCCTCCGACTGCTCCGCAAGTGTCACTAACTTGGCACGATCCATCTGGGGCCGCAGAATCTCGATGTTCGGCCTGACCACGTGCACCTCGCGCTCCAGTTCCACCAGGTCGTCGCCTACCTGGTCCGGCAGCCTCAGACGAATCTGATAATGCCCGCTCCGACCGGGAACGAACCGCCCTTCGTACCACCCCGGCCGATCCGTCGCCGACCGCAGCACGAACTCGCCCAGCTCGCCGTCAATCCCGTACCGCGCCGTCACCTGGTCCCGTTTCAGCGGCTTGTAGTGTCGATCATAGAGTCGCGCCGACACCGTCACCGCGGACCCCAGCGCATATTCCTCACTGTCCGTCAGCAACATCCCCCGTTTCACCCCTCCAAGCAGCTTCCCTTCCGCCAGATGCCGAACGAGCTGTACCCAGAACCGGTCGAACCGCTCGACACCCTGCTTGCGCCACCGCCACGTGCTGTCGAACCCGACGAACCCCGTCCGCCCCGCACCCACGAATTGAACAGCCACCAGAACGTGCCCGCCGTACGAGTTCCGCATCCGCGGGTTCCCATGCCGCATCAGCACCGTCGCCGCCGGCTTCTCACGCAACACCGGATAGTGCCAGTAAACGTCACCCATCCCCTGCCACAGAAGCTTCGTCGAAATCGGGTCGTCCGCCAGCCGCAGCACCGGATGACCGAACGCCGCCTCGCTGATCTCCACCGGCGAACCGCTGAGCTGGTAGTGCCCGATCTCGTTGAGCACCAGGTCCGCCTCCGGATCGATCGTCACCGGAAGAAGATCGTGCAGCGGCTTCAGCGACCGATCACGCATCAGCGCCGGCGTGTTCGAACGACCCGCCGTAACCAGCAACCCGCCCCCGTGCTCCGTCACCATCGCGTCAACCAGCTCGCACCACTTCTCGTCGAAACCGCGCGGGTCGGGATTCATCAGGATGACGATGTCGTACTCGAAAAGCTCCTCAGCCGCAGCCGGCAGATGATCGATGACCGTGTTCCCGTCCCGAACCGCGGTATAGTCCGCCGATTGCAGCCAACAGCTCAGCTCGAACGTGTCGTCTCGCTCCAGAAGTCGCGACAGAAACCGGTATTCCCAACTCGGCCCGCTGGAAACGACAAGCACGCGCGTGCGGGCGTCGATCACGTTCACCGTCGTCTGCCGACTGTTGTCATCGACAACCGTCTCTCCCTCGACGATCGGAACTGCCACCGCATAAACGAAGCGGCCCACCCGATCCTGCCGCAACTCGAACGTCACCGGTTCCACACGCCCGCCGATCCCTACCCGCACGTCCCGCGCCTCGACCTGCCGCGTCGCCCCGCCGGTCGTGGCGTTCCGCTCGTGCAGCTCGACGCGAATCGTCTGCCCGTCGATTCCGTCGGCCGCAATCCGGCACGACACCGGGAACGGGTCCTGCTGAAACGCGTTCGCCGGCGCATCCACCTCCGTAATCCGCACGTTTCGCGGCACCGACGGATCACCGATCCCGATCACATGGATCGGCAGCCGGCGGTCCTTCGCGTACCGCGCAACCTCCTCCGCCGGCGCGCCCTGATTGAAGCCCCCGTCGCTGAGCACCACGATCGCCGCGGTCGGCGCGCCCCCCAGCGACTCGACCGACCGCCGGACCGCCCGTTCGACGTTCGTCGCCGGGCCCGCGGCCGTCGGAACGATCGAAAGCTCGTCGACCTCGTCCACAACCTCCGCACGCTCCGCC
>JASFUW010000243.1:0-7751 GCA_050050135.1 Phycisphaerae bacterium
CAACAGGGGATCGGGATCAGTGCCGCCGGGATGTACGGTCTGATCACCACGGGCAAGCCCATCCGCATCATCTCCCGAACCGGCAAGCGGGCTCAGGCCCACATGTACAAGCTGGCCATCGACACCAAGAAAAACCGCCCCGACATCATCGCCGACGAGACCATCGACGTGGATTGGGACCACGGTACCGAGGTGACGATCGAGCTTCAGGCCGCCTACAACAAGGGGCGGCAGAGCGTCGACGAGTACCTCGAGCTGACCGCCATCGCCAACCCCCACGCTGCGTTCGTCTATCACGCGCCGGACGGCAAGACGACGCAATTCCCCCGCGGCACCGAGGTCCTCCCGGAGGAAACCAGGGAGATCAAACCGCACCCCTACGGTATCGAACTCGGCACGTTGATGAAGATGCTCAAGGAGACGAAAGCCAAGAAGCTCGGTGCGTTCCTGACGTCGGAGTTTTCGCGCGTCAGCAGCGCCGTCGCCAAGCGCGTTTGCGCCGACGCCGGCGTCACCACGCAGACCTGGGTCAGCGCCGTGACACCGCAGGTGGCCGAGCGCGTCTACAACGTGCTTCAGGAAACCAGGCTCAAAGCTCCCTCGACCGACTGTCTCGCCCCTATCGGTGCTGAGGCCATCCTCAGCGGTTTGCTCAAGGAGATCAAAGCCGAGTTCTACACCGCCAGCACTCGACCGCCGAGTGTCTATCGCGGGAACCCGTTCCAGATCGAAGTCGGGTTGGCCTACGGCGGCGAACTCGGTTCGGACCATCGCGACGAACACGACAACAACGGCCGGGATAAGGGTGAACGAACGTCGGCCCGCGTGATTCGATTTGCCAACCGAGTACCGTTGCTCTATCAGCAAAGCTCATGCACGACCTTCAAAGCGGTGATCGACACGAAGTGGAACAACTACAGCCTGTCGCAATCGAGCGGAGCGCTGCCCCAGGCTCCGATGGTGATCCTGATCCACATGGCCAGCGTGTGGGTGCCGTTTATTTCCGAGGGTAAGGAGGCCATCGCCGACTATGACGAGATTCGCAAGGAGGTCCGTCTCGGTATCGCCGAGTGCGGCCGGCGCCTCGGCATATTGCTCCGACGCAAGCGCAAGAAAGTGGCCTACACGAAGCGGCGCGATGTCTTTACGCGTTATATCGAAGAGGTCGTCGACGCCACCCGGTCGATGACCAGAATCAATAAGGATGACTTCCGCAGGTCACTCGTCGAGCTCTCGAAGACGTACACCGCCCAGGCCGACATGGAGTTCGACGAACACGGCAAGGTCATCAAAAAGAAAACCACCGCCGGGAACGACCTGGGTCTGGCCGACACGGTCGTCGTCGATCCGGAAGCCCAACCGCCCGATCCGACGACACTCTTCGACGTCGGGGATCAAAAGCCTACGGAAAGGAACCGAGCCGCGACCGTCAGGAAACGGAGAGCGCTGAAAGGCGGCATCAGGAAACGACCGACGGCCAAACGCGGAAGGGGCGCTCGAGCAGTGGCAGGCAGGAAGTCCAGGACAAAGAAGCGAAAACGCAAGTAACCTGAGCCGCGGGCTTCAGCCCGCGCGGTGCCGACGTGCGTGGAAGGGGGGCAACTTTAATGGACTACGTGGTAGTGATTGAGAAGGCGGACGACGGGGGCTATTCCGCATATGTCCCCGACCTACCCGGATGTGTGACAAGCGGTGATAGTCTGGACGAAGCGCGGGAACTGATCGAGGAAGCTGTTAAGCTCCACGTTGAGTCGCTTCGCGGCCATGGTGAAGAAGTGCCGCGTCCGACCGCCACCACCCACACGGTCCACGCGGCGTAGGCTTCAGTGTCGTTGGGATGGCATGAATAGCCACCCAGCTACCTGAAGGCCCCCATTCCACTAAGGGCATAGCGGAATGTACTGCCGGGGTTGTCATTACGCCTTGCGAGGGCAAGAAGAACACCGCTGCCCGGAGTGCGGCCGGGCGTTTGATCCCGACGACGCAGCAACCTTCCTCGATCGTCCGGGTCGGGGCCACCGCTTCAGGGCCGCGCTCGGGAAATCACGAGTCCCGGTCATCTGGGTACTTACCTTCGCTCTTGTGGTTTACCTCTGGGTAGGCCCTCTGCACCTCCAAGGGGTTCGCAGACATGGCACGCCTGTCGGACCGCATCTTAGCGTGGTGAAGCTGAAACAGATCACCATTCAGCGCATCATCTGGCACCACAAAGACCCGGCGAAAGGCGATTTCGATCGTGGCGCCGCCGTTCGCGACCTCCCACCAGGGTTCAGTCCGTGGAGTGAATCGCGGGAACATGAGCGGTATCTGTTGATTCGGAAGGCGGTGGACGGTGCGGCGAACTATACCGTTCCTCTGGCGCTCTACGCCATGTTCATGGTTCTGCTCTTGCGCGGACGATACCGCTGGCGCGCGTTTGGCGTACTCGTAATCTCCGTTGTGCTCATCCTGCCATCGTGCGACCCGTACCAGACAGCACGTTTCTTCTCTCGCCCTACGTACGCTTATCTTGACGACTATGTCTACGTCGACGGCGTCGATTTGGGTTCCTCGGACCCGGCGCGCAGAACAACGATCGCTGCGTACGACAAACGGAGCTTCGACGGCGACCAGCGGCGGATCATCGGTTTCGCCGACGGCCACGTCGAGTCGCTTTGGGATGATCAAGCACGGCCACTGTTCGCGGACAACGGTCTGGAGTACCCTGCCCAAGCGGGCATCGACACAGGCGGATAAGGGCAGGGTGGCACCCGCGCACGGTTGTCAACGTCTTAGTGCCCACGAGAACCCCGAAGGCGTGGGAGATTGTAGCCCACGGCGTGAGCCGTGGGATGGAAGCGTGTTTTCGTTGTCAAAGCCCCGTCAGGGGCGGCAGAAAACGGGTAACAAGGTGTCGTCCCTACGGGACTCATTCGTGAGTGGTACGACCGTGTTCCCATGGCTGACGCCATGGGCTAGATTCTGACGCCCCCATGGGGCTGCGGCGGAGCGCCGATACAGATGGCCAAGAAAACAAAACGAACAACCACGGCAAGGAAGACGACAAAACGGGCCAAGGGAACCGCGACAATCGCGCGGACGAAAGGCACAGCGACGGGTACCGTGACTGCCAAACGTCCCAAGGCAACCCGCACCCGCAAGAACGGCAAAGCCGGGCCCAAGCTCGAGGACCTGGCGAAGTCCGTGGTCGAGATGGCCAGGCGGAAGCAGGACCCGGCCGTCGAGATTCCGACGCGGAGCCTCAGCAACGTGGCTTACAACGAAAAGACCCGCCACGTCGAGATGGGTGACAACAAACAGTCACGGAATTTCTTCAATTACGGCCAGGCCAAGCGGTTCATGCAGACGCTGTTAGTGGGCTCGAAGTGCAAAGAGCTCATCGAAATGGGCAAGACCGCCAGCATCCGGCAAATCTACTACCTCAGCAAGCACACCATCAAAGGCACGAACGAAAAGACCTTCGACGACCAGAGCGAGTCCGACCCGATCATCGAGGACCTCGAAGTCGCTATAGACGCGTTGCGCGAGGAACTCCACGTCTTCGCCAGCAACCGCGGCAACCTGGCCGGTCCGATCACCCTGGTCGACGCCGGCAACACCCTCGACTGCTCCGCGATGGGCAGCGCCGGATACGCCGTGCCCAGCATCTGCGAACCCGACGTCATTCAGTTCAGGAAGTGCCAGGCCAAGTTCATCCTACATGTCGAAAAAGACACCGTCTGGCGGCGATTCCACGAGGACCGCTTCTGGCAAAAGCACAAGTGCATCATCTCGCACGGCGGCGGCCAACCGGCCCGCGGTATGCGGCGGTTGCTGCGCAGAATGCACACAGAACTGAAGCTCCCCGTCTTCGTCCTGCTCGATAACGATCCGTGGGGGTACTACATCTACTCCGTTATCAAGCACGGTTCGATCAACCTGGCCTACGAGTCGCGCCGGATGGCCATCCCCGATGCCAAGTTCATCGGCGTCTCCAGCTTCGACTACGAACGCTGCGACATGAGCGACGACGTCAAGATCGACCTCGATGCCAACGACGTGAAACGTGCCAAACAGATCGCCAACTACCCCTGGTTCGCCAGCAAGCGACCGTGGCAAAAAGAGATCAAACGCATGCTCCAAAACGGCTTCAAGATGGAAGTCGAAGCCATGATCTCGAAAGACCTTTCCTACCTGACCGAATCCTACGTCCCCATGAAGCTGAAAGACAAAAAACAGTGGTTAGACTGAAACGTCGCGCGGTCCTTGCTCAGCAACAGTGAAGTCATTCCGCTGTCACACCCCGGAAACCGACGTAATGGGGCCACAATGGCCGACTCGGGCTGACGAGGCAAAAAACCGGTCCAGGCTGCCCAATTCCCCATTGCGGCGTGCCCCGCTGACCGGTTACACTAGACAACAGTTCCAAACTTCTTCTGGCTGGAGAATCCGCTCTTGGCGCAGGGTCCGCCGAGATGCGCATCAACATGGGAGGCAAACGATGCGTCACAAATTCGCGAGCCCATTGTGTGCGGTTGCTTTCGGAATACTCTTCGCGCTCAGCGTCAGCGACGTCGCACGAGCCCAGTGCCAATCAGCTTTGGTCACGGCCATCGACGGCGTCGACGACAATGGCTTCGGCGCGTCCGTG
Organism: Phycisphaerae bacterium; assembly: GCA_050050135.1. Taxonomy (GTDB): domain Bacteria; phylum Planctomycetota; class Phycisphaerae; order UBA1845; family UBA1845. Next base: position 4,631 of record JASFUW010000243.1, read on the forward strand.
TCAATGGACGGTGATCGCCTGCTTGTCGGCGCGCCCCGTGCCCAGGTCGACGGGAACCCCGCGGGTGCGGCTTACGTGTTCGAACGCGTCGATGGCGCGTGGGTGCATAGCTGGAAGCTGACGGCAACATACCCGGAGTCCAGCAGCCGCTTCGGTAAAGCCGTTGCGCTAAGCGGCGATTACGCGCTCGTCGGAGCATACTTCGAAGACGCTGTCGGAAATAATTCTGGCGCTGCTTACATCTTCAAACGAACGGACGGCGGTTCCTGGGTACTGGACACACGGCTCGACCCCGTTTCCCCGGCCGCGGGCGACTCATTCGGGCGCTCGGTCGGGCTGATCGGCGATGTCGCCATGATCGGCAGTCCGGGTGATGACGATGTGGGGAACGCAGCCGGGTCGGTTAGTGTCTACCGCAGAACTGGCGACGAGTGGACGTTCGAGCAGAAGGTCTACGCTGACAACCCGCAAGAATACGATAACGTCGGCAGGTACCTCGCGACCGACGGGCAACGGATCGTGTCGCGGGTACAGGGCATGTATTCTGCTTATACGGTCGTCTTTGCGTATGATGGTGTCACGTGGGCAGAGGAGGACAGGCTTTCGGTCACGCCAAGACCGTACCATCCGTATGCCATCAGTGGCGATCTGCTGCTTGCAGCCGACGCGGAAGCCGACGTCGACTTCTACGACGAGGCCGGGAGGGTGGTGGTGCACCGCTACCTGGGAGGTACGTGGACGATCGAGCAGGCCCTTACGACTGCTTTTCCCACTGCTGAGGGCCACTTCGGGTCTTCCGTGTACACGGACGGGACGACGATCCTTGTCGGATCAGAACTCAATCGCGGCGTTCCCGGCATCCCCAGCCAGGCGGCTCCCGCGATCTCGTTATTTACGTACGAGGGAACCGAATGGGTCGAACAGAGGCTGCTGACGAACGTTGCGGACTCCTCGTTGCGCGACTTCGCCACGTCCGTGAGTTCCAACGGTACCTTGATTGCGGTCGGTTCGCCCCTGGCGAGCGAAGGTGGGGAGGGCGGTGCCTTGGTGTTCGACCCTACGGTCTCGTCTGACTGCAACGACAACTGGGTCGAAGACGCCTGCGAAGGCGCAACGCCGGACTGCAACAACAACGGCCGGCCCGATGAGTGCGACGTGGCCGATGGCACGAGCGCGGACTGCCTCGACAACGGCATCCCCGACGAGTGCGAGCCCGACTGCAACGGAAACGGCACGCCTGACCAGTGCGACATCTGGTACGACGTCGCCTTCGACTGCGATTTCAACGGTGTCCCCGACGAGTGCGAGACCGACTGCAACGAAAACGGCTACGGTGATTCGTGCGATATTGCGGAAGGCTCCAGCGCCGACACCAACGGCAACGACATACCCGACGAGTGCGAGTGCCCCGATGTCGTCCTCGCCGCGCCCGTCGCCGCCGGCGTCGCGGCAAACCGCTACCTCTCGATCACGCCCGGGAACATCGGGGAGGTAACCGCCCTGCGCGTCGTTGTCACCGGTGCGCCCGAGGGCTTCGAAGCGATGATCGGCCGGTCCTACTGGGTCGGCGAGCCTCGCCCGATCACGGAATCAGCCGGCTCGAACGACAACACGCCGCCACCGACGTTCCTTGGAGCGAACCTGGGTTGCACGCCGTACTACTGGGATTGGGGTGTGCCCGTCGCCGTGCAAGTCTTCGGCCAAGCGGTTATCCCGGGTTTGCAGTACGCCGTGCAGAGCATCCCGCAGTTCTGTCTGCCGACGTTCGAGGAGAGCTACTCGGTCGCGTTGCCCACGGCCACCTCGGTGTCATGGGGTGACGTTACCAGCGCGTGGGACGGCAACGATTGGCCGGCACCCAACGGCACCACCGACTTCATCGACATCGGCGCCGTCGCCGATAAATTCCGCAACGAGCCCTCGGCTCCGAGCAAGGTGCGCACCGACCTCGCGAGCGAGGTGCCCGACGGCGTCATCGACTTCACCGACATCTCCTACGCCGTCGACGCGTTCTTAAGCAACGGCTACCCCTTCGACCTCCCCCCGGCGTGTGAGTAGGGGCATCGCCAGAGGACTCGCGCAAGGCAGCTTAGAGCGCCTCTGGCGCGGTGTAGATGATGCTTGTCTTCTTGGCGAGCTTGCTCCAGATCTTGGGCGTGAACGGTTGCTCGCCGGTAGGAACGATAAGGCAATGTCCAGGATCTTCTTGTGTCGGTGCCTGCACTACGTCGAGTTCGAGAGCCCGAACGGCGCCGATGGTCAGAGAGTCGACCGACCAGTCGGACATGTTTTGGCCCTTGGCGGCCTCGATTTCGAGAAGCTGTTTGGCAGGTGTAATGCTCTGCTGGCTCCACGACGAGTGTTCCTCCCCCGGACGCGGCTGAATGGCCCAGCTCGTCGCGCGGAAGCCCGAGCCACCCTTCGGCTTGATGTTGTCCTTCCTGGGTGATATGCGCTTCAGGATTATCTCATCATCGTTGAGTGGATGCTGACTACGCACGTGGACACCGAGAGGTATCTGTTACGTCGACTCGGGCAACTGGGTCAATAGTGCAAGAAGATCCGCCCAGCGACGCGTTGTCGTCTCTCGATCATTCGCAGAGTCCCGTTCGTCAAGGTACACGTACGCGATACGTCCGTTTGGCAGAACCTCCGCGTCAAGGCTCCACGCCCCTTCGTCCCAGGAGAAACCGACATGCCCCTCAGGCGTTGCGCCGACAGCGGGCTCGTCAACTCCCACAAACCTCGCTAGATAGCATACAAGCTCTTGGGCTCGAACAACCGAGTTTGCATTCACCGGGGACGCGCCGTAGCTATCCCAGTTCTCCTGGAGCGTTGCCAATTCCTGCAGTTTCCGCAGGCTGTCGCGCAGCCATTTCGGTTGCGTCTCACGGATCGCCACCATGGCAGAAGAAGAAAGTGCTGCCGTCTCTTGATTTGCCTGCAGCGGGACGCAATGAGTATCCTGATAGAATGCCGTCGACGTCATGACTCTCGCTCCCACCGTTCCCTTTGGATTCGTCCATCGGTTAGATCCGCAAACCCGTGAACCACCCAGTCATGCGCAAGTTGCATCGAGTCAGTCAGGCTCGTGCCCGTCCCTGCTAGTGTCCTGTCTCTA
>JASFUW010000244.1:0-7733 GCA_050050135.1 Phycisphaerae bacterium
ATCATTCAATCTGATGCCCGTGAAGATCGGTTCCCCAAAACCGCCTGCACCGATGAAGCCGCCCAGCGTCGCGAAGCCGACGTTGATGACGGCTGCGGTCTTGACGCCGGCCAGGATCGTGCGGGAGGCGAGCGGAAGCTCGATACGCCAGAGGCGGACCCAAGGTGGAAGCCCCAGAGCGACGGCGGACTCTTCGAGCTGCGAGGGGATGGATCGTAACCCTGCGTGTGTGTTTCTGACCATGGGCAGGAGCGAATAGAGGAACAAGGCGACCACGGCCTGTGGATAGCCGAGCTCATCCGAAAAGTAACCGACGGGGCGTATGAGCAAGACCAGAAGAGCGATCGAGGGGACGGTCTGTATGACGCCGACGACGCCGAGGATGGGTTGCGCGAGCTCGCTGCGTCGGGCGGCGATGATTCCCAGGGGGATGGAGACGAGCATGGCTGCCACCAACGACACGGCAACCATCTCGAGATGCTCGATCGTGTAGCGTGCGACGTCGGCGACAAGGTTCTGCTCTGTGACCTTCGATTCGATGCCGCGGGCTCGAGCGAGGAACTCGGCCGCGACGCGCTGTTCGCTCAGGCCGTCGAGCTCAACCCGGGCGTTCATGTCGATCATGGTGGACTCGTCTATGCGACCTTCCAAGGACTTCAGCGCACCGATGAGCGGCGGTGCGCGGTGAAGGAGGTCCGCGCGATAGACAAACACCGCGTGATAGTCGGGAAAATGAGAGAGGCCATCCGTCAGGCTTCGAAGCTGGAGCTTGCGGATTTTGGCGTCCGTGGCGTATAGGTCGGTCACCTGTATCACGCCTTTGTCGAGCGCTTCATACGCCAGGGCGTGCTCGAGCCCTCGGACATCGTGATGGGGCAGGTTATACCGTCGGGCCAGTGCGCGCCACCCGTCGGCACGCTTCATGAACTCGTTGCTGAAGCGCAGGGTCAGGTCTTCGTGGTTCCGCAGGTCGCTGATGGACTGGATGCCGAGCTTATCCGCGAGTTGCTGCTTCATTCCGATGACATAGGTGTTGTTGAAACCGAGTGGGCGGGTCATCTCGAGGTCGAACTCGGCGAGTTTCTCGCGGAGCGCCTGCGTGCCGTCGACGCCATGGCCGGCGAAGATCTCCTGGCTGAGCGTGCCGGTGTATTCGGGGTATAGATCGATCTGCCCCGCGCAGAGCGCCTCCCACAAAAGCCGTGTGCCGCCCAATCCCTCGACGTGTTCGGCGTGGAGCCCCTCGTTGGCTGCGAGATGAACGACCATGTCGGCGAGGATCACGGACTCGGTGAAGGCCTTTGAACCGACACGGACGGTGGATGACTCACCCGCGGCAGTGTGCGGAACGAATAGGAGACTAAGACCCGTGATTGTTGCGAGTCGGGTCGTCATGACAAAGTCTCCTCTGCCGCCTGGAGGGGGCTGCGCTGGGCGTTGATGAACTCGGTTACGAAGGTTGTTGAAGGGGCGTCGAGCAGCTCTCGAATCGTACCGGTCTGGACGATGCGTCCTTCGCGCATCAGGACGATGGTATCGCCGAAATACGCGGCTTCCCCGAGGTCGTGCGTGACCATGACGACGGTCTTGCCGAGGGTTCGGAAGATGTTCCGCAGGTCGACCTGGAGGCGGCTGCGGATCATGGGGTCGAGGGCGCCGAGGGGTTCATCGAGGAGGAGCACGTCGGGATCGAGCATCAGGGCCCGCATGAGACTGACGCGTTGCCGCTGTCCGCCGGAGAGCTGGAGTGGGTATCGGTCCAGCCCTTCTTCGGGGAAATGGGTCAATCCGACGAGTTCGGCGAGTCGCCGGTCGGATCGTTGCGCGTCCCACCTAAGATAGCGTGCCATGAGGTTGACGTTCTGACGGGCGGTCAGGTGAGGGAACAGGCCGCCGTCCTGTATGACGTAGCCCATCTTGCGTCGCAGGAGGTCGGCGCTCTCCGGCGTCAGGGGGTCGCCGTGGAACGTCAGCGAGCCTTGGTCGGGTCGAATCAGGCCGATCATGAGGCGGAGGACGGTGGACTTGCCACAACCGCTGGGTCCGATCAGGACGGTGGTCTTTCCGGGCTCGGTGGCCAGGCTGAGCGCGCGAACCGCCTCGGTCGTGCCGAAGCGTTTGGTTATCCCACCGAGTTCGAACATGAGTTATCGCGATCCGCCGGCCTACGAAATCGGTGAATGGGGCGGGAACCGCCGCGCCATCGTCTCCGGTTACCGCAAGATCGGGCCTTGGGCCCGGATGGTCTGGTCGACCTGAAGAAAGGTGAGTAGATGGGTGACAACTCCGGTGTGTGGACCGAACTATTGAAGGTCAAGCTGTAACGTGTTCGTGCTTGTGTCAAGAGCCTCCAGCAGGAAGTCATCGGCGTTGGAAGCCCGCTTGACGCCTGCTCGACCAGCCTGCCGGGGCGATCGAGATCGACCCGGCTTTTTTCACTCCGGGCGATAGCCTGTCGGCAGATCACGCCGCTTGACTCCGATGATCGCTTCGTAGAACAGCGGCTTGCGGTTGGTGGCGAGGCGATGCTGATAGCGTCTTCGTTGTCTCAGTTCGAGCGTTCCGTCGGCGAGGATGGATTGAATCAGCCCTGCGAATCCTGAACGATCTTCGTCGCCGAGAAAGTCCTCCTTGATGGTGAAAGCGATCCAGCCGCCGGTGGCGATCAGGTCGAACGCCGCCGCGAACGCTGCGGGCGGTATGTCGCCAAACCCGAGGGCGGCCACGCACACCAACGTGTTGAATTCGTGGTCTGACAGGGACTGCTGCTCGCGCCTGTTGAGGCGCGTCATGTCTGTTACGAAGTAGTCCCTGTAAAGAGACGGTCGATCGCGGCGCGCCGCCGCGGCTGCTTCGTTAATCAGATCAACGCCGACAATGGACGGTACGCCCAAGTCCGCGAGTTCCTCAGCCACCATTCCGTTGCCCGCGCCGAGGTCGAGAACGCGAAGCGAGTCGGGGGGTGTGCCTGTTTGGCGCAGCTCGGTTTCCAGGAGGTCCCGCACGGTGTGTGGTGAGTCGCAGCCGAGGATGTCGTAGATGACCTTCTCATAAAGCCCGGGGACCGAATAGAGCTGCTCGTAGTCGTGGAAACGAATCTGGCGCCACTGGTTGTCGACGCGAACGACACACCACTCCGCATCCTGTGTCATGGACAAGCCCGGTTCGGGCAGTGCCACCTGGAGTCTCCCGTTGGCGCGGGCGCCGGACGTCCGGCTACCGCTCTTGGCTGCATGTGTCTGTACTGGCATTACACTCTTCCTTTGCACTTACACTCCGTGCGTTCTGCGCGCCTGCACGCGCAGGTTGCGTGCGACGCCTGGTGGTCGTTGATTTTCCTTTGAGATGGTGGCTGGATTCCAAGGGATTTGAATCGACATCGGTCCCGGTCGTCGCGGAATCCACGGGTCCTGCGACGAGCAGGGGCGAGGCGTCCAGCGTCTCGACGTCCATCATCTCCGCGATCCGCTGGAGGGACGCGAGTGTTTGAAACCGCTCCCAGTCCTTGAGGCGTGCAAGTTCCGTGTGGAACCGGTCCTGGAGGAGCGATGGCGCATTGGCCAGCAGTTGCTCACCCGCGTCGGTGACGACGACGTTGACGCTTCGCCGGTCTGTCTGGTTCGGTGCGCGGGCGACGTAGCCGGCCCGCTCGAGGCGTTGGACGATTCCGGTGAGGGTGGGTTGTCCGAGGTGTACCTCGCGTGCGAGGGCGCTGATGGGGCATGGTCCCAAGCGTTGCGCGGCCCGCAAAGTGGCCAACTGAGGCCAAGTCAGCCCGACTTCCTGGGCGAGGTGACGGGAATGCAGGTCCACGGCGCGGATGATCCGGCGCAGCGCAGCAACGATCTCGTCCTCAACCGACAGCAGATTAGGCATAAGTCCCCGATCCGTTAAGGTCACATTGAACCGAAAGCATATTCACAAGTCGAGCGATCCGCAAGGCCACGCCCCTGTGTAGGCCTAAGTTAATGTATTTTAATAGGTTATGGCTCATCTTGCAAGCGTCTTCTTGGCCCAGGGTGTGACATCTGTTTCTCGTTGAAAGCAACGTGACCCCTGCTCGCGCGTCGTCGTCGCGAGCGGCGGTCTGGCGGAGAAGGACGACACTGCGCGACGTTCCGTCTGTCACAGCGGTCCTCGATCGGTCCAGCCCGACGCCGTTTCGGGCCTTTTTGAGGGATCCGACCGCTGGGTCCGGCGTTTCGGCGTCGTTAACCAGAGCGTTGCCCGCGGGGACAAGCAGCAGGTTCAGCGCGGTCGATGTTACGAGTCCCGCGAGGACGCCGACCGCGAACGGAGATTAGATCCTTCGGTCGCGGCTGCGATCGCTGAAGGTATCGCGGCTTTTTCTTGAAAAGACGCTTGATCCTCACGTTGCGTGATGATGTAGGCTCTCGTATGGGGGGCGGGACCGCACGAGACAGTCGGCTGGTTGCCGGAACCGGCGCTCGCAGAGCGTTTCGGCGACGTTGTGGCCCGAGGAGGGAGTGATCGATGGCTGGGCATTGGAAAGTCGGTGAACTGGTTGAGCGTACTGCAGTTTCCGTTCGGACGCTTCATTACTACGACGAGATCGGCCTGCTTCGGCCGTCGCACCGGACGGCGTCTGGGCACCGAATGTATACGGCGGCCGATGTCGAGCGGTTGCTGCGTGTCAAGGCGCTTCGCGGGTTGGGCTTCTCACTCGAGAAGATCAAGGGCGTGATCGGTCAGCAAGGCGCGGACCTGAGCGAGACCATCCGACGACAGATTGATCGGCTTCGGGAGCAGATCGAAAGCCACGAGCAGGTGCGCGATCGGCTCTGCGCGATCGAACGCTGCCTGTCGTCGACGGCAGATGTTACCGTGGAGGAACTGTTCAAAGCGATTAGGGGCCTTGAAGTGTTGGATCATCTCGACAAGTACTATGACGAAGAGCAGTTGGCTCGGCTCAAGGCGCGTGGCGAACAGATCGGCCCGGAACGGATTCGTGAGGTCGAGGGAGAGTGGCGGGAGTTGGTCGCCCGTGTCAGGGAACAGATGGACTCGGGGACCGATCCGACCGCGCCGCCGGTGCTCGAGCTTGCAAGGAAATGGAACTCGCTCATCGAGGAGTTCACGGGGGCCGATCCGGGGATCACGAAATCGCTGGGCAAGATGTGGTCGAGCGAGCCGAGCCTGGGCCAGATGACGGGGATAGACAGTGCGATGTTCGCCTACATCGGGAAGGCGTTGGCGTTGGTTCGCGGCGATGAGCCGTCAAGGTAGGCGGAGCGCTTTTCGATCCGCCTCGAGGGCGCCAGAGGACGGAATCCCGTACGCGGCCGGACGCTGCGGTGTGACCCTACGGACACACGTGATGGTTTCGTTGCACTCCGCTGTCGTTGCGGTACACTGACGCTTGGTTCGGGGCGCCGGGGTCCAGAGACTGTAGAATCAAGAGGCGTGCGTGGCTGCCCGGGTGGGGCTGTGGTGCCGGAGGGCCTCGACAGCCGCACTCGACGTGTGCAGGCCGTTCGTCTGGAGGAGGTATCCATGTACCGGATTATGACATCGTCTTGTCAGCTCGTGACGCTGGGGGTCGTCTGTGTATTCTGTGCTGTCGGAAAGGCTGGAGGCGAGGAACAGCAGAAGCCGCAATATGAGCGGCTCTCGGCGGATTCCGTGCACTCCTCGGTGCTTTTCCGCGTCACACACCTCGGGGTCGGTCCGTTCTGGGGCAGGTTCGCGGCGATCAACGGTGATGTCGACGTGGCCGTGGATGGCTCGGGAATCGCGCTGAGCCTGGAGGTTCCCATCGAGAGCGTGGATACGGGTAATGAGAAGCTGGACCAACATCTGCAAAGCCCGGACTTCTTCGATGCAGCCAAGCACCCGAAAGCCACGTTCGTCAGTAAGTCGGCGAAGAAGAAGTCGGGCGGGGTTTACGGGGTTTCCGGTGAGCTGACGATTCGAGGGGTGACACGGAAGGTCGAGGTTGACGTGCGTGTGACCGGCCCGTCGGACACGCCTCGGGGACGGCGTTGCGGGATCGAGACCGAGTTTGTGTTAAAGCGGTCGGACTACGGCGTGTCGTACGGTGTGGGTGGCGGCATGCTGGGTGACGACACACGGTTGATCGTGGGGATCGAGGCTGTTGCTCCGGAAGGCGAGGAAGACTGAGCGGCGGCGCGACGAGCCGAGAGGAAAACGGCCAGCGGGATTTGACCTGGCCGGCTCGCCGGCATGTCCGGGGAAGACAATGGACAGAGGCTTGACGTGGGGGGATGCCGATACTAGTGTTCAACAACCGATTGCGGGGTAGAGCAGTTGGCAGCTCGTCGGGCTCATAACCCGGAGGTCGCAGGTTCGAGTCCTGCCCCCGCTATTCACGTAAGTTCAGCAGAGACAGCCACTTAGGCGTCTCTGCTGTTTTCGTTTCAGGGCCGCCGGCGGCAAAATGTAAATGTTTTGTCCAATATCAGCCGGACGTAATCGGCCCGTCAGCCCAGCAGAGGCAGCCTTTGGTACCCTCAAATCGGCCCCACCCGGGCCGAGAAAGGAAGGCTGCCGTGGCTTGCCTGTACAAGAGGAAGGGGCGGTACTGGATCGCCTACTACGTCGACGGTCGACTGATCCAGAAGTCGCTCCGGACCACCAACGAGCGCATCGCCCGGGACAAGAAGCGAAAGATCGAGTACGAGCTCGCCGTCGGCGACCTGCAGATGGCGAGCAAGCTGCCCCTCCCCGCCATCCTGGAGGCGTTCTGCTCCTATCTGGAGACCATCAGGACCCGCAAATCCTACAAGAACGACATCAGCCGCCTGCGGGTTTTCTTCGGGCCCATCTGCCCACCCCTGAGGCCCTGCGTGCCGGGCGACGCGACCGGGAGACGCCGGCGTCGCCCATTCGCAGACAAGTACGCCCGGGCCCACGTCAAGGCCAAGCTCCTCGAAGATATCACACCCGAGGTGATCAACCGGTTCATCGCCGCCCGCCTTCAACGAGACAGCTGGTCCGCCAAGACGGCCAACAGCATGCGGCAAACGTTGCACCGGCTTTTCGCGTACGCCGCTAAGCACCACGGCTTCTGTTCGCGCGACCGGCGTCACCCGAACCCGGCCGCCGCCGTCGAACGCCAGCGCGAAGCGGCCCCCGAGATCCGATTCCTGTCGCTGGACCAGATCGACGAGCAGCTGAGCGTTCTGGAACCCCACCCGGTCATACATGCACTGGTGGCCACCTACATCTACGCCGGGCTGCGGCGAGAAGAGGCGCTCTGGCTGACGCACGAGGACGTACGTGTCGAAGACCGCCTGATACGGGTCCAGGCCAAAACGATCGACGGAGAATTCTGGCAACCCAAAACCAAGCGCAACCGGGTGGTGCCCATCAGCGACGATCTTCTCGAGGCGCTCCACGCATACCGTGCACCGGAGTCTCCAACTTGGTTCTTTCCGTCTCCGAAGGGCCAGCGTTGGCACCCGGACAACTTCTCGCATGATCTGAAGGCGATCAACAAGGCCGCCGGCCTGCCGTGGGCGTGTCTGGATTTTCGGCACACGTTCGGCAGCCATCTAGCCCAAAAGGGTGAATCGCTCTACAAGATCGCTACGCTCATGGGCAACTCGCCCGACATTTGCCGGAAGCACTACGCCGCGCTGATCCCGGAGGCAATGCACGATGTGGTCGAATTCGGGTCGAGGCGTAGTGGGGCCAAGCAGCAGGATGGCACGCAGGAGCTGCTCCAGCAGATCTTGAGGAAACTGGGAGGC
>JASFUW010000245.1:0-7682 GCA_050050135.1 Phycisphaerae bacterium
AAGGAACGGCTCCGCCTCTACATGGCGAGCTTGCTTCATCAACGAGCGAGCCAACGCGGCTTTCGTCACTGCAAGTTTCGCCTTGCGTGTCGGGCACGCCACCTCGAGAATGCCCACCGCCTGGCGCAGCAGGGCCTCCGCTTCCGCGTGCCTCCCCAGACGTGTCTACAAGCCGGCAAAGCCTCGCAGGGCATCCACGGTCTGGATAGGTTGATTCGTCAGTTCACCGATCGCGATCAACGGTGCGCGATAATCTCGCGACTGACGCCGATCGGCATCGCGCTGAAAGCCTTCCGCGAGGCTCCGCAAACGCTCGGCGTGCCGCGGGTGTGCTTCGGCCAGGTGCCCGCACGCTTCCACAACCGATCGATCATACCACTTGTGTGCCTCGACTATGTCACCTTTGGCAAGCTGGAGTGACCCCATCCGACGCAGCATCACGGGGCGCCACACCGTCCCGAACCGCCCGGGCCAGATAGCGATCAACTCCCGCAGCAGACCCTCCGCCTCTTCATACCGCCCCTTGTGCTCCAGGATATCGACGTACGCCAACCTGCACTCCGCGACGAACTGGTGCTCCCCCGATAGCAACCTCTGCGATATCTCCAGCGACTCGCGAAGCATGCCTTCCGCCTCGCGCATTCGCCCCTGCGTCAGGTACATCGCCCCACAGGCGAACATCTGCCGCGCAACGTCGCGATGCTCGGGCCCCAGCGTCCGGCGGTACATGTCCAACGCTTCCTGATAGTACCGTTCCGCCTCCCCCCACCGCCTCGGGACAGCCGCAATCCAGAGCGTGTATGCATACTCCGCCAGGCTCTCCGCGACCAACGCGTGTTCGTCCCCGTAGATCTTGCGACGCGTCTCCAACGCCTGTCGTTGAACCTCGACGGCCTCGGGCAGCCTCAGCTCGCCCAGCACCATCCCCAAAAGGACCATACACTTCAGCGTCTCCGGATGCTCGGGCCCGTACGCTTGCTCGTAAAGGTCGCGCGCCTTGCGCAATTCGTCCGCCGCGGCTGCCTGCCTCCACAACGTGTCATACGTGTGCCCTATCGTAAAATGGATCGCCGCCGCCACCGACTTTCCCTCGATATAAACGAGCTGCACAGCCCGCCGGTAATCCGCCGGAAGCTCAGCGACCGCCGCCCGCATCGCCTCCACCGCCTCGTGCGACGCCGCAGAGCGGCTCGGCGTCTTCGCACTGCTCACCATCAGATCGAGCAGCATTTGCGCCGACCGCTCCAGGTCACCCGGCAGCGCGGTAATTCCGTCACGGCCGCCGCCACGCTTCAAGGCTCGCTTCTGCTTGATTGCATTGCGCAGGCGGCGGACCGCGATCGTGGCCATCCATCGATAGAACGCATCGTCCCCCCGCGGTACAAAGTCCCCGATGTGTCGATACGCCTCGACCTGGGCCGACTACGACAAGGACGGCGACCTCGACCTCGCCGTCGGAAACGGAATCCCCAGCACCGAAGAGCAAAACTACTTGTACATAAACAACGGCGACGGCTCCTTCACCGCCGAACCCGAGTTCGGTTCGGGAAGCGCCGTCACCATGGCATGGGGCGACTTCGACAACGACGGCGATCTCGATATGGCCGTCGGCGACGGCGGGTTCCAGTCCGCCGCCCAGAACTTCTTCTACGTCAACGACGGTGGCGCGTTCGTCGAGCACGAAGCCTTCGGCCTTGGCGACGCCACCGCCATGGCCTGGGGCGACATGGACAACGACGGCTGGCTCGACCTTGTCGTCGGCAACTGGGACGCCGGACAGAACTACCTGTACCTCAACAACCGCGACGGAACCTTCACGCAACACGACGCCTTCGGCTCGCGCGATACCAATACCCTGTCGCTCGGCGACTTCGACAATGATTCGGACCTCGACGTCGCGGTCGGCAACGGCGACTTCTTCAACGACGAGCAGAACCACCTGTACGCAAACCAGGGCGACGCCACATTCGTCGAGTTCGATGCCTTCAACATCGGCAGTACCGATACCGTCGTCTGGGCGGATTACGACCTGGACGGCGATCTGGACCTTGCCGCAGGAAACGAGCATTCCCCGCCCGACAACTACCTCTACATAAACCAGGAAGACGACGGCGACCATCTGATCATCAAGCTCGTCGGGCATCGTCACGACCTGGGTTCGGGCTTCTCGAACCGAGACGGAATCGCCGCGAGGGTGTCCGTGTTCGACGCCGGCTCCGTCTGCGACCCGGACCACTTCATCGCCATGCGCCAAGTCGAAGCGCAGGGCGGGTTCAAGTCGCAGGACACCGTCGAGGTCGAGTTCGGGCTGCCCGGGCGGGCAACCGTCGACGTTCGTGTCGATTGGCCCGGTTCCGACGGCTCCTCGATCGTCCAGGTGTTGACCGGTGTCACCGTCGGCCAGCACCTGACCATCGATGAACAGCTCGTGGCACCGCCGACCGACTGCAACGCCAACGGCGTCCTCGACGCGTGCGACATATTCGACGCCGTCAGCAACGACTGTAACGCAAACGACGTCCCCGACGAATGTGACATAGCCGCCCAGACCGGCGAGGACTGCACGGGAAACGGGATACCCGACGAATGTGAACCGGACTGCAACAACAACGCCGTCGCCGATAGCTGCGACATCGACGCCGGAGCCAGCGAAGACTGCACCGGAAACGGAATACCCGACGAGTGCGAACCGGACTGCAACGATACCGGTGTCGCCGACAGTTGCGACATACTCAACGGCACAAGTGAGGATTGCGCCGCAGACGGCATACCCGACGAGTGCGAGCCCGACTGCAACCTCAACGGTGTACCCGACGAATGCGACCTCGCCGACGGCACCTCGCTCGACGAAAACGAAAACGGCGTCCCTGATGAACGCGACGAGTGCCCGCCCAATGTCGCACCGACCCTGGATGCGCGCGTCCCCGACCTCGGGTTCGGCACACGGAACCGGTATTTGTCGCTCTCCCCCGCCGGCTCCGGACAGAACGAAGCGCTCCGGATCAAGTTCGAGGCGTTGCCGTCGCAGCACGAGGCGTACAACGGCGACACCTGGTGGGTCACGCAGCCCGGCGAAATTTCGGAATCCTCGAGCAGCAACGGCCAGGCCCCGCCGCCGACCTTCCGGGGCGCGACGCTTACCTGCACCGACACGCCACTGTACACGGATTGGACGCAATACGAGGTCGTCCATATATTCCATGCGGGCATCGTGGCGGGTGCCACCTATGTGGCACCGGCTATTCCGGAGGGCTGCAATACGGCCGACGAGTCATCCTACTCCGACCCGCTCACGATCCACACGAGTGCGTTGGGCGACGTCGTCGGTGACTGCGGCGTCGTGCCGTGTACCGCGCCGCAGGGTGTCATCGACTTCATCGACATCTCCGCCGTTGTCGAGAAGTTCAAGAACGCGGACGCAGCCATCCAAAAGGCCCGGGCCGACGTGATCAACAACACCACGACCCTATCCCCTCCGGACCGGGCCGTGGACTTCGTGGACATCGCCTCGGTGGTCGACGCGTTTCGTGCCGCGCCTCCGACACTGCCCGGCCCGCAAAACCACTGTCCGTAAGCAACGTCGCACAAGGGATGCGAGACGGCGAGCCGAGAGTCACGGGCAGGACGAGCACGATGCAGAACGCGCGTACGCGGCGACGCGACCCCTGTTGCCTTGCGTCCCGGATCGTCCAACCATCATCGACACCTGAGCCGCGGGCTTTCAGCCCGCGTGGATGTCCCCCCAGCGCCGGCGCGTCGGGATGCCACCCATTTCACCACAAGCAGCCGGGCATCAGGTTCCGCCGTCGCCGCTGCCGGCTGTCGCGATCCATAGCAACCAGCCGATCTGCTCGGCCGCTTTACGCCAGCGCTCGGCCCCCGGGTACAGGATCACCCAGTTTTCCTCGCCTGCGGGGCCGACGATCAGCGGCACGATCGCGTCGTCCTGCCACCAGCGGGAGTCCGGCCCGTAGCAATAGAGCATCCTATAGAGGGGGCGCGCGGAGTCGGGGTAGAAGGAAGCGTTGAGCGCTTCGAGGTACCCGAGGTTGGTTTGTCCGTGCGTACTCAGATAGCTTCCCTCACGATCAATCGAATTGTCCACGAGCAGGACGTCGGGGTGCTCGGCCATGACGTACCACAACAATTCCAACTGCCGCAGACGTCGATCCGGTTCAGACGAGGTCACCGTGGGGTACCACAGGACCTGAACGCCTTGCGGAAGCTGGCGGATGGCTTTGCTCCATTGGGCAGGGTCGAACTCGATCTGGCCCAAGGTATGTCCCTTGGTTGCGGTCTCGTTTTCCAGAAGAACGACGGAAGACTGCGCGTTGTTCGATGCCAAAGCCACGGCATAGCTGATGGTCGTCCACGCGCGGTAGTCGTCCAGCTTGCGGTAGACCTTCCCATCGCGACCCGTGACCAGCGGCATGGCCCGTTCCGTCTTGATCCCGGGAACCAGGGTGACACCCGCCTCCGCGCAAACCGCGTAAAAGAGCGTAAACAGTGATTCGCTTCCGGGGACTGTCGAGATGATCACGGCGTCGACCGCCCCACTCTGCCCCCACGCCCGGATGCCGTTGGTTGCGTTCTCGATCGCCGTGTTGCTTCTGCTGTTCACCTCGACCCAGGCGGCGATCTTGGGCATCGGCGGCGCGCCCGCGACCGGCGTGCTGTACCCGGCCATCAAGAACGCCACGATCACGAGCGCGGGCACGGCCCGTGTCCAGTTCGGATTCAAGCTCCCTGACATGATGCTCTCCCTCCCTTACGTCCACGGTCCGACGGCGCGTGTCCCGTGCGGCGTCGGGTGGACGAACACATCCGCTAGGCTCAGAATCGTCGGCGACCGCCGTGTCGCAGCGCCGCGCGCGTTCGGACGTGTAACCTCTGTCTCCTCCGTCGATCCTCTCTTATCCCCACGACCAGGACGGGATTCTAGCCGCGGTCTCCCGAAAACACCACGCGCTGTCGTGCACCCGGTGCCGACGTTTTTTCACCGGGTGCGACGCGGGACGAACCCACCGCGACCCGCGTTTTCGATAGCGCCAGTGCGGAAAAATTGGCTTCGTTTTGCATCTTTTTTTTCTGTTTTTCTTTTCTCGTCCCCTTTTGTGCGGCGCCGGGCCGCGGTCGAGCGCGCATAGGTGCCCCTTGTAAGAACACCCGGGGCGCTCGCTCTTTGGAGGCCCGGCGTAGCGCGCCACCGTTGTCCGAAGTTGTCGCCGGCCGGTCGCACGGGCAAGTCGCCGTGGCGTATCCTACACAGGTTCGGCACGCTTCCTCCTACGGTTGTAGTAGAGACGAACCTCGTCGGTTGGTGAGCGCGCAGCGCCGGACGCCAGCGTGCCGCCGAGGTTCTCGATCTCGTTAGGAGTTTCCGATGAGCCTGATCGCCTCCCCCCCGCACGCCGCTCCTGAAGAACGCGAACACAGACCCACGCGCAGAACGGTCGTGGGCGTCGGCCGCCGTCTACTCGCGCGCCTGATCCTGCTCGGTGTCGCGATTATGGCAGCACCCACGTACGCAGAGGATTGGCTCCAATGGGGCGGGCCCAACGGCGACTTCACCGTTGACGTTCAGGGTCTCGCCGACACCTGGCCTGCCGCAGGCCCGAAGCAGCTCTGGAAACGTCCGCTCGGAGACGGCTACTCCGCGATCCTCTACAAGGCCGGAGAACTCTTCACCGTCTGCCGCGATGGCGACACCGGCGTCGTCACCGCGCTGGACGCCCGAACGGGCGGAACGAAGTGGGAGCACCGCTACCTCCGCACGCTGTTTGCCGACATGACCGAGAACTTCGGAACCGGGCCCAACTCGACGCCGCTGATCGTCGACGACCGACTCATCGCCATCAGCGTCGACGCCCGCGTGCGCTGCCTGGACGTGGCGACGGGAAAACTACTTTGGGAGCACAACCTGCCGTCAGAGTTCGGCAGGCAGAAGCGCGTCGAGGAGTACGGTTACTCGGGCATCCCCTTGCGCTACAAGAACCACATCATCGTCCAAGTCGGCGGCGACGAACACAGCGTGGTGGCGTTCAACCCGGACAACGGATCGATCGTTTGGAAGGCCGGCCCGGGCAACATCAGCTACGCCGCACCCGCCGTCGTCAAGCTCGGCGGCCGCGACCAGTACGTCTATTTCGAGCCGGAGGGCGTGGTCGGGCTCGATCCGTCGACGGGGAAGACGCTCTGGAAATCCCCCATCGAATTCGCCAACGGCAACCACCTGACACCCGTCATCCGCTGCGACGACAAACACCTGTGGGTCCAAAGTCAGTTCAACAGCGGCGGCGGACGCGTCCTCGAGATCACCCATTCGAGCGAGACGTTCCACGCGAAGCAGAAGTGGTTCAACGCCAAGCTGCGCGGTTCGTGCTGGACCTCGATCCGCCTCGGCGACTTCATCTACGGCTCGGTGGGCGGCCACGACGTCTCGTTCCTCACCGCCTTCAACTGGAAGACGGGCGACATCGCCTGGCGGAAGCGTGGGTATCACATGGCTCAGTGCCTGTACGCGGACGGCAAGCTCATTTTCCTCGATCGGGATGGAAAGCTCTCGATCGCGAAGGTCTCGCCCGAAGGGCTGGACGTGCTCAGCTCGGCAACGGTCACCGAACCCGTCTCCTGGACCGTCCCCACGCTCGCCGGCAAAACGCTATATGTCCGTGATCGGGAGCACATTCTGGCGCTAATTCTGTCTTCGGATGCAAACCCGTAAGGCGCGAACGAGAAAACGCCCGACGCTGCCACCGCCGAGGGCGGTCAACATCGACCGGGCGCCGCGGCCGAAGCCCT
This sequence comes from Phycisphaerae bacterium, assembly GCA_050050135.1. Lineage (GTDB taxonomy): Bacteria > Planctomycetota > Phycisphaerae > UBA1845 > UBA1845. Next base: position 6,802 of record JASFUW010000245.1, read on the forward strand.
TAGCGAAGCGTGACCGCGTAAGCGGTGGCGCGAGGTGAAAGCTGTCAACCTTCCGCGTTTCGTGTAGGGCGGGCTCCGCCCGCCGGCGGGTGAAACCCGCCCTACACGTGCCAAGAACACGGCATTAGCTCTGGATTCGCCCTTCGTTCTGCGGCTTTTCTCTCCTTCTTTTCGCGCTTTTTTCCCTCGCGAGGGGGCATTATTCCGCTTCCCGCGGTACCCGGCGTATGCCTGTCAAGCGGCACGCCGATCCACGAGAACAACCTGATCGGCGATCGGTCGCTCAAACGTAAACGCCGGACGAGTCCCGTGCCCGCAGGGCAGTCGCACGGCGTTTCGTCCCGCTCTCTACGGTCGGAATCCCGCATGTTTCCTCGTCGTGGCTCACAGCGCCCCGGGAATCGCATTCTGGACCGGGCTGAGCCCGTGTGCCATGCGCGTTTGGATCGGGGTAGCTGACTGCGCTCCCGGCGCGCGGGGATTGCGGTACTGGTTTTGACCGCTCCATCACTGTCGCGGCTCTGATCATGATTGCTCGCCCGGCTCGCCCGAATCGCGATTCGGACTGGGCAGCGGGCTTCGGGTTGGGGTGGGGAACGCGGGGGAGTATTACCCAATTCGGGGCGAGTCTCAGCCTGTGGCGGCACAAATATCGGCGTTTTTGGGGCGGAAAAGCGGGTTTTCGACCTTTACGGAGGGAAGTCACGGTGTGGCACGGACGTTGCCCAAACAGCTTATCGTGAGTTACCTGGCGATGCCGCTTACCCGAGGGCGGCAGCCAGATTCCGCCTCCGTAGGGGCTGCCTTCCGGGGTAAAGCCCGGGAGGCGGCTGGGCCTTAGGGAACCGTACAACGGGGGGGCCTGACGAGGTCGGTTGGGG
>JASFUW010000246.1:0-7678 GCA_050050135.1 Phycisphaerae bacterium
GTTGCTCAACTCCATGTCATCAGCGCGGCATTACGGTCGTTGTTATCGGACCGCCCCGGCGATCGACCCATGCGCGAGCGAATTATCGGGCCAACTGACCGCCGACATTGCAGGCGGGTTGCCCCCGCAGTATTCCGGTTGCAGTGAAGCGCCGGCCTTCCGTCACCCGCGTCCCCGCGCCTACTTCGTTCCCAACAAGAAGATCGAATGGAAATCTCGGTTTTTTCGTTGCGACACCAGCCAGTCATCGATATCCTGAACGCATGACTCAACAAAGCAACATCCCGAATGTCGGGACGGGACCCCACCTTCCTCCGTCAACGAGACTGAGTGGGACGTACAACTACGAGTACGAAGACCGGCTTGGGACGTGGGTCGCGCAGCGGTGCAGGAAACGCTACGACCTCAAGGGCATGATGCCCGAAGAGATCATCACCTGGCTCTTGACCGGCGGGAACTCGCCCCCCAACGGCGATACCGAGGCGACGGCCAATGTGGTGGGCTGGCTGATCAAGACGATTGAGGACCCCGATTGGCCTGACCGTTGAGGTCATGCTTGTCCACCGGATCGGCTGCCCCGCGCGCTAGGGCGTTCCGCTCTCACCCGTCTTCAGGGTTTCCGTACGTGAGGAATCTGCGCGCCGCCATTTTCTCGCGTTCTCCGGGCGGCCCCACGCCTCGTAGAGTGCCACCAGACGATCGGCATTGCGTATCGTTCGCCGATGTGAGGGTCGCAGGGCGGCTTTCAGCACGCGGTCGGCCTCGAGCAGCTCCTGCTCAGCCTCGGCGTATCGTTCGAGCTTGGTCAGACACTCGCCCAGGTGACTGCGCACGTTACCGGTTCGCCAGTGGTCGCTGCCTAGAGAATCACTCGAAATGGCTGTGGCTTCGCGGAACGCCGCCTCGGCCGCGGTGTGGTCGCCCTTCCGGACCAACAGTGCACCAATCTCGGTCTGTATTTGAGCGATCCGGGGATGTCGTTCCCCGAACACGTCCCGCGCCGCCGCAAGGGTCTCTCGGTGTAATCGTTCGGACTCCCCCAGATTTCCACGGTCCAGGAGAATCGCGGCAAGAATGTACATCGCTTGCAGAGTGTCGGGGTGGTTCTTCGGGAGGATCCGGCGGCGCAGCGCCAATACTCGCCGTCCGAGCTGCTCAGCCTCGTCGAGGTTCTTTGTTTCGCGAAGGACGCTGACGAGATTCGCCATGGACATCAGAACCTTGGGATCTTCGGGCCCCAGTAGGCGTTGACGCACCGCCAGGACCTCGCGGTGCAGCTTCTCCGCTTCATCCAGTTCCCCGAGACCGCGCAGTAGCACGGCGAGGTTCCCCATCGCATTAAGTGTGAGCTCGTTCTCGTCGCCCAGGACCTCGCGGCACTGCGCCAGCGTGCGCTCATACAATGCCCTCGCATCGTCGTATCGACCTTGGTACTTGTATAACACCGCCAATGTATTGGACGCTTCCAACGTCTTTTCATGTGCATCGCCGTACTCAGCCCGACGCAGAGCTAGCGCTCTCTCGGCATGCGGCGTGGCGGCCGCGTACTCGCCTAATCGCCAGTAAGTGTCCGCGAGCGTCAACCGGATCGAGGCCTCCACCAGCGGTTTGTCGTCAAACCTATCACCGATGCGATCAGAAGCGGCGTCCAGCACTTCACGCATGGTTACGTTCGGCCCCCGCTCCCCCGGCGCCACTGAGGCGAATAGATCGTCGTTCATGAAATCCAGAATGGCCTTCGCGGTTCCGGCCTCTAAGACCGCCGACCGCTCAGCCTGCGATGTCCGCCTCCACTGCACCGTACTGAAGATAACTGCCGCTACAAGAACGAGGAGTACGACCGCGACCGCCCCGACGGCGGCCTTGTTGCGCCGGGCGAAAAGGCGAAACAAATAAAGGGCGCTGGGCGGCCGGGCAACGATCGGCTTGTGCGCCAGAAACCGCCGGATATCCGCAGCCATCTCGTACGCGGATTGGTAGCGACGCGCCCGGTCCTTCTCCAGCGCCTTGGCCACGATCGTCTCCAGATCGCCTTTCAGCGCCGGGTCGACCTCCCCCAGGCGTCTGGGCTGCTCGACCCGGATCGTGTGTGGAGCAAGCGCCGGCGTCGTCATCACATCGTACGGAAGTACGCCCGACAGAAGCTGATACGCGACCACCCCCAGCGAGTATACGTCGCTTCGCGTATCAATGTCGTGTGGATCGGCACTGCACTGCTCCGGGCTCATATACTGGAGCGTGCCAATGAGCTGGCCGATATCTGTCTGCTCCGTCGTGATTGCCATGTCGGAATCGGTCCCCCGCGCCACGCCAAAGTCGATGATCTTCACATCACCGTTTGCGTCCACGAGAATGTTGCCCGGCTTGAGATCGCGATGCACGATTCCACGCTGATGACCGTGATGAACCGCGTCACAGACATGCGTAAGCAGCTCCAGGCGACTGCGTACCGACAGTTTTCGTTCCGCTGCGAACCGCGTGATCGGCCTCGCGTTCGGAATGTATTCCATCGCAAAGTACGGAACACACTCCCCAGGCGCGGCCGGATCCTCGTACATCCCCGCCTCGAACACCTGAGCGATACCTGGGTGGTGCAAGCGGGCCAGGGTCTGTGATTCGTACTCGAAGCGCCGAATCGCCGCCCGCGATGCGATCCCGTGTTTCAGAACCTTGACAGCCACCGTCCGTCGCGGGTGTTCTTGAACGGCCTCGTAGACCGTACCCATGCCACCCGCACTGATCCGCCGCCGGATGCTGAACTGCCCGATCCTCCGGGGACCGCCTACCGGAGCATCAACGATCGGATTGGTCAGGGTAGGCGTGCGCTCTGGCAAATCCGCGCGCGGTACGCCTTCCCGGTGCCGCGAGTCTGCTCCTGGTCGGCCGGCGTCGTCCTTGCACATGATCGGTGTCCCTGGAACCACGAGCCATGGTTCCCACGTCTGCGTCAAGGGCAATCAAGCCACAGTGTCTCATGCTCGTGCAATGTTGTCCAGGCTCTCAATCGGAAATGGATGCTCCGTCGAACCGGCACACCGAGGTCGCCGGAACCTAACCGGTACGAACCTACTGAATCTGTGCGCCGCCACGAAGGGCACGTCGCCAATCTAAAATCGGGGGACACCATCAATTCTGTTCGGTACCGCGATTGCTCCGGCTGACGCGTCGCGAGTCGGTGGACGAGTTTGGAAAGGGGGTCAGGCTTACTTTTGATCGCCGCGGCGGGACACCATCGGGCACTTTCATGCGGAGAAAGAGCCTTATCAATTAAATCCAATCACACCAGACCCACCCAGGCGGAGCGGGTTGCTCGGGTGTGCGGTGGAACGGAACTGCTGGCTGTTCCTACGATTCTGAAAAGGAAGAGGGGCACAAAAAGAGGGACATTCTGGATTTCTGGAGCACAGGACTTCCTCTCTTTCCTTCGAGTCAGTCTCCACACCTCGCGATGTGCGATGCGAACCCCGCGTCTTGCCTCCCCGGCCTCGGCGACATGTTCCGGTCTCAGGCGTCTCGCCTCGCGCGCTACGCACGAGGCGATTCCAGCGATCACCGGGCACGTTCTACACATGAACGCCCGCGCCGCTGCGGCGGTGCAGAGGTCCCCGTCGCGGGGAAAAGAGCGGAAGCATGCAACAAAAAAGTATCTCGAGCAGAGCCAAAAAACCGCACGGGCGCCATCAAAAACGACGGCGCCGCCGAAAAGCAGACCCAAACAGACCCAACTTCGGCAAGCCAAACCGGAGACCCCTGACGGCCGGCGTTCAGCACCACACAAAGCGAGATTCGGCTCGATCAGAGGGGACGCAAGACCGCACCGCGCGGAATCCTGCCGATCGGATGGATCACATTTCGACGAAGTCGCCACGAACGGCGACGACAGCCCCCGCACCAACCGTCCCGGCCGTTCCAGCCGTGCAGCCGCCCGTTGCCGAAACAGACGCCCTCTCATACACTCCGCCCGCCGGTCGGACGAAGATCTCCCCGGCGTATGGTACGTACCTGGACCCGCTGGCCGGCAAAGCGCCGCAAGCCGGCTCGGCATCTGAGATCGACGGTTGATCGCCCCATGAAGCAGAACATGCAAACGGGATCGCTAAGTGTCATCATGATGGCTCTCTCCCTCGGCGCCGGCTGCACCGGCTCGCTCCATCACTGGGTCGGCGGCGGATGGGTGGCGGACTATCAAGTCGCGGAGCAACGGGTCGCCCAAACCGATCGCCCGCTCCTCATCCACTACGAGCACCACGACGGCAAGGTGGACCGTTCGCTCAAAAGGGCGCTGAGCACCCCGGCCGTCAAGCGCTGGACCGAAGACCACGTCCGCTGCCGGCTCTTCAGGTCCTACGAACCGCACCGGCGGTACGTCGCCCAGTTCGGCGTCGACCGGGCACCCGCGCTCATCGTCCTCCATCGCGACGGCACGTATCACGCGCAAACCGGGCTGAGGTCACCCGCCGACGTCGAAACGTTCCTGGCACGCGCCCAACCACCCGGAGCAACGCCGAGGATCGACCCCTATCTCCCCCGCAAGCCCGAATACCGCTGGCTGGACACGCTGGCCAAGGCGGAGGCCGCAGGCACGCGCCAAGGCAAGCCCGTACTCGTGGTGTACCACCGGCCGCTTCGGTCCGACTGGGGCAACCTCGAAGGCTTCCTCACGCGGCGCGAGGCCTACACCCGCGTCGCCGATCTCGTGCACTGCCGAATCGCCGTGTGGAACCCATGGGGGGCACACGTCGACACACGCTTCGGGCGCCTCAAGCTCCCCGCCATTGTCTGGCTCCGGCCCGACGGCACCTTCGATCGCCTCGAGAACCCGACCTCCTACGCATCCGTTGTCCGTTTTGCGGACGCCGCGATGCAGGCCGACCCGCCTCCGCCCGTGACCCAGACCGCCGACAAACCGCTCGGCCGGTGAGCACCCGACGCCCCGATTCGGTCGCAGCCGCGCGACCATTCGCAAAAACGCCGTCTCACCGGTACAATGCAGGCGAGCCGACGAGCCCGTGGCATTCATCTTGCACCGTTTGGCCTCGTGCCGGGTCGTTGCTCGGTGCGGGTCGCAACCGGGCGCTGACCACGCCAAGCGAAGCGAGGCAAGCATGACCACGAACTCCGCAATACCGGGCGACGTCGGCCGACAGGACCGGGTTCAGATGAGCACAGCGCCGTTTTCACCGATCGAGCAGGCCTTCGAGGATCTCAAGGCCGGCCGGTTCATCATTCTGGTCGACGACGAGGCTCGCGAAAACGAGGGCGACCTGGTCATCGCCGCCCAGTTCGTCACGCCCGAAGCCGTCAACTTCATGCTCAAGCACGGTCGCGGCGTCCTCTGCCTGCCGATGTCACGCGAGCGGTGCGAAACGTTGAACCTGTCGCTTCAGACCGCGGACAACACGACCAAGTTCGGCACCGCATTCACGATCACCGTCGACGCCCACAGCCGGTTCGGCGTGTCGACCGGGGTCTCGGCCGCGGATCGAGCGCGGACCATCGAGGTCGCCTGCGCGCCCGACACGCGCCCTTCGGACCTGGCCCGGCCGGGCCACGTCAATCCGTTGATGGCCAGAGACGGCGGCGTGCTCGTGCGGGCGGGGCAAACCGAAGGCTCCGTCGACCTCTGCCGACTCGCGGGGTTGCGCCCCGTGGCGACGATCATCGAGATCATGAACGATGACGGAACGATGGCACGCGTCCCCGACCTGACGCGCTTCGCCAAAAAGCACGGCATCCGCATGTACACCGTCGCCGACGTCATCGATTACCGGATGCAGCGGGAGACGTTCGTGCAGCGCGGCGCAGCCACGAAGCTGCCGACGAAGTTCGGCGAGTTCACGCTCATCGCCTACCATTGCCCGATCGATCCGGAACCACACCTGGCACTTTGCTGCGGCGGAATCGGCGAGCTTGATGCGAAGGGCAGGTCGATCGTTCACGAGGAGCCGGTCCTGGTTCGCGTGGAATCGGAATGTATGACCGGCCACGTGTTCCACTCCCTCCGCTGCGACTGCCCCGCGCAGCTCGACACCTCCATGGAACTGGTACAGAGAGAAGGGAAAGGCGTCGTGCTCTATCTCCGCCAGGAGGGGCGCGGAATCGGTCTGCACAACAAGATCAAAGCCTATCAACTGCAGGACGAGGGGCTCGACACGGTCGAAGCCAACGAAAAGCTCGGGCTTCCCGTCGATCGCCGCGACTACGGCGTCGGGGCCCACATCTTAAGAGACCTGGGCGTGCGGCGACTGCGCGTGCTGACCAACAACCCCAAGAAGGTCAACCGCCTCGAGGTCTACGGACTGGAACTCGTCGAGCAAATCCCCATCGAAATCGAGCCCAACGAGCACAACCGTCACTACCTCGCCACCAAAAAAGCCAAGATGGGCCACCAACTGCGCGAGGTCTGATCGCGCTACCATCACGTCGACGCCATCGCCGAACAAATACTGCCGGATCTCAGGTCATTGCCCTTGCTGTTCGAGTGCACCCAGATCAATCGAGGCCCCGACCACACGTGGCTGGAGATCAAGATCGGCGTTTGCAACGCGGTCGGGGAGGTCAACGTTGTGTCCCACATCTCGGCACGGTGAGTCCGCCCGGAGTCGGAAATCACCCGTGGCCGGGTCAACGAACCGCGGGTCGACGTCTATATTTCCCGCACCAGGCCATCCGCCCCGGACGTCGCTGCCGCTCACTATCGACTCGGCGTTGCTGAAGATTTCGTTTGTGCCAGCATGTGCCGCAGTGTTATCCCAGAGAATGCAATTCTCCAGCATGGAGCGCCCTCCGCTGTCGAATAGTGCCCCTCCCTTACCATGCGTCGCTTGATTGTGGGCGAACGTGCAATTGGTAAAGCGGGTGCCGCCCCGCAAGGCGATCACCGCCCCTCCCGTGCGCGCTGCGTTCCCATCAAAGAGGCAGTTCGTGAACTCGACAACGCCTGCCGTTTGATGATTGAAAAACCCCGCCGCGCCGGACGGCATCAACCTCCCGTCTACCCCGCCGTTTGCACGAAACCGGCAGTTTATGAACGATGGCGACCCACCCCAGTAGTTCGCGACTGCCCCACCAGCGAACCAGGCAGTGTTCTTCGCGAAGACGCAGTTGACGAACGTCACATCGCTGCCCCACAGGTACACACCCCCACCGCTCTCCGCGATCTCCGTAGCGGCTCCGTTGACGATGTTGAACCCCCAAACCTCGGTCGAAGACTCGTCGTCCACACTCACAATGCACCGCGACAAGCCCTGTCCATCGATATAAGTCTTATGCACTTCGGGATCCGCGTCGGAAGCGTCAGTCTCGATCCCGGAGAAACCACCACGCACCGTGACGCCGTTTTTGAGCTCGATCGGTCCATACGTTCCCTCCGCCGCCCAGATTTCATCGCCAGCCGACGCGTAGTCGAGGGCAGCGCCTAGCGACGTGTACGCACTATTCCACGTTCGGCCGTCCGCGCTTCCGGTCGCGTCGACGTCGACAAAGATCGTCTCAGCCACGGCGAAGGACGCCAATGCCGCGGAACACAACGTGAAGAGGAGACACCCATTTCTTACTTGCATTTCCAACACTCCTAGGCCCAAAACAAGCGTACGACGAGAGGCGTTTTCGTCACGGCGCGGGCCGGCGTCTGGGGGCGCGGACTGTCCCACCCGCCGTTTGTGACGGGTGCGAGGCA
>JASFUW010000247.1:0-7673 GCA_050050135.1 Phycisphaerae bacterium
TCGATGGAGAGGCGGAATCGCCCGGGCATGGCATCGATGGGTTCGCAGCGACCCTCGCCGCCGACGATGAACTGGGGCAAGACGAGACGGTCCGGCGTGAGGCGGGTTTCGCGGGCGAGGCGGCGGACGGCGTCGGTTCGGCGAAGGCGTCGTGGGCGGCGTTGGAGGCCGAGGTATTCCGGTGTCGTACTCATGGGGCTACTCCCAGTTCTTCCATGGGGTTCGTGCTATCGATAGCAGGTTCCGCAAGCGAGCGCCACGTCGGACAAGGCGGCTTCGTTACGGGCGCGGGTCGGTACGTCCCGCTTCCTAACGGGCGCGGCTCGGTAAATCTCGCTTCCTCGCGGGCGCGGTTCGGTACATTTCGCTCTCCCGGCGCGCCGTGATCACGGTTTTCGAATACTATCACACCGAGACGGGATCGACACTCGTTGATCTCGCTCGGTCGTGGCTCGCTCCGGTGTGCGTGCGTTCGTCCAGCAGTTGGCGGGCAACGGATGTTGCATACTTGATGCAGTCGTTTACGCCTACGCCGCCGAGGTAGTTGCCGGCGAGGTACAGGCCGGGGCTTCCGGCTACAAGGGACCGCAATCGAGCGATCACCTCGGTGTGGCCGAGGTGGTATTGGGGGACGGCTGCCTTATACCGGCAGATGTCGACGAGAATCGGGTCGCCGGACACGCCGAGCAGGTCCCGCATTGCGTCCATCGACGTGGCGAGCAGCTCTTCGTCGGAGCGGTTGACGGCGGTGGGGTCGTGGGCTCCGCCCATGAAGACGCGCAGCAGACGTTTATTTTCGGGGGCGAAATGGGGAAAAATGCTGTCGGCCCACAACACACCCATCAGGGGAAACTGCTTTTCGTTGTGCGGAACGAGAAAGCCGTAACCCTTAAGGGGGTGGCTTACGTCCGAAGCTCGGAAGCCGAGGTTCAGGACGACCAGCGACGAGCTTTCGATGGACGCGAGAATGTCGGACGCCTCGGGGATGATGGGGGCAAGCAGTCCGGATGCGGCGTCGGCTGACGAAGCGATGACAAGACGGCGGCACGTGACCGGTGCGTGCGTGCCGTCTTGATTGTGTGGGCTGATCTCGTACCCGCCGTCGATCCGGCGAATGCTTTGGACCTTGAAGTTGGTGCGCAGGTTGGGGCCAAGCGCTTTGCCCAACGAACCAGTCAGGGCGCCGAGACCGCCCTCGGCGCTGATGAGCCCCTTATACTTCCGGCGTCGTTTGCCTTTGGAGCTGAAGGCCCGGGAAAGACCATAGGCGAGCAAGCTTCGCGCCTGACGGTCGACGTCGGCGACGGCGGGGAAACACGCCCGCAAACTCAATCTGCGTATGTCGCCGGCGAAGATGCCGGAGACGACGGCGCTCATCAAGGTGTCGGCGACGTCACGCCCGAAGCGGCGCACCGCGACTTGCTCGATGGTTTCTTCCCGGTCGCCGGCTCTGCCGCTGAGCAGTAGACCGGTGACCAGGCCGAGCCGTCCGCCCACGGTCAACAGGGGTGTGATGGCGAGCGCCACGGGGTTTGTCGGCACCTGGCGTAACGCGCCGTGTCGATAGATGAAGCGCTTTCGCGCGGCGCTTCCGGCGGTGACCACTTTGACGTCGTCGGCGACGCCGTCGAGCAGATCCTCGAACGCGGGGTCACGAACGAGCACGTTGAACGGTCCCTTTTCGAGGAAGAAGCCGTTCCGCTGTTCGGTGCGGGTGCAGCCGCCGACTTCGGCGTCCGCTTCGAGGAGGCAGACGTCAACGCCCGCTCTGTGAAGGTGCCACGCGAGCGTCAAGCCGCTGATGCCGCCGCCAATTACGACTACGTCTCTGGGTGCATTGGTCATGGTCAGTCACTCCCTGAGGGAATGCAGGATCGCGAATAGCGACTCGCGAAAGAACTCCGGCCGCTGCTGTCTTGTGTTCGTCATTCGCTGATTATCCTTGGTCTATGCGACATTCGTCAGGCTCGGTACTGTCTGTTTTCCAGTTTCTATGAACCGACGGACATTCTCTACGGGGGTGTCCTTGAGCAGGCCGTGGCTGAGGTTGAGTATGTGGCCTTCGTGATTTCCGGCGGCGAGACATTGCCGGACGGCGGTGTCTATTTCTTCGGGAGCGCCGTCCACAAGCAGGCGGTTGTCGACGTTGCCCTGGAACGCGACACGGTGCCCGTATTTGCGCTTTGCTTCGGCGAGGTCGACGCAATCCGAGAAGCTGCAAACGTCGGCACCGGAGTCGGCCATCAGATCCACGGCGGTGTGGTCCTTTGCGAACAGAATTCGGGGGGCCTGTGGGCCCAGTTCGGCGAAGATTCTCGTGTGGTAGGGATGGGCGAACGCCTCGTATTCGGTTCGGGATATCCGGTCCGCCATGGACTCGAACAACTGGACGGCGTCTACGCCGGACTCGATCTGGAGTCGCAGGTAGTCGACGGTCATGTCGGTGAGGCGGTCGAGCAGGCGGTGCAGCAGGGCGGGGCTCTCGCGCATGAGCGTTCGCACCTTCCCCCCGTCTGCATCGGGACTTCCCCCGTCGGTCAAAAAAAACGCCAGCGTCAACGGGGCACCGGCGAAGCCGAGCAGGGGCAGTTCGCCGGCGAGCGATTCCCGCACCAGACGAAGGGTCTTCGGCACGAAGGGTAACTCGCGAGCGACGTCGAAGGGGCGCAGCGATTCGATGTGATCGGCTGAGCGGACCGGGGCTTCCAGCACCGGACCCGGACGAAAGAGGAACCGAGCACCCATCGGGGCGAGCGGCGTCAGAATATCCTGGAAGAAGATGATGGCGTCGACGCCGAATCGCTTGGGCAAAAGCGAAATCCGTGCGGCGAGCTCGGGTTCGCAGAAGAGCTCCTCCAAGGGGAGTTTGCACTGGTTGCGAATGCGGCGGTATTCGGGATCGAACCGCCCGGCCTGACGCATCAACCATACCGGCGTGCGCTCGGTGCGCTCTCGTCGTGCGGCTCGGAGCAGTAAGTCGTTTGCGGGCATGCGGTTAGTTCCCGTCTTCGGTCAACTTCGTACCCGGTTCCATCCCTTTCCGAGCTTCTGAGCCGCATGCTTTAGTTTGCGCGGATATCCGCGCGGGCTGAAAGCCTGCGGCTCGGGGGGTGGACCATGGGTTGTACAGTTTACGAGCCACGATATCAGGCGTTGGCGGAGAAGCACCGTTGGTCGCCTACGCGGTAGGCGTCCGGGTCTAGATACGCGTCAAAGACGGCGGCGACGGTCCGCATGAGCACGCGGCCCAGCGGCATGGTCGTGCGGATGACACCATCGCGGTTAAGGGTGACAAGGCCGTCGCGTTCGAGTTCGCGCATGACCTCGAGTTCGCGGGCGAAGTATTCGGTGAAGACGATCCCGAACTCGGACTCGATCGGTCGGGGTCTGAGTTCGGTCGTGCAGTAGAAGCTGCCGAGCACGGCCTGGCGAATCTGATCGTCTTCGGTCAGGCGCTTGCCGCGGACGGTGGCGAGTTTGCCCTGCTCTAAGCGTGACACGTAGTCCTTGATGTCGTGGGTGTTTTGCAGGAATCCGATCCCGAGGAGCTGGCTTATCGATGAGGCGCCGATTCCGACCAGATCGAGCCCGCCGCCGGTGGTCATGCCCTGGAAGTTTCGCTGGATGGTTCCTTCACGCAGTGCCTTGGCGAGCAGTTCGTCGGACCTGGCGAAGTGGTCGAGACCGATGAAGTCGTAGCCGGCGGCGGTGAACAGGTCGGCGCCGAGGAGGAACATGGCGAGTTTCGTCTCGCTGTCGGGCAGCCTCGTGTAGTCCAGGCCGCGCTGGTTGGCGATTTTCTCGGGTATCTGGGCGTAGTGGTAGTAGGCGATGCGATCGGGCGAGAGCTTTATGGTTTGCTCGATCGTCTCTCGAACGGTATCGACGGTCTGGAAGGGCAGGCCGTAGATCAGGTCGAAGTTGACGCTGTCGAACCCGAGCTTGCGGCATGTCGCAACGGTGTCACTGACGAGTTCAATCGGTTGAATACGCCGGACGTGCTCCTGGACGTCGGCGTTGAAGTCCTGAACGCCGAGGGACACCCGGTTGAAGCCCAGTTCGCGAAGGGCACGCAGCTTGGGCGCGGGGGCGGTTCGGGGGTCGATCTCCATGGCGATTTCGGCGTCCGAAGCCACGTTGAAGACTTCGCCGATCTTGCGGTGGATTCTCTCGATCTGTTCGTCGGAGAGGTAGGTGGGGCTTCCGCCGCCCCAGTGGATGTGGCGTACGGTTCTGGGTTTGCCGAGCGTCTCCGCCATCCGGCAGATTTCACGTTCGAGGGCGAGGAGGTATTCGTCGACGAGCTGTCGTGCTTCTTCGCTTCCTTTTTCCAGGACGACGCGTGTACACGCGCAATATCGACACAGGGACTGACAGAACGGAATGTGCACGTACAACGAGAGACCCGGGGTCGGGTAGCGTGCGTTGCTGTCGGCCCACATTCGCATCGCGTGGGGGGAGTCCAAGTCCTGCCAGCCCGTGGGCATGGGGTAGGACACGTGCCGCGGGAGGGAAAGGCCGGCGTAGCGGCGGAAGACCTCGAGATCGACTTCGTACTTGGATGCGATCATGAGACGACCTCCTCCGCGAAGGCGGGCTCGCGTCTGGCGCAGGTTCCAGAGAGCGGTCGTCCGCAGGTCTCGCAGGTCTTCGGGTCCGGGTCGACGTTGACCTGACACTGGCGGCGTGCGCCCTTTTCGACGATCCACTGCTCGGCTTGTTCGACGGCTTCGACGAACCGGTCCAACGCACACATGGTCTCACCGTAGGCGATGACTTCGGCGTCGAGCTGCGTTTCGGTCCAGACGGAGACGCCTTCGATGGTCTCCATGCCTTTGGTCGATCCGAACGAATTGAAGTCGATGATGGTGAGGGGTCTTTGCTTGAAGTCGCGCCGGTCGCGGATGGCGTCGGCGTGTAGGACCGGCTCGGACGCATCGATGCCGAGAACGACGACGTCGGCGCCGAGGACCGCATTCACGGCTGCCTGCTCGTGGTAGGCACCGACGCGAAGGCGTTTTCCGTTTCCGATGGCCTTTCGGAGCAGCTTCATCTGGCCACTACCGTGCCCGCGATAAACAAGCGTGATGGTCCGCGTCGGGACCTCGAAACGTTCGCCAAGCGCCGACAGAACCGAGCGCGAGGTGGTCGATCCGCCGAAGACCACGCAGCGATTGTCGGCGAACGAGAGACCGGTTTTCTCGGACACGCGGGCCAGAGCGGCGTAGCAATAGCCCGGATCGAAGTCTCCCCAGGATGTCTCTCGGCGTACCTCCCGGTCGACGGCGAACGCGTCATCGACGAGTTGCTTCGTGTTTTCGTCCGCGGTGCCGGCGCGCTCGGCGACGCGGAGGGCGGTCTCGAGCTGATCGAGGACGTCCTTGTCGCCGGGAAGGCCGCTGTTCAGCCCGCAGGCTGTCCGCATCAGATGGTGCCACGCGGGCTGACCGAACCGGACGTTGATGTTCAAGTCTCCGGTTTCCGACCGGGCGAACAACCGTTGTTTGATCTGCTCAACGGTTTTGTCGCGTCCGCCGTTGAGGGCGGCGCCGGTCAGCCAGCCGTAGAACTCATATCGCGAGCAGGTGTTCAAGACGAACGCCCCGGACACGTCGGATTGCTCGCATACCTCGCGAAGGAGGGGAACGAGGTCGCACTGTGCCTTTTTCGTGGCACAAAGTCCGATGTCGGTGCTGTATTCGAGCGTCGGGCCATGACCGCTGCCGAGGCGGTTGGCCTTCGACACGCCGACCATGACGAGTGCATCGGTGTCGCGGTGCACGCCGCTCTTTCTGCCCTTGTCGGACCGAAGCGGTTGGGCCTTTTCGTCGAGGCACGCCACCGGTCTTGAACCGCGAATGGCCAGGTCCTTCAGCGCGGCGATAAACGGTCCGAACGTATTCAGGGCCGGGCAGAGAAACAGCTCGGCGCCGTTGGACTCGACGATGGAACGATACTGGACGTCGATTTCCTCGAGGGTCTCGAGACAGTCGACGGTGAAGCTGATCGGGCACACGAGGAGGCGTTTTTCGCCGTTTTGCGCCAGCTCTTCGAGCAGTTGGTCGAGGTTGGGCTCGAGCCACTTGGCCGGACCCATACGACTCTGGTATCCCACGGTCACCCGATCCGCGGGCCAACCCAGGCGCCGGGTAACCAGCTCGATGCTCCGGCGGACATGGTCCGGGTAAGGGTCGCCACGCTTGACGTACGAGACGGGCAAGCCGTGGGCGGAGAAGATCAAACGGGTGTTGTCGGGTGACAGGCCGTGAGCGGTGGCATAGTCGTGGATCAGCTTGGCTTGGGCGTAAATGTATCCGCCGTCTTCATACCAACTGTTGCGGACGGCGACGCTGAAGTGGTTGCCATTTTCGCGCAGGCGATCGTACAACGTCTTGACCGCGGTTCCCGTTGTGGTTCCGCTGAACTGCGGGTACATCGGAATGACCACGAGTTCCTCGACACCGTCTGCGCGAATGGTTTCCAGGGTCCGTCCGATGGAGGGCTCGCCGTAGCGCATGGCGTAATAGGTTCGCCAGCCGGGCGGCATGACGGCCTGGAGGGCGTTGGTCTGCTCTTCGCTGATCGAGCCGAGGGGGGAGCCGTGCTCCGTCCATATCTTGCGATAGAGGGAGGCGGACTTCTCCGCCCTGCGGCGGGCGATCAGGTGTCCGAGCGGTCGGTTGAGCCAGCCCAGCCCCTTCGGCAAGTGAATGACGGCGGGGTCGCTGAGGAACTCAGCCAGGTATCGTTGGACCGAGCGTGCGTCGGGTGCGTTGGGCGTTCCGAGGTTGATCAGCAGAACCGCTCGCGGCCGCCTGCGTGCACGCGATTCCGCCGCGCCGGGATTGATCGAGCCCAGACCAGCCAAGCTCTCGGCTGAGCCGCTGGGGCCGAAGCCCCTCGTGTTGGCTGAACTCATACGGGAATCTCCTACCTAACGTCGAAGTCTTCCGCTGTCCGGCGGTTTCCGTGGCAGCGGGGACCTTGTGCGAATTAACTGTCGTCAATGGACGGCGTTTTCGGGTGCCGGGAACGTCAGCGTATCAGTCGATGGACGTCAACGCGATCCCGGTGCGCCGGGACTGCAGTGGAATGTTTCTAGGCTGGAGGCGCTCGAAGTCTGTACAGGTGTGCTGCCAAGACCCAGCAATGGGGGCGGAATCCTTCCGGGTCGATCGCGCGGACCGACCAGCGTATGGACTCGCGCGCGGTTACGGAGCGATTCGGATGTCGACGGGTCGTGTACCGTATGCCGGGGACTCGACCCACGCCGCCGACGAAGCCGGCCGTGGCCAGCAGATCGGTGTAGCCGGACGCCAGCACGTCGTTTAAGCCGGGGCGGATCCAGTCGGCGTGAATCATGACGACGAGCAGCCCGGCCGCGACCCAGCCTCGACGTCCGGGCTTGAACGGAAGGAACGTCACCCCACAGACCTTTAGAACGAAGTAGACCATGGAGATGCTAAGAGCCAGACAACCGGCCAGGCTGGATGCTTCTTCGCCGCCTGCAAGAAAGGAGCGCCACGCGGAAAACAGAGCGGAGGCGTGGACAATTCCCATTGACGCCCAGAACGCGCGTGTGAGCGTTTGGCTCAGGGTGCGATTGGCTATGGATGCTACGCCAAGCATGAGGCCAAATTCGTCGTCGGCACCGCGTCAGTTTCGTTCGCAGT
>JASFUW010000248.1:0-7631 GCA_050050135.1 Phycisphaerae bacterium
CGTCGTAAATGTGAAGTCCGCGGACGTCGCAACATTCCCCGCTGCGTCCTCCGCGACAACCTGGTAGTGATACGTCGCCTCGGGCGAAAGACCGGTCAACTGCATCGAGTGCGAGGTCCGAAGCTCATCGTCCCAAACCGAGTCCGTGTACGCCGTCGTCAACCCGTAGTCCACGCCGCTCGCAGCCGGCTCGTCCGTCGTCCACGTGATCGTCGCCGACCCCGATCCAGGCAGCGCCGCCACGCCGCTGATCACCGGCGCCTCCACATCCACCGTCGGAACCAGCGTCACGTTCCCGAAGCTCACGTCCATATGATGCGCGATCAGGATGCACGAGCCCGTCGCAACGTCCGAAAGGTCCTCCATCCCCGACAGGTCCCACGCAGCCGGCTCCTCCGTGCCCTCCTCCCACACCTTGACCGCGTAGAAGTTCCCCGCACCCCCAACCGTCTGCACCCGCATCTTGAACACGTACGGCACCACATATTCGAGCACCCGCGCCCCCGCGCTTTCCGACAGCCCGTCC
Organism: Phycisphaerae bacterium; assembly: GCA_050050135.1. Classification (GTDB taxonomy): domain Bacteria; phylum Planctomycetota; class Phycisphaerae; order UBA1845; family UBA1845. The sequence continues at coordinate 527 of JASFUW010000248.1, forward strand.
TCGCCCCCCAGTGTCAACGGTCCGTCATAACCCGCGTCGTACCACACCCCCGCACCCGCCGGCTGCCAGCCCCATGTCGGCTGAGCATCATCCCACGCCGTATGCCCCGGCCAACGCAGCGAGATACCGAATCCGGGACTCACGCTGGGCCACAGATACCCCGTAGGGTCCAGCTCGTGCATCGTGATCGGGACCGTAACTTCATAATCGGCCCAACCCACGTCACCCACCGCCACGACCCGATCGTAACCCATCACCGTCGGCCGAAGCGCACCGTCCACCACCGCCCAACGACCGTCGACAACCTGCGAAACCTCCGCGACGTTCGTCACCGTGCTCCAGTCCACGGTGACCGGCTCAGGCCAGACACCGTCCGTCACGTAATCGACCGTCACCGTCTCGACCGTCACCGTCTCATACGTGTCCGTCGCCGTAATCACCACCTCGTTAAGACCGCTGAGAAGGTCCGTCGTGGCAATCTCGACGTTGAAGTCCCCCGGCTTGAGCAGCCGACGCGTGTCAGGACCTATCGAAAGCGGAAGGTCCGGTCCCCCGTTGAGCGAATACACCAACGACGCCACACCGTCCGAATCGCTCACGTTCCCCAGCACGTTGACCCAACGCTGCGAAACGCCCGGATCGCCGAACGTTTGGAAGTCGCCGTACCACACGTCGACCGTCGGCCCCGAGTTCGGGAGCGTCGTAAACGTCGCGTCAACCGAAGCGCTCGCGTTGCCGCTCTCGTCCTCGGACAACACCTGAAAGTGATACGTCGTCCCCGGCGAAAGCCCGTACAACGTCAGCGAATGTGTCGTGCTAAGCGCAGAGTCCCACGCCGAATCCGTATACGATCCCGTAAGCCCGTAATCGACAACGCTCGTCGCGGCTTCATCCGTACTCCAGGTGATCATGGCGCTCGACGTCTGCTCGACCACCGCTACCCCGCTGATCAGCGGCGGCGTCGTGTCGAGCGCTCGCACGAACCGCGCCGACGCGATCACATCACCCGCGATCGCGAACGAGAGCGGATTTTCGTTCCCGCCAAGGTCACCGCCCCATTGATCGAACGCCCAACCCGTATCGGGGACAGCCGTCAGCTCCACGACCTCATCCAACGCATACCCGTCCCCGTCGGGAACCCGAACGACCGACCCGCTTCCCTCCGTGGCCACGACAATCGACGCCAGCCCCCCGTCCTCCGGATCGATCGCCGCCCCCGTCTCGAAAACGTAGTCGACAATCGCCGTGTGCGCCGTATCCGCACCAGTCCCCGCGAACACGCTCACGCCCGTCACCGTCATCGCCTGGCTGAAGCTCGCCGCCGTCGTCCAGTTCTCACCGTCGAGCGAGTGGCGAACCGTCCACCCATTTCCCGATCGCCCGACACGCAGGTACATGGGCAACGACAGCGCGACCGGCTGAATCGTCTTGATCGATGCGGACTGACCAAAGATCGTAGCCACAAAGATTTTCGTCTGACCGCCCGCGATGTGAAACTCGGCCCGAACTACGTGATTCGCATCCTGCTCGATCAGGATGCCCTGGCTCTGAAACCCCTCCGTCAGCGCCGACTCGAACTTCGCCTCGATCTCGAAGTCCGTATCGTCGACAGACTGGGTCAGGCGCGGAAGGTAGTTCCCGTTCGTCCACACGTCGTGCGCGTCCGCCGTCGCAGGGACGACGATCTCCGCGTGCGTACCCGTCGTCACCACGGCGCTGTCAGTCTGCGGATCGATGAACGTCCACAACTGCCCATCCAGCGTCGCGCCGGCAAAGTCGTCCGAGACCGGCCCCGCCGCCTGCACCGCACGCGCACCGAACCCGCCGAACACCGCAGCAGCCAAAAACAACCGCGCCGCAATCAACCTGATTCCGCCTCTTTTCACACCACCACGACCCATGTGTCGCTTTACCCCAATCATAGCGCGACAGCATCGCCGTCGGCCCCCGGCGCAACGAGCCTGCCAAGGGAAAGTCACTACCACACGTGGTCAGTGCGCAATCATCCCTCGTACAGTCCGACCCTTCGTTACCCATCTTAGCACGGCCCCGTCCTCTCTACCAGATATTATGGATATCCCCCGGGCCGATAAGCACGACCGTCACGGACTTGTCCCGGAAACCCCCGACCGGCCTCCGCTGTCGCCCAACGCCGCACGCCCGATATCGGTCCCCAAATGTCCGTCCGATGCGTCCGTGCGACCCCGCCTTGGTGCGCCGATAACGAAGCCCCATTCCCGGGACGCACCGAGCTGTGAGAATTGGGTTGGAAATGACCGCTTTTCGGACGCGCAACACCGACCGACGACCCGTATCCCCGCCGCGCCCCGGCCCTAGTGCTGCGTCAACTGTATTTTTGCGGGGTAGCGAGCGGCCTCTTTCCGAGCCGCGCCCATGAGGAAGCGGTCTTCTGGAACCCGCAAATTAAGGCGTGACCGTGCACTAGCGTAGCTGATCCGGCCCCCGTCGCCCGCCCCGAGTCCGACGTCGTTGGAATCCCAGCACGATTCCAATCACCGGGAGGAACGCAACCAGCCCCACCCCGCACGGGCCCGCCGGATCGACCGCCGACCCGCCATCCAACGCCTTTTGCACGGAATGCTCGGACGGCTCGTCCGTGCCGTCGTGCCCGTGGTTCGTCCCCTCCGACCACTCTGCATCCTCTGAGGAGTCAATCGGCGGTAAGTCGGGTGCATCCGACGCACGCAGCGTCCCTGCCTCTTCCACGTCATCCGCGTCGGCCGAACCATACCGATCAGACCCCCCTTCACAAGCGTCGCCGATACCGTCGCCGTTCGTGTCGGACTGCTCGCCGTTCGCAACAAGCGGGCAGTTGTCGCAACTGTTCCCGACACCGTCCCCGTCCGCATCCGCATCACACGTCGGCACCTCGACCACCAGGTCGTCCCAGTACTTGTTCCCCGCGCCCATCCCCCATACCCCGACCGTCCCTTGCGTAAAGCGGGTAGGGCTCGCATCGAAACACACGGCTTGCCAGGCTGATGGCTCCTCCTCCGCCTCCGCCCACACCTTCGCCCGGATCGTCGTCTGCGCCTCCGTCCGTTCCACCGCCACGCGGAATCGGTACCACGCGCCCGGCACCGGCGCCACGCCCGTGTTGATGTCCCCCCCCGTAATCGGGGACTCGTGTGGATGGACATAGAACGGCCCGTGGTTGTAGCTGCGAAGTCGATAGTACGCATCGCGATGCGGATAATCTGACAAAAACGTGACACCTATCCCGCCGTCCGGATCGTCCTTCATCATCCGTCCGCGGTACTCGTACAATGGCCACTCCGCCGACCAAGACGGATCCACATAGTGCGAATGGATGTTGACAGCCGTTGATTCCGTCCCGAGAACTCGTTCCCCGTCAGGCTCGTACACCTCGAAGAGCGACTCGTCCTCCGACATGCTGTTGTCGGGTGCGGTGTCGATCCAATTGCGCGGATTATCGCCCGCTCGATAGCTGTTAAAACTTTCCCACAGGAGGTAGCGATCCGTCGGTGAGAGACATTCCATCCGGCCACATCCGCACACCCCCGGCGTGGACTTGGCGGGGTCGTTCGGACACCGGTCATCACAATTGGTCACCCCGTCACCGTCCGAGTCATTCGCACAATCCCCCACCGTGAAATTGCATACGTGGTGCGAACCGCTTCCCGCCCACAACGCCCAATGGTCCAGCGCCGACGCACCGCTTTGCTCCGCACGGAAAGGAAAACGGTCAGCCACAAGCACCTCCGGCTCGCCGGCCGGTCTGACGTACACGCCGTACGACCGCTCGCCGAAGTTGATCTCCATCCGAAAACCGTAGACGTTGCCCGGCGAATATGCGACCTGAGTCGTTGCGTTATACGAGTTCAGACCGCCGTCGATCGCGTCGATAAATCCGTCCGGGTTGAACCGCACCGTCGCGATCGAATCGTCAAAGTCCAACGTTTCACCCAATGACAACCCGATCAATCCGTCCATGTTAGGCTCGTTCGGAATCGCATCGAACCGCACCGTCACGAGATCACTTTGCGGCGCGATCGCCACGTTCTGCCAACCGGCTTGCGTGCCCCTGCACCCCTCGCTCGGAAGGCAATCGATCGCGCCGTCACCGTCAACATCGACGTCCAGTTGTCCGCAACCGCACGCTCCCGGCTCCAACTTGAACGGGTCGAACGGACACAGGTCACCGCTGTCCCCGTCGTCCGGCACCGTTCGGCGGTTCACGTCGTAATCCACAAGCCTTCCATCCCGGTACGTCTCGAAACCATACCGAAACTGCCCGCTCTGCAATCCCCGTGCACTCAACGGCACCTCGAGTGCAAACGACGCGCCGCCGAGGAATTCAAAGGAAACCGGCGACACGTGCGGGCCCCATCCACCCGCACCGCACTTGTCCTTGTCGTCGTCTGCCGGCGACAACTCGTCGCCGCCGACGCACACGGCCTCTACCAGCGAGTTGCGCCGTGACCCGAGCAGCTCGACGCCGCGCACCAGCAACTCATAACCACGACCGTACCCCGTCTCGACGTTCGAATCCGAATCGATAAATACCTGCAACGTCCAACCGTCGGGGTCTTCCACCGGCTCAGCCCACGTCACTTCGAACCGCACCGACTGACTGTCGTACACCCCCACGATCGACGGGGATGCGCCGACCCCCAATGCGCACAGGGTCGGCACCAGTAACGCCCCAATCGTGCTGACCGCTTGACGCGATCCCGACCCATACCGGGAGTGCGACGAACGCATGATCGATGGTATCATGACTTACTGCGTGGCAATCGAGTGCCTATCCAGGAATGAACCGCCCGCTCCCCGCTTGCCGGGATCGCGAACCTACCTCGTCCCCATCCTTGACCGATTCTCGGAATCACCGTAGGCGGAATGTCCCAACCGCGCCCTCCTCACGGCAGTTCTCCCATTGCGGAAGGTGCCGATAATTATAGGCAATTTCCCCGGAAGGGAAACGGTATTACCGGCTCCGATCGAATTCGGCACAGATCAACCTCCTCCACCTTCCCAAACCGGTCCAGCCCGCGCCCCAACCCTCGCTCACACGCTGAAATCGCCGGTGCGATCCCCGCCAACTTCCGTGCCCCTGCGCTTCCTCCGCGCCCGCACCCGCGGACCCGCCCCGCGCCCAAATTCACGTCGGCGCACCCGATCACGCAATTCCGACCCCCCGCGCCGGCCCGCTTCCCCCGAAGCCGCAGCGCGGCGGCCCGCCTCCGGAACCCAGCCTGCCCAAGGCGACCGATGAACACGGAGTGCGAACGGGCTGAACACCACGCCGGTGCGGTCGGCAATCGCGACCGACGCGTCAGCGAAGCCTTGCGCCACGTTCCGAATAAGGGTCATAACAATGACACAAATCGGCAAACGGTCCGAGCTGACCCCGTCCCCCGGGCCCTCGAAACCGGACCTTCGGTCGGGACGACCCGCGCCCGGTCCCGGCGGGGCCGGGAACGCGGCCGACCACCTGCCCTGCTCGCCTCCACTTGGACCACGGCGCAATCTTCCTCAGCGCCAAACTGCCCTTGACGCTCTTGAGATGCGCCACCCGCGGGCCCCCTCGCCGAACCGGGCCGCTTCATCTACCCTCCTGCCTTCACCCGCCGTCCTCTCCGCCGAACCGCCGCTTACCGTACGCCGAAACACCTCACCGGCGCGTACCCGTGTCCGCCACACCCCCCAATCCCGCAATGCCGGGACCCCATGTGCCTCACACCGCACACCTGACTCACCGCACGCACGACGTCCACGCGCTCTTCTCTTCCTCAGAATCGGTCCTTGCGTCCAGGCCCGAGACAGGTACTGTAGTGTCCGCTTTTTTCTAAAACTCCGCCCGAAGCCCGGCGCGCCGGAAGTCCTGCCATGCCGGGATTCGACTGGGTGCCAACGCATGAGTGACGAAACCTACGATGTGGCCGTGATCGGCGCAGGACCCGCCGGTACCACCGCCGCCACCATGTTGAAGCAGCGGGGACGCAACGTTGTCATGGTCGACCGGGCCACGTTCCCACGCGAGACTGTCTGTGCGGGTTGGCTCAACATCCGCGTAGCCCCGATCCTTACCGAGCTTGGCGTCAACACCAAGGGACTCCTGGACCACCCCTTCAACAAAGTGACCTTCCACCGACCTGATTTCTCTCAGACGGCCGCACCCAAGTTCGAGGAGATACCAGGATACATCATCGATCGCGCCACCTTCGATCATGCCCTGGTCAACGCCGCCATCGAGCAGGAAGTCGAGGTCATGCAGGGCTGTCAAGCCGTCAACCTTCGGCTCAAAGAGGCATCTGTCGTCGTCGAGCTCGCCGACGGAAACGCCATCGAAAGTACCCTCCTCGTCTTGGCATCCGGACGCTCGTCACCCCTTGTCGAGCAAACGGGCGTCGCCCTCAGCGGCGATACGCAACCCGTCTATACCGCACAGGTCTCCGCCGACTTGCCACCTGAGATCCGACCTTCCGAACCGCATGTCGGGCTCATTCTGGGCCTCGACGCCAACGGCAGTTTCGGCTTCTGTTGCGTGTCCCCACGCCGCGCCTCCGTCAGTCTTTCTTGGCGCGGCGAACCACGCGAGACCAGGTCCGTCTTGTTCGACATCGCCCGCCACGCGTTCGAAAACCAGCTCGTCCCGCTCGATCTGTCCAACAAGGTCCACGACGCCGACGTCCTGCCCAGCCCCGCTTCCGCCGCCCTCGACATGGACTCCCACGTCGGGAAACACACCCTGGTCATCGGTGACGCAGGCGGGTTCGTCTCCGCCTCCAGCAACGAAGGCCTCTTCCCCGCCATGTGGTCCGCGCAGATCGCCGTCGAAGTCCTCGACAAGGCGCTCCAATCCGTTCATTCGCAGGACGAATTGATGACCTTCGACTCCGTCTGGCGCATGCAGATGGCCGACTACCTCCGTTCACCGCACACCGACATTCGATTCCTCCTGCCGCTCATCTTCACCAATCAGCCCATGGCCGACCGCATGGGCGCCGCTTTCTTCGCTGGCGAAAACATCTAGTGCTGCGTCAACTGTATTTTTGCGGGTAGCGAGCGGCCTCTTTCCGAGCCGCGCCCGTGAGAAACTATGAAAGCCGGGTCTCCTTGA
>JASFUW010000249.1:0-7620 GCA_050050135.1 Phycisphaerae bacterium
AGTTGCTCAGGCTCTCGGCTTTTAGACGCTCACGAAATGCCGCCTTGCTGTCCTCCGTGTGCGTCTCATTATGCCACGGGCTCGACCAGTGCGGGGCTCCCATTGCGTTTCTCCTGGAACTGGTTTCCGATCACGACACGAGCGTGCGGGTCAACATCGGGCAGATCAGGCGGAACGACGCCGAGCCGGGTACGGAGCAGCTCGACGGCGTCGATGACCAGCGACGGTCGTCGACGTAACAGCCGCAACAGCTCCACGAACCGCTCGGCCTGTAGCGGCGTCTCACAGCCCCAGTTCGGCAGTTGTCCGGCGTCCAGCAGCCCACGGTCAATGAACGCCGCATACCCGGGCGTGTTCGGTCGCAGGCCCAGCTTGAACGCGAATCGTTCGAGCTTCGCCCGACTCCGCCAGGGCGGAGCGGTCCCGTTCTCTATGCGCCGAAGCGTGGTCACCTCGTAGCCCGTCACCTCGGCAAACTCGCGGATCGACGCGACACCCAGCCGTTGGCGGAGCTGGCGGGCCGTCCGACCGAAACCGTAGCTGATACCGCTGAGCTTCACGTAGGGCTCCAAAGAGCTGGGGCAGGCCCAAAAGAAAAACGGCACACAGGTGTCACGGGCACCCGGATGCCGTTACTTTCTTCCGGGCTCGCACACCCGCCAGTTGTACGGCCGACAAGTGCTGCCCCGCTAAATTGTCCTTACCGTTCGATTCTACCACGCCCACGCGCGCGGGCAACAGAAATGAACGGCACTCCCTGAGAAATGATGCACCTCACCGGGGCGACGCCGACGCGAGCAGTGCACTGGGCGAGAGCGTGTACGGGCACACCGGGGACCGACACGACGAACGCCGCATGCATCGCCCTTTGTCGCCACCCTGGCAGCCCCAACTTCGCCAGGTCCTTTAGCGAGAGGGGATTAGGAACGGCGTGCTCTTGCGCCGCCCTTCTCGATCGGCCACGGCATAAAACCGTCGGCACCCTCGGAGATTGACACCCCATGACTACAGTTTCACGCAGCCAGTCGTCGCGTCAGCGCGAGACTCGTGTGGCCTTCGCGCAGGTTTTGGGGTAGAGTTGGGGCGTGGTTCTGATGTCACCACTCAGACTGAGAGGATTCAGTTTACTCGGCTTGTTTCTCGTGCTTATGTGCTATCCATTGCACTGCCTCCTCTGGTTTTCCCCAACGCTCATAAAGATCCGCGAGAAAAGCCGCGATTTTCTGCGTACGATCGTGGTCGGGCCCGAGCTTCTTCATAAGAAGGTCGTGAGCTTCCAAGAGTACTGCCTCGGCGTCCTCATAACGCTCCATCTCCATGAGGCATTCACCGTAGTTGCCAAGAAACGCACCCGTATACCAGTGCCCGGCCGGGATCGCTTCGCGCATGATGTCGATCGCGCGCTCGAATAGTTCAGCGGCCTCGGCCAGCCGCCCTAGTTTCATCAACGCCCCAGCCAAGTTGTGCGTTATCACGGCTGTTTGCGGGTGCTTCTCGCCCAGTTTACGTACGGTGATTGCGAGCGACTCACGCTGAAGTGGCTCCGCCTCGGCGTATTTCTCTTGGTAGTGCAGCGCACCGGCGAGGTTGCTCACCTGCCGGGCAATCTCGGGATGCCCCTCCTCGTGGATATTCCGGAACAGCGCTAGCGACTCGCGGAAGGCTGCCTCGGCCGAGGCGTACTCGCCACGATTCTGGTACAAGACGCCGAGCTCACTCTGGAGCTGTGCAACGACATGGTTCTTGTCGCCCAGTGCTGCCTTCGCTATCGTCAGCGCCTCCTGGAGCAGGGGCTCCGCTTCAGAGTACTTGCCTTGGTTCACGAGTACCTTTCCAAGGTTGGCCATTGCAGTCGCCGTGAACACATGGTCATTACCAAGCGTCCCTCTCCGTGTTTCAAGTGCCTCGCGATACATCGATGCCGCCTCGTCCTTCTTGTCCAAAGCACTCAGCGTGTTTGCGAGCTTATTTAGCGCGTCCGCCACGTACGGATGGACATTACCCAAGCTTTCGCGGCGAACCGTGAGTGCCGTGCGCTGAAGCTCTTCAGCCTCCGCGTACTGCCCGCGCTCATAGAGCGTTGAACCAAGGTTACCCGCTGCGTTCGCAAAAGAAGGATGCCGTTCACCGTATAGCTGTTTGCTGAGCGACAGGACCTCTCGTCCGCGCTTCTCCGCCTCATCCAGTTCACCCTGAGCACGGTGGAGAGCTGCGAGCTTGGATAGCAGCCGTAGCGCGTCTGGACCATCGACATCGTTATGTCGCCGGATGATCTCCAACGCTTCCTCGTACATCGTCTTCGCGTCGCCAAGCGCTCCCAAGTCGAAATACAGATTCGCAAGTCCTCGGAGGCTGTACGCAACGTTCGGATCGTGCGGGCCCAATCGCCGACGTCGGATGTTCAACGCCTCCTTGATCAATGATTCCGCTCGTTCATAGTCTCCCGCTTTATGCTCTAAACAGCCAAGGCAGTGAATCGTATCGGCGGTGCGCGGATTCTCTGCGCCCAGCAGTCGACGGCGCAGGGCGAGGGCACGTTCGTACAGGTCTTTCGCTTCCGCGTATCGGCCTTGTGCGACACGCAGGCGTGCGAGGCTGTGCTGACTCGTTGCAACGTCCAGGTGCTCCGTTCCCTGGATGCCCTGAAGAACTTCATTGGCCCTCGACAAATGCTCATCCGCCGTGCTGTAGTCACCAATCTGCCGATACGCGCTGCCCAGGGCAAGCCGCAGTTCAGCCCCGACCTCCGGTTGGTTGCCCAGCTCGTCGCCGACGCGTTTGGCTGTGGTGTCCAGAATCTCGCGGAGCAACGTCGTGTCGCGACCCAGTGCCACGGACGGACCGACCCCCTGGAGCATGTCCGTCATGAAGGTTGCGACTTGACGGGATTTTTCAGACTCGACCTGCGCGAGGCGCGCTTCCGTTTTCGCCTTGAAAAAGAGGGTCGTACTCGTAATGACACCCATCACGAGCGTGAGGAACGCGAGTGCCATACCGGCAACAAGCCCTTTATTCCGTCGGGCGAACACGCGGACTTGATAGGTAACGCTCGGGGGTCGGGCGCTGATCGGCTCACTGTTCAGGTAGCGTCGCAGGTCCGCCGTCAAGGCGGAGGCAGACTGGTACCTGCGCTCGCGCTCCTTCTCGAGGGCCTTGATCACGATCGTTTCGAGATCGCCCCGCAGGGCTCTGTCATGACTGCTTGGCGTCGCCGGCTGGTTCTCCCGGATCATACGCGTCGCTTCGTAGATCGGTACGCCGGCGATCCGGTAAGGTAACTGTCCCGTCAGCAATTCGTACAGAACGACACCAAGCGCGTAGACGTCGCTTCGCGTGTCGATCTCGTTCGGATCGGCTTTGCACTGCTCGGGCGACATGTATTGGAGTGTGCCAATGAGCTGCCCCACGTCCGTGTGGAGCGTGCTGACCGCCAGATCCGAGTCGGTCGCACGCGCCACGCCGAAATCGATGACCTTCGGCTGTCCGTTTGTATCTACGAGAATGTTGCCCGGCTTGAGGTCACGATGGATGACTCCCTTCTGGTGGCCGTGATGAACGGCCTCGCACACCTTGATGAACAATGAGATCTTATCGCGCGTCTTGAGCTTCTTTTCTCGTGCGAAATCGGTGAGCGTCCGGGCGTTGGGAATGTACTCCATCGCGAAGTACGGGACGACCTGATCGCCTTCCTGGTGTATGCCGGCCTCATAGACCTGGGCGACCGCGGGATGACGCAGGTGGGCAAGTAGTTGAGACTCGAACTCGAACCGCCGGAGGGCCGAACGGGATGTGACCCCCTGTTTCATGACCTTGACGGCCACCGCTCGGCGGGGATTCACTTGCTCGGCCTCGTAGACCGTCCCCATTCCGCCCGAGGCGATGACCCGGCGGATAGTGTACCGACCGATGGATTCGGGTATGGCGTTGGCCGCCGGTGAGCGGTCTTCGCCCAGCGTGAAGGTGTCGGCCGCACGCCGCTGAGCGGAGTCGACGCGGGCGAGTTCCGCCAACCGGACGCCGAGCTCCGGCATCAGATCCGGATGCCGGCCTATCACCACCGAATCAGGGATCCTTTCCCCGCCGCCGCGCCGACGTTGCACGTCCTCAAGGACCTCATCGAGCTTCTCAGCGTTGTTCATTCGAAGTCGTCGACAGCGGTACGCATTGCAAATGGTCTTTCGCCGTCGGTCGCTCTTGGCCCGACGCTCTTGAGAATTGCGCACCGCGCCGCGAGGCGACCGGCATGGCGTCAGACAGCCGGGGCCACCCGGCGGCGCGCGATGAAGATCGTTCCCGCCGACGTCGTCAAGAGCGCCAGGACGATCATACCCCACTCGGATACCGTCGGGATGTCGGCATTACATGGCCGCGTTGTGCAAGTGAGCGCTGATGCCATCAGTTCGTCGGGCAACAATGCACAATTGTACAAGCGAACCTCATCGATATAGCCGCTCCACGCGTTTGACCAAGCTGCCCCGTTCAGGTCGTTTCCGATACTCATCACGTCACCGGCATAGGCAATTGGATTCGCGAAGGCGGTGGACCCTCCCAACTGCCCATCAACATAGATATGGATCATCCCTTCCTCGAGGACACCGGCGACGTGGTGCCACTGTCCATCCGCGACGTTCGCGCCGGACACCCCGATCTGATTCGTCCCGTCGAACAGGCTGAAGGATGCGGCACCTGTCGTGTCCGTGTAGAGGACGTAAGAGTCGGAACCGGGCACATCAGCCTGTTTACCCACGATGACGTTGAACGTGCCGGTAGGTGCCGGGATCTTGACATGAGCCTCGATGGTCAACGCACCTTGCATTCGAAGGCTCGGGTGGTCGGGAACTTCGACCCGATCGGTGCTCGACGCCGCAAACAGAAGCGACGTTCCCGCGGGACATTGCAGCGGACTATCGGCCGAGAACGTGGCCCCGAACACGGTTCCATCGTTCCCGTAGGGCGTAGAATCGGACACAGCGGTTCTTGCGACGTCGTTGAAATCGTAATGGGCCGTGAGAAATGGATTCGGGCCGATGCACGAATCGGTCGGATCGGACGGACATGGGTCGCAAAGATCACCGCGATCGTCGCCGTCGCCGTTCTCCTGCGAGGGGTTGGCGACATCAGGACAATTGTCATCAGCGTCGGGTATTCCGTCGCCGTCGGTGTCTGCCGGCCCGAACTTGGCGACAAATGCATCGGTTGATCCGGCCGCCGGCAAAGCAATGTTACCGATCGTGAAGCCTGATCCGGTGTACAAGCCTGCCAACGCAAATTCATCCTCGGCCCGTGCGGAGATGCTATTCCCGGCGGCGTAGGGAAAGAAGGAGTTTCCTCCACTGGTGGCTTGTGCCGAAAGCACGTTCCCGTCTGCGTCATACTTCACGATGAAGATGTTGTGGCTGCCCGAACATGATGTCCCCGAGGCAATGGTCAACGGACCGAACGAGGTCGGTCCCTGTGCTTGGCCTGTGACGTACGCGTTCCCCACCTGGTCAACGGCGATTCCGAGCCCTACGCTGTCGATCACGCCTGGCGCCGTACATGCCTGCGACGATTGTGCCCAGAGCGCATTTCCGTTCGTATCGTACTTGGCCACAAAAACGGAATGGTGTCCGGTGTCATTCAGGACATACGGTCCGAAATCCGTCGTGAACTGGTAGTATCCTGTGACAAGGCAGTTTCCGGAAGAATCGGCCGCGATGGCCCTTCCTCTCGTCGGGTTGGTCGTGCCAATTTCTGCTCCTGTCTCGCCGCCACCGGCACGCAGCCACTGCGGGTTGCCCAGCGCGTCGAATTTGGCGATGAACGCATTCTCGTGAGTTGAATCGGTGGGCGTCAAGGAGAGCGCTCCGATCGTCATTCCAACGCTGAATCTCCCGACCAGATACACATTCCCGGCGCCGTCCACCGCCACGCCATGGCTTTGCGCAGAGCCGCCTGCCTCCGGTCCTACCGCCCACACGGGTGTCCCATCCGTGTCGTACTTAGCGAAAAAAAAGGTGGTGTTTGACAACGCGAATGGCCCGAAATCGATATCCCCGTTCAATGGGATACCTGTCACGAATACATTGCCGTTACCATCTACCGCCATGACGGCGGCGGGGTCGTTGCAGACGGTGCAGACGCTGTCAGCTTGGCGCACCCACAATACGTTTCCGCCCGGATCGTACTTGACAAGGAAGAAACTGCCATCGCCTTCAATGAGTGTCACCGACCCGAAGGTGATGCTATTGCGAGTGAAAAATCCCGCAAGGTAGCAGTTGCCATCGGCGTCGACCGCGATGGCTTCGCCGACGTCCGCAGGGGTGTCGAACATGTTGTCGGGTACCGATCCGGCGGCGTGGGCCCACAGGACGTTCCCGTCCGGGTCGAACTTGGCGACCCACAGATCTGTGTCGGTCGAAGTAGCGGTCGTGAACGTCGTCGTACCAATGGTGATCGAGCCCCGGAACACGCCCGTCGCGTAAACGTTGCCATTCGAGTCCAAGGCCACGTCGTTCGCCTGGTCAATATTGGTGTCTGCCCCTCCGAAGGCCCACTCGGCCTCCTGCGCGTTTGCCGTCGTCGAACACACCGACGTGGCAATGAGTATGGCGAAGGCCCAGATACTAAACGGCGAAAACAGGTTGCTCCGCGTGACGCTGACGACGGATGATACGACACTCATAGATGTTCCCTTCCTCTGCTAGATAGACTCCAGGTACCAGCCGAACCTGCTTGGCTGACCTTTTCTCGGTGTTCAGGCTCCCCGCCACCCGGCCCGGATTCGCCGCCGGCTCCGTTGTGCCGGCTTTGGCGCAGGAAACCCTATCGCCCTGATTTTGCGCTTGATTCGGACACAGACGTTCCGCTATGCTACACACGAGCCCTCAGGGGCTCGCGGGCCGCGCAATCGTCCTTCTGCTAGCGCAAGCGCTCTTTCTTCCGAGGCGGGGCAGGTGTTTCTGAAGTTTCTCGTCGCCGCACCAGGCAGGGAGCAGACATGACCACTGTGGCATCCGGAGAGATCACACAGATTCTCACGACGCTGAGCAACGGTGATCGCTCAGCCGCGGCGGAGCTTCTGCCGTTGATCTACGCCGAGTTGCGACAACTCGCCGATTGCTGCATGCAGCGTGAGCGGCCGGACCACACTTTGCAGCCGACGGCGCTGGTTCACGAGACCTACCTCCGGCTGTTCCGCGGCGAGCCGAGGAAGTGGAGCGATCGTGGGCATTTCTTCCGCGTCGCAGGTGTGGTGATGCGGCATATTCTGGTTGATCATGCGCGGGCCTGCCGGCGCGAGAAGCGGGGTGGCGGGCGGAGTCCCGTACCGCTCGATGAGGCTGTCGCGGTCTTCGAACGAACGGCGCAGGATTTGGTTGCCCTTGACGAGGCCTTAACCAACCTTGCAACCACCGACGAACGGAAAGCTCGGGTTGTCGAGCTGCGTTTTTTCGCGGGTCTGGGAGTGAATGACGTTGCCGATGCCCTCGGTATTTCCGCACGGACCGTCAAGAGTGACTGGAGCTTCGCGAAGCTCTGGCTGCTCCGCCACATGAATGGGAATTAGGCTGAGTGTCGTCGCATGCTACGCGAGCAATGGGAACGTCTGCAGTCGCTGGTCGAGGCGGTCCAATCCCG
>JASFUW010000250.1:0-7619 GCA_050050135.1 Phycisphaerae bacterium
TAGCCCGGCTGCAACGGCAACAAAACCGGTGTTCGGGGCCGGCACGTCGCATTGCCCCCATTGATTGCATCCCCAAGCCACAATGGAACCATCAGCCTTCAAGCCCAGGGCGTGATACGCGTCCATTGCGATCCGCACGAAGTCGGCATTAGGTTCTGGAATATCGCGCTTGCCGCACGCCGTTAGTCCCCACGCCACGATGACCCCGCTGGACGTTAAGGCAAGAGTGTTCCCTCCACCAGCTGCAATAGCCTTGAATTCAACATTGAAGACTGGCACGGTCGACTGGCCGCTATCATCACTCCCCCAGGCCACAACCGACCCGTCTGCCTTCAGACCGACGCTATGCACGGGGCCAGCAGCGATAGCTACGAAGTTCGCATTCGGCGCCGGAACGTCGGACAGACCATTCCCGTCCCATCCCCAGGCAACGATCGACCCGTCCGCCTTCAAGCCGAGGCTGTGGTCACGCCCCGCCGCCACGGCCACAAAGTCACTGTTCGGTGCCGGGACGTCACATTGGCCAAACTGGTTATTGCCCCAAGCGACAATGGAACCGTCATTCCTGACAGCAAGACTGTGATCAGCCCCCGCCGCCACGGAGACGAACCCGCTGCTGGGCATAGGGGCGGTCGATTGCCCGTATCCATTTGCGCCCCACGCGACGACGGTTTGACCTTCATTGTCACACGCCGAGCCCAGTCCGTCACCATCATAGTCCCACTGTTGCGGATTCGGTTCATCAGTACAATTGTCACACGCATCGCCCCACCCATCGCCGTCGAGGTCGTCCTGACTTGAGTTTGCAGTTGTGGGGCAATTATCGCAGCGGTCATCAATGGTATCGGAGTCGGCGTCCCCGAGGCACGCGGAACCTCCGATAACCACGGCACCACCGAGGTCCAGGCAGTCTGAGAGGCCTGTATCGCTACAGCCTCCACCGGGTGTGCAGCAGGCACCGTATGGCTCCGGCACAATCGCCACGTACTGCCCGTCCCAGGCGTCGCCGGTGGCAAGGGGGAGAAAATATAACACCTCTAGTTGTCCGCTCGGCACATACCTGTTCTCCTCTTGTCCCCCCAGGGAGTCCCGCAGGGGCACGTTCGCCCAGAATCCAAACGCGTACTCCATCACCCATGCGTCACTCAACGGCGGTTCATCGGACTTCAACCCTCGCAACACCCACCAGTTGTCGTAGTTGCTTCCGGCAGGGATGAGCACGGGCGCGTGAGGCGGATGGGTCGGCGCCGTGCCGGAAACCATGGCGATGTGCCTCGCGATCTCCAGGAGCATCTCGTCGAAGTCCGTCCCGGTGATCACTTCGTAGGAGTAGCCGAAATCGTCCGTCGGCAGCGGGCGAAGCTCCTCAAGCGTCGTCAGCATGCCCTCGACGTCGATCGTGGTGAGCGCGGGATTCGCGTTACGTGCCCGCGCGTAATCGTAGAGCCAGGTTTGATCATCGAAGGTTGCGGGCGGCAACGGGTCCTGCGTGCTGTCCCAGTGCAGCCAGTTGAGCGTCATCTGCAGGGCGGCCGCCCCGGTGCGATCGCCGTACGCCGGCCCCTCCGCGTAGACCATCGGGAAGTTAGTCAAGTTCAAGATGTATGCGCAACAGAACTCGGGCCCGCTGCCTAAATCCAGACAGCTCCAGGTCTCGACATCAGTCACGTCGATGTCCCCGTCGCAGTCGATGTCGGAACTCGCGCACCCGAGCCCCGGCGTGCTGCCTACGCAGGCAAGCAGATGGGCAAAATCCGCTCCGTCGACAACGCCGTTGCCGGACACATCCGCGCTGCACGCGCAGCCGCTGTGGGCACGAGCGTTTTGGGCGAAGAGAGTCCCGAAAACGACGAACGACGTGGCAGCGATCAAGCAACGAATCATAGCGGGCCCTCCATCTTGGAAGGAAATCGTCATACCTTTACCAAATGGCGATTATACAACCATCGCCCGATCATTGAAGCCATTTCCGGCGCCACACGCCAAAGCGGAAACAACCTGTGGTTGCATTCGGCCCGCCTCAGCCGGGATTCGCCACGCCCTCAGGTCTTCAGGCTCGATAAACACCGCGTGATATCACAGCAGCGTGCGTGCTTTCCGTTGGCGCCGGTATCGTCGTCGCGCTGATAGCGCGGGAGATTGGCGGCCGGCTCATTGCGAGTCTGACCCGGCGTCTCGATGCGTAGGAACGGGTCGGCGGCGCCCACGGATGACTGTTTCCCCCGGGGCGAGATTCGTGCTTGCGCGTCGGCATTGGGAGGCTCGATGAACCCCCCTCCGGCTTTCGGGAGACACCGACGCTCGGGCGTCATCGGTCCCGGAAGTCCTCGGTCGATACGACTCCCCGACCATACTCGATGGTGCAGCGGGTGTTCGCCGGGAGGTCGGTGAATGCTTCAACCGTCCCGTTCGGCCAGCGAATCTCCAGCTTGTCGACAGCGTCGTGCGCTCCGAGGCCGAAGGTCGCCGCGAGTTCCGATTGGCTCACGAAGGACCCGCCGGTGGTGACGTAACGTGACACGATCATGTCACCGATGGTGGCCTTCAGACGCGAGCCGATCCCTCGCGGGTTGGTCCTGTCCGCGACCAAACTGACGCGCACGACCCCGTGCTCGGTCGTCTGATCGTTCCGCAGCAGGTATGCCGGCCCGCCGTTGGTGGTGAGCAGGGCGTCGAGGTCTCCGTCCCGGTCGATGTCGGCAACGGCGATGCACCGCCACACCGCCTCGACCCGAAACGGCGCACCCGCCTCCTCGGTGATCTCCACGAACCGCCCCTTGCCGTTGTTCTTGAACAACTGCGGGGTCTGCTCGAAGGTCCAGGCGTCGCGGACCCTGGCAATCTCGGGCTCGATGTGCCCGTTGGCGAGGATCAGATCGTCATACCCGTCCAGGTCGAAGTCGGCGAACTGAACTCCGAACGTAAGTGTCGTGTTGGTGGGCTTGGAGAGGCGGGTTGCCCCGGCGCGATCGATGAACGTTCCCTGCGCCACCTGCGTGTACAGCGACACGGGCTCGCCACTGAAGTTGCCGATGGCGATGGAGCGCAACCCGTTGTTCTCGACGTCCGCCACGCTGACGCCCATGCCCGCGCGGGCCAAGCCGTTCTCGTCGTACGCCATGCCCGCGAAGAGGGCGTCGTCGGTGAACGTTCCGTCCTGGTTGTTGACATAAAGGAAATTCGGTTGGGTGTCGTTTGTAACCACCACGTCGGGCCAGCCGTCGTCGTTGAAGTCGTCGGCTACGACCCCCATGCTTTTTCCTCTGGGGTTGAACACGCCGGCTTCCCTGGTGACGTCGGTGAACGCTCCGCCGCCCTCGTTGCGGAACAGGACGCAGGTTGCTCCGTCATAGACCTGGGGCAGGGAATATGACTTGATCTCTCCGTCGAGGGTCGTCCAGACATCCGTCTCGGGCGTCCACTGCACGTAGTTGGCTACGAAAAGGTCGAGGTCACCGTCTCGATCGTAGTCCAGCCAGGTTGCCCCGATGGACCATTCCCAATCCGAGGGCACACCGCAGCACGAGCTGAAACCGACGCCGGCCTGGTCCGTTACGTCGACGAATCGGCCCCCGTCGTTTCGCAGCAGATGGTTCTTGCCGACCGCGGTGATGTAGACATCTTCGTCGCCGTCGCCGTCATAGTCGGCGATCACGGGTCCCATCCCGTAACACGTGAGCTTGGACAAACCGGACCGCTCGGTCACGTCCTCGAACGCCGGCGGTTGCGTGCCGAGGTTGCGATAGACCTTGCCGGTCGGTTTCGCGTCGGGCGAGCCCTCTCCCGGCCAGTTCGAGCCGTTCACCAGGATGATGTCCGGCCAATCGTCTCCGTCATAGTCGAAGAAGGCGCCGCCCGCCCCGACCGTCTCGGGCATCCACTTCTTGCCGGTTGCCCCGTTCACGTGCGTGAATTCGATACCAGCCGGCGTGGTGATGTCGGTGAATTGCACCGGTCGCGTGGCGTCACCCTGGGGGCGAGCATACACGCGTGGTTCTTCTGCGCGGGCGTAGCTGCTCGCCGGGATCGGCTTTTCCGCCGGCTCTTCATTGCACGAGCATACGGCAAGCGACGATGCGGCCACCATCATAAGCACACAGAGACGAACCAGTTGTACGCTCGTCTCGGGGCTCTCGGACAGTTCTTGTTTCGACAATTTGATCATTGCGGGCTTCCTTCCGTCGCTAGCGTCTCGGGCATCGATGCCTGCGGGCCCGTTCGGTGATCCGGCGTCTCCCCGTGACCGAGCGCCACTTCGGTGCTTACGGTCAGGTCATGAATGTGTATCGACTGTGTCTCACGGTTGTCATGCGGGTTCGCCAGGCGGTATGACTTGGTGACCTCTGCGGCGGACTCGTCGATCTTGTACCGGCGGTAGGCCGCCTCGGCTTCATCGGCCCGCTCCGCCTGCCCGAGCGCTCGCGCTGCCAGCATGATGTGGTAATGCGCTACCCGGTCCTCGGAGTCGAACTTCAGGACCTCGTTCATCGCTTCGATCGCCTCCTCGAACCGGTTGTCGAGATAGTAGGTGCGGCCGAGCTTCCGCCACGTCGCCCGATCCTCGGGGAACTTCTGAAGCACGCGAAGGTACGCGCTCGCGGCTTCAACGTACCGACCGTCTTCCTGGAGAAGGACGCCCCAGAACCAGGCCGTCTGTGCGTCATTGGGGGCCAATTCTTCGCACTTGAGCAGGTGGTCATAAGCGGTCGTCAGGCGTCCGTCACGCAACGCCACGCGGGCGAGGTTGCGATGTCCGTCGATCCGCGCAGGGACCAAGCGAGCGACCTCGGCGAACGCCTGCTCCGCGCCTTCGGTGTCAGACTGAAGCCACAACCCGATGCCGTAATCGTTGAACCGCATCCAGTCGGCGGCGAGTTCGCTCTTGTCGACCGGCTCGTTCGACCCCGATGCGGTCGTCGACACGATCGGCAGCGTAATCTCGCTTCGACAAATCTCGGTAATCGGCAAGTCGGGACAGTCCTCGAAGCGCTTGAAACCATCGGGATTCGCCTTGTGGGCGAACTCCGTGTATTTGCGGTCGAACTTCCGCCAGAGCAGACGGGCGCGGACCGTGAGGGCGTCGCCCGGCGGTTGAGGAACCGTAAGACTGTAGTGAACGACCTGCGCCGTGCCCGGACCGATGACGCTCGCGTAAACCGGTGCATAGATATCCTGGGCGTTTCGCTTGTGGATCGGGTTGCCGTTTCTGTCGACGATCAACACCTTGAAGAAGTGCGCCGCCGGGTCGACGTGTCCGTCCTCGCGAACGGAGCCGTTCTGTGTCAGCACGCGACCGTTCGCGTCCGTCACCGTAAACTCGATCCAGCCCTCGTTCGAGTCGTTCGTGCCGCCCGGGAACGTATGCCCGACGCCCTTATTTCGCACCACGACGTCGAAGGTCACGGTGTCGCCGCTGCGGATGACCGGTTGTGTTCGGTCGAGGGCGTAGACCCGTTCGCCGGTTTCTTCGCTGGCCATCGCGAAGACGTCGATGCGGAGCTTTTCGTCGCGGAGAAACGCCTCGATGCGCCGGATGGTTTCGTCGTCACCGCGGAGGTACGGGAGCGCCGTGTTCACCGCGAGGAAGCGATGCGACCGGATCATGCCGTTACGCGCCGCCACGTCGCCCAGTGGCGCCGGCTCCAGCGGCATGTGACAGTCCTGACAGACCCGCTTGGTAGGCGGGAGGTAGAACGTCCGCGACGCGTTGAGTGCCACACCGCTATCATGCCACGCGTCGTATTCGTCTTGCCCCCGGAACCATCGATAGTCGTTGACCGGCTCCTGGAGGCTGACCTTGTGGCAAGTGGCGCAGAACTCGCTGGTCCTGAAGAACGGCTTGAGCATCTGCCGTTTGTGGACGTCCGGCTTCGCCCGGATGGCCGTATCGTGCACCAACGCCGCCATCGTGCCCGTGTCCGCCGAAGCGAACAGATAGGGGTCTTCCTGTTCGTCCGCGATATTGTAGTTGCCGTTTCCGGTGTTGTTGTGGATCTTGTCGATGGCGTGGCACGCCAGGCAGGTCAGCCCCGCCTGGGCCTGCGGTGATCGCCGATCGATTTCCTCGGTCATCTGGCCCGCCAGCATCAGTGACGGATCATGGCACCCCGAGCACCATTTGCTTTTGATCTGGCCCGTGCGACCTTGCCATTGCGGGAAGTGCTCCAGATGCTGACGGACCCCGTCGGTCATCGCGACGGCGTTGTCACGCATGTCGTTGATCGTGGCTTCGTAGAACGGGTTGTTGAACGAGGCGAAACGGTGTGCGGACTTCGACCATTGCTCGACCGTATCGGGATGGCAGCGCTCGCACGTGTCCGCGCCGATCTTCTCATTGACCACGAACCCGAGCGTGTCGAGGTCGGGTGCGAGGCGTTCGGGTGAAGACGTGTCACCGCGGGTGATGATGCGCTCGGGAAGGTAATCGCCGGTTGTCGTCGTGGCCGCACTCGGGAAGAACGGGCTGGGTGGTGGCACGAAGCTGTCCGAAACGTGAGGCCCGTCCACAAAGTCCGCCACGACGCGCGCCTTGGATCCGGGCCCGTCAAAGGAGCCCTTGCGCTTGGCGAGCCGGGCCTCTTCGGTCAGTTCGGGATTGCGATTACTGAACGCGTGCCCGACAAGCATGGCGCCGAACAAGACCGCCATCGCGACGCCGAAACGTGCGAACGCCCCGCGAGCAGGCGGTATGAACGACACCAACCGGTGCACGATGTAAGCGATCGGGACGACGGCTGCGACCAGAACGTGCGTCCACCAGATCCATGCATGTTCCTGGCTGGCCGCCGCGTACATGATGAACGGTCCGGTCCCGGCGAGCACGAACCCTGCCGCCAGTAACGCAACACCAGTCCAGATCGCCCGCCTGCGCCGCCACCGCCACACCACGCGGAGATGGCGAAGCACGAACACCAGAAAGAGGAGAACCGTCACAAAGCCCAGGCCCGTATGGGACAGAACCATGACCTGGAACAGCTTGGTGATGGTATAAGTGCCATCAACCAGACGCTCGCCCGGTCCTCCCGGCAAAAGCCCGAAACGGTTGCCGAGCAAGTACATCGTGTTGGCAATGAGCAGCGCAGCGAGGACAAGCCCCACGGTAAGCCACCGGCGCTGGCCACGCGTAAGCACGCTCTTCGCAGGATGACTTTCCCGCGACGTCCCAACTTTTGAAGACACAAAGCCCTCCTGACCCCCGACCACTGGATTCGACCCGCTAACGTCTTATACGTGGATTGGGCGATAATCTGACAAGGAATACCGAAAACCGCCCGAACACATGCTAAATGGTAGCGGGAGTCAGGGCGTTGTGCAAGGCCGGCCCCGGGCCGTTTCGCGGTCCTCTAATAGCTCATGGAACGGGCCTGAGCGGCGTCGAGCCGTTCCCCTGACCGTCGAGCAGCTCGAAGAACCTGCCCGTGGCCGCACAAAGCTCAGCCACATTGGCACTGATCAGGTACTTGAGCCGGCTGATTTCATACTCCTGCCAGAACAGCTCCTCGCGCCGGGTGAGCAGGTCGTCGATGTTCAGCT
This sequence comes from Phycisphaerae bacterium, assembly GCA_050050135.1. Lineage (GTDB taxonomy): Bacteria > Planctomycetota > Phycisphaerae > UBA1845 > UBA1845. Next base: position 7,534 of record JASFUW010000250.1, read on the forward strand.
TGCCCTCGAAGTACTCCTCGAGCCCTTGACGGTAATCGTTCTGAAAACGCGGGAGGTTCCGCTCGAGTTCCCGCCGGCTTTGGGCC
>JASFUW010000251.1:0-7577 GCA_050050135.1 Phycisphaerae bacterium
AAACCGAGAACGCGGCGTCGCACCTCGAGCACCGTGGTATACAACGGCTCAGCCTCCGCGTAGCGCCCCTGCATCTGGTATAAGCCTGCCAGGTTGTTCATCACGTTGAGCGTCCGCGGATGCTCCGGACCGGACTGCCGTCGTTGTGACTCGAGGGCCTGCAAGTACAGAGGTTCCGCCTCGTCATACCGACCCTGGACGGTGTAGATGCGTGCAAGGATACCCAGCGAAACCAACGTGCCGCCGTGGTCTTCGCCCAGTACGCGGCGTCGGGCCTCAACCACCCTCGTCATCAGTCGCTCCGCCTCGTCCAGACGACCCTGATTGCGGTAGAGCAGACCCAGATTGTTCATCGCGCCGAGAGTCCGCGGGTGCTCCTCCCCAAGCACTTCCCGCATGGATTCGATGGCTTCGAGATACAGTGGTTCGGCGTCGGCATAGCGGCCTTGGAGCTGGTACAGCCCTGCGACGGAAATGGCCGTGCTCAGTGTTCGCGGATGCTTCTCGCCTTGAACGCGACGTCGAAGCTCCAGCGATTCCACGTAGAGCGGCGTCGCCTCCTCGTAACGACCCAGGGCCTGGTATAGCTGCGCCAGGTTGACCATCGAATTAAAGGTGTTGGGGTCCTCCGGTCCCAGGAGGCGCCTTCGCTTGGCCAACAGGTCCACCAGGAGCGGTTCCGCAACGTCATAGCGACCTTGTTCCGTATAGAGCAGCGCGAGGTTGTTGATCGAGATCAGAGTATGAGGGTGATCCTCGCCGAGCACGCGGCGACGCAGCTCCAAGGTCTTAAGGTAAAGCGATTCGGCCTCGTCGCTTAGTCCCTCATGGGCATACAGTCTCGCCAGCTTGTTCGCGGCCACCAACGTCTCAGGGTGCTCCTCGCCGAGGACTTCGCGGTGCAGCTCGAGGGCCCGCGACAAGTGGGGCTCGGCAGCGTCGTACTTCCCCAGACTCTGATACGTCGTGCCCAGGGTCATACGGATGGCACCTTCGACTAGAGGCTCGTTCTCGAACTCGCCTTCGATCCGTTCGGAGGCGGCGTCCAGGGCTTGCTTGAGCGTGATGTCCCGGTCGGAGGTCTTGCTGGGGTTGACGGCCCCGAGCACATCGACGTTGAGGAAGTCATTGACCGCCTTGGCGATCGCCGCCTGACGCTCGGCTTCGATGCGGGCCTCTTCCGCGACGGCCTGCGCCTTTCTGGCGGTATCCCGGTCGCGAGCAGCCCGCTGCCAGAATGTCAACGACGTGGCCAGCCCCGCGGTCACCAGAAGCACGAACCCGGCGACCACCGCGACCGGAACCCGATACCGTCGCAGGTGCTTACGGAGCATGTAGCCGACTGAGTCGCGCTTGGCCTCGATCGGTGCACCCGAAAGATAATGAGTCAGATCGCGGGCCAGCTCGCCGGCCGTCTGATACCGGCGCTCCCTTGGTTTCGCCAGGCACTTGAGGATGATCGTCTCCACCTCATTATCCACACCTCCACGGAACATGCTCGGTGCCGAAGGCTCGACCGTCAGGATTCGATCAATCACGTCCCTCATGCTTCCGCTCTGCGAAGTCGGAAACTGTCCGGTCACCGCGTGGTAGAGCATGACCCCGAGCGAATAGACGTCCGTGCGCACGTCGATCTGGTGAGGCGACCCGGCGATCTGCTCCGGGGACGCCCAGGGCAGCGAGCCCACGAACTCGCCGGTCGTGGTCATGGTCCGTTCGACCACGTCCTCGTCCGTGAGCTTGGCCAACCCGAAGTCCAGCACCTGCGGGCTGCACTCACGGTCCACCAGAACATTGCCCGGCTTGAGGTCACGATGGATGACACCCAGCAAGTGTGCCGCGTTGACGGCATCGCATACTTTGACAAACAGCGCGAGCAGTGCCCTGATCGAAAGGTGGCGCGATGCCACGAAGGCGTCGAGCGGTTCACCGTCGATGTAGTCCATCACGTAATAGAACGAATCGGTTGTGGAGCCGGTGTCGTGGATGGTGAGAATATGGGGGTGGTTTAGCTGGCCGAGGATTTGGACCTCACGCTCGAAGCGCCTGGCCCGCTCCGGCGCTGTACGGGGATCGCCCTTGATGACTTTGATGGCCACGCTGCGCTCGGTCCCGCGCTGGATCGCGTGGTAAACGGTGGCCTGTCCCCCGCGCGATATCTCACCAATGATCTCGTAACCGGGGAATGACTCGGTAGGGGGAACGGTCACATCGGCCGGTTCCCCCGAACCCTGCGTAGAGTCTTTGAACTTCCTCTCCGCCCGCTCGACCAGGGCAAGTTGGCCGAGCGCGTCCCCGAGTTCCGGCAGCAGGTCGGAATGCTCGGCCACGATCTCGTCGTTGGTCAGGTGCTCACCCGCCACGCGCCGACAGATGCAGTCATCCAGGACCTGCTGGATCCGTGAAGCGCGCTTGCCGTCATCACCGCGACCGGCCATCGACTCATTTTCCTTCATCGGGCGCATCGCAATCTGTCGGGCACGGGACGACGGTATCGGCCCGTAGCGGGCGCAGTTCGCTCACAGGTCCACCGGCGGCGTACCATTGCCATCCACCTGCACCGAAAGACACCTGTTAGAAACATGGACGAGAACAACGAACGAACCTCACGCATCCTGGCTGAGTAGCCCGGTCGGGTCGCCGATTCTCTCCGCAAGCTGTTTCAACGCCCGGTTGCAGAGCATGACGACGGCGCCCGGCGTGCGCTCCATGCGCTTCGCCACCTCCCCCACCGAAAGACCCTCGAGGTAGTGCATTCGCAGAGCATCGCGGTAGTCGACCTTCAGACCATCGAGGGCTTTGTGCACTCCGGAGACCATCTCGCGGCGGCGCACGGATCGGCTCGGCGTATGCTCATGCTGAGCCACGATGTCCAACAGGTCCACCACCGAGGAAAGGTCGGCATCCGCTGGTTGACCCGCCACGCGCTTCCCACCGCCACGTTTTTGGGCCCGCAGGGCCCGAATCATATCGACGAGCTTCCGCTCGGTGACGGCTCGGACCCACGCCCGAAACGCGGCCGGACTTCGATCGTTGAGGTTCCCGATCCGTTGGAAGACGGCGACGTACGCCTCCTGGCAGACGTCGTCAGCCGATAGCAGCCCCTGCAAATCGGCGGGGAGTTTCTTTTCGATGGATGACGCCAGGCGGGTGTGGAGGCGGGTCAGCAGCCGTTGAATCGCCGCACGATCGCCGTCGACGGCTTGAGATACCAGCTCAGCTTCGAGCCCGTCCATCGGTCTCACCTTGCGTGGTTCCGGTCCAGCTCCCGAAATCTATCCGTTATCGTCATTGTACCCTCCGGCGCCCGTGTTCAACAAAAATGGTCGTGGTTCTGGTCCTAAAAACAGGCCGATTCGACGCACCTCCGCCGCGCGCCATCCCCGATTTGGAATTCTCGGGCTCACGGCGTGGCCCGGGCAGCCGGTTTACGTCCAAGGAGACTAAAGACAGTCCACCGTTCCACCGGCGTAAGTCAACGGCCGGCGCAGGAGCAAAGATCATGAACGCTACAAACCGATCCGGGGTCGAACCACCGCGCAGGCATCGTCGACGGCTTTCGGCCGAGGGGGCGGTAAGACCACCAGGAATTCCAGCCGGGAAGTTGCTCGTCCTCGTGGCCGGTTTCCTGTGCATGTCCGCCACCGCCGCTGACGAGTTCGAGCTGATCCGGTGGACGGTCGACGGGGGTGGGGCCATGTACTGCACCGGCGGCGACTTCGAACTCTCCGGAACCGTAGGGCAACCCGATCCGGGTACGATGACCGGTGGGGCGTTTGAACTGGCCGCGGGCTTCTGGTTCTCTGCCGCACCCGGCGACTGCAACACCGACGGTCTGACCGACCTGGTCGACTACGACGCGTTCAACCCCTGCATCTCCGGACCCGAGCGCACGCTCAGGCCCGGTTGCGATTGTTACGACCTTGACGGTGACAATGACATCGATCTGTCAGACGTTTCCGGATTTCAAAACAGCTTCTTCGGGGGATAGCACCAGTCGGCGACCGGACCACAGGCCGCCGTAAATAGGAGAGCCGTGATGAGAATGAACGTTTTCAAGCTGGTGGCGATCGTCGGGACGTTCCCGGTCGCCGTTTCGGCGCAGTCACTCACGCCGACGGACTTCACTGTCCAGGGGCAACTGAAGCTGTCCGGCGTTCCGGTCACCGGACGGGCGGACATGTCATTCGGTCTGTTCGATGCGGAAACCAGCGGGACAGAGGTTGCGCCACCGGTGGGCCTGTCGTCCGTGGAGGTGACCGACGGACTCTTCAGCGTCCAGCTCGACTTCGGTGCAGAGGCCTTCGATGGAAACCCGCGCTGGCTCGAAATCGAAGTGGAGTTCCCTTCCGGTGCGGGCAACTGGACCACCCTCAAACCGCGGCAACCGCTGACCGCCATCCCGTACGCCCTACAGAGCCGCGGCATGTTCTGCAATGATGCCGGCGAAGTCGGCATTGGAACCGATCTGCCGGAAGAACGCCTTCATGTTTCGACCGGTGACCTTCGCGTGGACGGCAACCTGAAGCTATACCAGGGGGGCAGCGCCGTCGTCCAGTCGCGAAACCTCTCGTTCGGGAAGGTCTTCGACCTCAAGAACAACGACTCGGGCGGGACCGTTGTACAGCTCGGTGCGTCCGGCAGTGATGGGGCCGGGTTCTTCGCGCTCAAGAGCCGTACCGGAACGACCACGACCATCGAACTCGACGGCGATACTGACGGCGTCTCCGATGACGACGCGTCGGGGGCCATCCTGATCAGGAGCGTCGGTGGCGGACCCGGCGGCGAACTCGAGATCGCCAACGACGACGGCTTCACGACGATTTACGGCGTCGGCGGAGCAAGTGACGAAGGCGGAACACTCGAACTGTTCAACGAATCACAGGACGGGACCATCCTGCTCGACGCCGACGACAACAACGACGGGACGATCCGAATCCGCGACGCCGACGGGAACGACGGCATTCTCTTGCGAGCCGATCATGCATCTTCGGTCGCCGGCGAGATATCGCTGTTCAACGACCTGGGCTACGAAACCGTCGAAATCATCGGTGCTGAGGGGGTCGACAACGGTGCACAAATCCGTCTCCGTACGGCGGACGGAACCGAGACGATTCAGCTCGACGGCGAATATGGTACCGACGGCGGGGGATATCTCCGAATCGACGGCGGTGACAACGATCCGGCAGTGTATCTCGAGGGCAGCGGTTCCAGCCGGAACGACGCCACCCTGCGGGTCAACAACATCCAGCCGTCCGAAGGCATGGCCGCCTATCTCACCAACAACAGCAACTTCGCAACGGTGCATTTCGAGAACAATGGAACCGGCGAAACGCTCTGGCTTGAAAACAACGGTGGGGGTCATCTCATCGTCGCTCGAACGCCGGCCCGCTGGGAGTTCTGGGTCGACGGCGACGGATACACCAACAGCCGCGTCCTCCGCATCCATGGCGGCGCTGACCTCTCCGAGGGATTCGACGTGCGTCCGACACGCTCCAACTCGGCAGACAAGAACGAGTCGCCCGCGATCACACCGGTTCCCGGAATGGTGGTCTCGATCGATTCCGAGAACCCCGGCAAGCTCGTCGTCAGCAGCGAACCGTACGACAAGACGGTGGCCGGGATCATCAGCGGTGCAGGTGGGGTTAATCCCGGGATGCTCATGGGCCAAACCGGCAGCCACGCCGATGGTGACTATCCTGTGGCACTGACTGGCAGGGTCTATTGCCTGTGTGACGCGACCGGCGGCGCGATCCGACCCGGTGACATGTTGACGACGTCGGGTGTTCCCGGTCATGCCATGAAGGTCGGTCACCATGGTCGCGCCCGAGGCGCCACCATCGGCAAAGCGATGACCGCACTTGCCGACGGGCGAGGGCTCGTGCTGGTGCTGGTCACTCTGCAGTAGGCGTGGAAAGGGGGCATGACGTGATGCGCCGAAACCCAAACCCGGTGCTAAGCTATCTGGTCACACTGTTCACCGTCACGGCCACCGCTTCCGCGGGCGACTTCGTCGACGGTCGCGGGCCCGACCCGGGACGTGAAACCCCTCGGCTTCCCCGCTGGCAGCAGGCGGAGCTCAATTCGCCGGAGATCGTTGCTCAGGAGGTGAACCTGCCACCGACGAGATCGCTTGAAATCCAGCCCGAGTCCACCGAGGGAGTGCCCTCGGACTCTGAGAAGATCGGGTACGTCGAGCCTTTTGACAAACGACTGTTACCGGCCTGGCCGTTCAGGCGGCACGATAATCAAAGCGCGGTGGCCCACGTTGAATTCCGCTCGGATGGTGCCTGTGGTCTGCGCCTGCGCCTTGAGAATTTCGACCCCGGGGCAAGAACCGAGCTGCGCTTCTATGACCCCGCCGGCACGACCGTGCTCGGCCCGTTCCGCACACCGCGCCTGGACGAGGAGGGCGGATGGTGGAGTCCGACGATCTTTGGCGACACCATCGGCGTCGAGTTGTACGCACCCGACGGGATCGACAACCCCGAACAAGCGCCCGAAGTGACCGAGGTGGCGTTCCTGGAAGGTGGAACCTGCATTTGGGCCGGCGGGACGACCCTGGGCTGCCACAATGACGTCGTGTGTCATGCGGATTGGGACGACAACGAGGCCCGCGCCGTCGCATTGATCTACTTTGTCTCCGGCTCCACTTGCCACCGGTGTACCGGTGCGCTGCTGAACCGCAACCCGGACGATCTGTCCCCCCTCTTCATGACCGCCAACCACTGCATCAGTTCGGCCGGCGAGGCAGACAGCGTCGAGGTGTACTGGTTCTACGAAACCCCGAGTTGTAATGGCACGCCGCCAACCACTCCCGCAACCCAACCCCGCAATCTCGGTTCCCTGCGCCTGAAACGGTACAGCGCCGCAGACTGGACCCTGCTCGGACTGTACGAGCCGCCGGTGTCCGGTGTGTACTATTTGGGCTGGGACGCCAATGACTGGGAATACGGCGAGACCGCGACCGGCGTGCACCACCCGCGCGGGACGTTCAAGCGCATCAGCTTCGGCGAGTCACGCGGCAGCTCGGAGCGGACCTTCTGCGATAGCTCCGGGACCGTTTGTCACGACGCCGAAGTCCGCAGGGTCCGTTATACCAATGGAACCACCGAACCGGGCTCATCCGGCTCACCCATCTTCGACGGAAGCCGGCGAGTGCGCGGGACGCTCACCGGCGGCGACAACGACTGCCCTAATGTCAGCAAGTACTACGGCCGCTTCTATCTGGCCTGGGACCACCTCCGGTACTACATGGGCGAGGCAGACATCGCCAGCCCCGTATACGTGAACAGCGCCGTCGCGGGCGACCCGGGAAACAACGGCAACTCGGAGCGGGGCACAGCCGCACAACCGTTCAACACCGTGCACGAAGCTTCCTATGCCGTACGCAGCAACGACGAGCTTCTGATCGAACCGGGCAATTACGATGAGCGGTTCACGATCTGGCGGCCGATGACTTTAAACCGCAGCGGTTCGAGCGGCGCGGTGGAGATCGGGCAATGAAACCCCTCGTTAAGATTCTGTTCGTGATGATCGTACTTGTCGCAGCGGCGCCCGCGGTGGTCCACGCCCAG
>JASFUW010000252.1:0-7574 GCA_050050135.1 Phycisphaerae bacterium
TTGGTTTTCCGCTCGCGTGCAAGCGGGCTCGATCCAGCGATTGGTTTCGTCGTGTTATCTGGATCGAGCCTCGCCCACTCGTTGGCGACTCCAGGACGGCAGGCCGTGCACTGCGACTCGGGAAGACCATGTTCGTCGCACCAGTCCCCGGCCGCTTTGAATCTGGGAATCAGCGAGGTGTTGCATCGCGTGCAGACAGATTCTGGCACGCCGTGTCCCCCGCACCAGCCTTGGTCCAACATTGGCTTGACCGCGCTGCTTCCCGGCCCGAAGGCGGAATCGGAGCTGGGATCGGGCTTCTCGGTGGCTGCCGTTCTCGAGTTCCTCTCGTCATCTTCATTGCATCCGACCAGTAACGGAAGGGCCGCAACGGTCCAACCCATGCTGATCCGGATCAGCGTCCGTCTCGTGATCATTTGGTGTCCCTTCTGGTAATCTGAATCCCGGTTACACCTACTGTGTGCGTTTCGCTGGGAAATCGGCCGCGCAGCGCGGGCGCGAACTTCATCGCGCGTTGGCAAGCCGACCGAGTAAACAAGCTTGGTTGTTCCGGGATCAGACTAGAAGTGGTATGTCGCTTGGCGGAAATGGAAGGTTTTGAAGATGCCTTGGCCCGTCGCAATGGCGGATCGTTTGTTGTGGAAGTGGCGATTCCGAGGCGACACAGAGATGCAGAAGCGCCCAGCCGACCAGTATCGCGCTGGCTGAGTCGTCCGAGGGCTTGGTGACACCGAAGCAGACGGCGACGCAGCCTCCGCACTTGCGCGGTGCCTCTCGTGCGGGGGGGCGGCCCCCGGTGTTGGAACCGTGATCCTCATCGCAATCGCAGCACGACGAACGGGTGGCATCCGCTGCCGGCTCCGCCTGCTCGTGCTCGCAGCACTCTACGAGGACGCCTGCGCGGCAGAGCACCGGCGGCCCCACCAGCAACAACATCATCATCTGCTTGACAACGGTCTGCGACATCATGTCGATTCTACATACCTGACCGGCGGACTTCAAACCGTCCAGACCGGCCCGCACGGGGCGTTCGAGGATGCAGGTGTCGGTGTTGCTCTCTCAACCGTGACATCGTTCGCGTCTCAATCCAGCAATGGCTCCACCGACCCGACCACCTTCGTGCCGTCGGGTTTCTCGATCTCCATCCACCACATCACGTTCTGCTGGATGGGCGTCGGGGCGATCGCGTGGATGTCGTAGTCATCGTGCGTGGGCGCATATTTACCCTTCCCAACAAACGACAGCGTACGATCCTCCGTTCCGATCCAGGCCCTGACCGCTGTCGCCCCCTTGTCGCTGTAGGGGAGCTTGACGATCAGGTGGCATTCCTTGCCGGCTTCGACCTCTCCGTGACCTTGTGCACATGCGACCTTCATGTCCCCAATGGTCGCGGTGCCCAGATCGACCTCGGCGCCGTGTCCGTGGTCCTCGTCTTCGCTGTGGTCCCGGTGATCGTGACCGTCGCCTCCATGATGCGCGTGGCCGTCATGAGTGTGGTCTTCGTGCGGATCGTCATCATGGGATGTCTTCTCAACGGTAGAAGGGCTCTGCTGTTCGGCGCTGTGGCGCTTGCAGCCGTTGCCAAGAGCCACAGCGACGGCCAACCCGATGCCCGTGAGTAATCGATTCATTGGTTTTCTCTCTCGAATGAACTTCATCCGCGATCCTCGGAGATACCATGCAACTTGGGCGCGCGGAAGATGAGCGCGTAGCCCGCTGGCACAACAACGAGATTCAAAAAGGTCGAGCTTACCAATCCACCCAACACGACGATGGCCATTGGTGCGAGGATCTCGCTCCCGGGTTCGCCGGCGGCCCATGCGATGGGCATCAAGCCGAGGACGGCCGTCAGCGCCGTCATCAAGATCGGCACAAGCCGTTCTTGCGAACCCTGCATGATGGCTTCGGCGATCGGCTTGCGCTCCACCTTCATCAGATGAGCATAGTGATTGACCAACAGGATGCCGCTGCGTACGGCAATCCCGAACAGGGTGATGAACCCGACCATACTCGCAATGGAGATCACGGGTGCCTCATAGCGACCGCCAACGCCGAACAACGCGAGCGCATTTCCGACGATACTGTCGGACTCTGTAGCGAAAATCGCGATGACGCCGCCGATCATGGCAAGGGGAAGATTGACCAGGACCAGGAACGCCGCCTTCGTAGATCCGAAGGACATGTTGAGCAAGAGCAGCATGATAACAGCGACAACCGCTCCCATCACGTATAGCGTCTGCGAAGCCGATTGCTGCGCCTCGAACTGTCCACCAAACGAGACCGAATAGCCGTACCCGGCAACAATCGGATTGACGCGTTGCTGAACCTCGGTCACGAGGTCGCCGAGGTTGAAGCCCTCGGCCACGTTACAGGAGATAACCGCCTTGCGTTGCGCGTTCTCGCGCGAGATGAGATTGGATGCCTTCTCGATGCCAATGTCCGCTACCTCGCGCAGACGCACGAGCGCACCGTTGCGCCCGCGCAGCATCAGGTCCTCGACCTGTTGGATTCGCTCCCGGTGCTCCGGGGCTAGCCGCACAACGATGTCGTATATCTTGACGCCCTCGTTTACCACCGCCACCGCTTCTCCGAAGATGGCGCCGCGCACCTGCGCGGCGGCATCGACGGGTGTCAGACCCCATCGGGCAAGTTCATCATGCCGGTACCGGACCGGAAGCGACGTAATCATGATCTCTCGGTTCGCCGCGACGTCCCGCGTACCGGGCAGCGGCTCGACGGCAGCCTGAATCTCCTTGGCAATCTTCCGCAGCACGCGCAGGTCATCGCCGTAGACATTGATCGCAATGGCCGCCGGCGTGCCGGACATGAGGTGCGACAACCGATGCTCAATCGGCTGACCGATGGTCGTCGTGATCCCGGGAACGGCAGACAGGACTTCGTCGATGCGATGTCGCATCTGCGCTTTGTCGAAGCCGGCCTCCGCGGTCACTTCGATCTCGCTGTTGCTCACGGGCTCCGCGTGCTCGTCGCGCTCCGCACGGCCGGTACGACGCACGACCGAGCGAACACCCTCGATTTGTCCCAGTCGCTGTTCCACGCCCTGCGCGATGCGGTTGCTTTCCTCGAGCGAGGTGCCGGGCGGCGCCATGAGGAAGACCGTGAACGTCCCTTCGTTAAACTCGGGAAGGAAACTCGATCCGAAGGTGCCGGCCAGCCACACGCTTAGACAGGTAAGCCCGAGTGCGGCGGCGACGGTGATCTTTCGAAACCGAACGGCCAACCGCAGTGTCGGCCGGTACAGGCCCTTGATCCATCGCACCAAGAAAGTGTCACGCTCGACGTCGCCGAGCGTCCCGCGCAGCAGTACTTTCGACAGCGCCGGCGTGACGGTGAGCGCCACGAGCAACGACGCGCCGATCGACAGCATGTACATCACGCCCAGTGGCTGGAAGAACCGACCTTCGAGCCCTCGCAGAAATAGCATCGGAACGAAGACAATCACGATGATCAGCGTGGCGAACAGAACCGAGTTGAGAAGCTCGGCACAGGCGCCGCAGATGACCGATGCGCGCTCACTTCGGTTTTCGGCCGAAGCCAACTGATTTTGGCGCAATCGGCGATAGATGTTCTCGACGAAGATGATACCGTCGTCCACAACGACGCCAATGGCTACGGCCAGTCCGCCCAGGGTCATGACGTTGATTGATTCACCCCATCCCCAAAGCACAAGCAACGCCACGGCGACCGCCAAGGGAATGGCAGTCAGGGTGATGACTGTGGTGCGCACGTTCAACAGAAAGAGACCCAGCACGATCGCCACGATGATCGCCGCATCGCGGGCCACCTCGAGCACGTTGTGCAGGGAGAGGTGGATGAAGTCACTCTGCCGAAAGATATGGCGATTCAGCTCGATGCCCGCCGGCAGTCCTGCCTCGACGGAATCGAGCGAATCGTCTACGGCGTCCGTAAGAGCTAATGTATTGGTGCCCGGTGCCTTCTGAATGCTGAGAACGACCGCCGGGGAGCCTGCTTCCGAGGCCGTACCGCGCTTCAGCGCCGGCGCCAGTTCTACGTCCGCTACCTGGCCGATTGTGATCGGTACACCCTCCTCGTACCGGATGATCGTCGATTGTATGTCGTTTACACCTGTGACGCGTCCGGTCTGTCGGAGCGGTATCTCGAGCCCGTCGACGTTCGAGAGATACCCGGCACCGGCCGTGCTGTGCGCCTGGGACGCGGCTCCCACGACGTCTCTGACGGTGAGGTCATAAAGCCGCAGCCGCTCCTGATCGACGTTGATCTGATACTCAGGAAGCTCACCGCCGATGGCAACGACCTGAGATACGCCCGGTACGCTCAGGAGACGGTTCCGCAGGTCGAATTCCCCGAATGCGCGCAGTGCTAGCGGACTCACGCTGCCATCCGGCGAGCGAAGTGAGATCAGCATGATCTCGCCCGTGATACTCGTTACGGGCGTTATCTCGCCATGCACCTCCGGCGGGAGGCGCTCTTCGGCGAGAGCCAGCCGTTCGGACACAAGGTACCTCGCCCGGTAGATGTCCTCGCCCCAATCGAACTCCACCCACACGATCGACAGGCCGATCGCACTGGCGCTGCGGACTCGTCGCACGCCGGGAAGCCCATTCACGGAACTCTCGATAGGAAACGTGATGTATTGTTCGACCTCGTCCGCCGCGTATCCGGCGGATTCTGTCATGATCGTGACGGTCGGAGCGTTCAGCTCCGGGAATACATCCACGGCCATTCGTGGGACTTCGTATGCAGCTAGCCCCAGCGCGAGCACCGCCACCATGATGACGAGTGTGGTGTTCTCCACGGAGAATTGGATGAGCTTCTTCAACAAGTGCGTACTCCGTTTCTAGTCCTCGCCGTCATGGAACGTGCCATCGGAGTGGAAGTGTCCGCCTTTTTGCATCTCGCCTGAACTCGAACTCGCGAGCATCAGTGGATAGACACCGCCCAAGACAATCTCGTCGCCGAGCATGACGCCGCTACGCAACTCCACCCAGCGACCGTCGCTGTCGCCCAGGTCGGCCACAGTTCGAATGACCGTATTCGGGTCATTCCGGTCGCGCCGGAAGAAGACCTTCTCAAGTCCGTCGCGCACGACGGCAGCCTCAGGGATCGCCAGAACATCGCCGCCTTTGCCGGTCGTGAAAACTTCCAGATACGCGGTCACTCCTGCCTTGGCCCAACTCGGCAGCTCATCGGGAACCATGAAGATCGGAACCGTTCGCCGCGTTGACTCCGCCTGAAAACCGATCTCGATCCTTCCGTCCACCGTGTTCTGCAAGTCGATGCTCCCGCCGGGTGGAGGCACGATTCGAGCGGGTTGGCCATTCGAGAACAAGGTGATGTCTGTCTGAAGTGCATCGCCGTGAAAGCGAAGCGCTGTCGGATCGATGGTGTCGAGCACGAGGTCGCCGGTCTCCGCCCAGCCCTGGTTGGTGACGGCCAGGCGGTCGACGATACCCGGTGCCTCGGCCCGGATCGTCAGGCGTTCGATCGATCGCCACGGGGGCTCGCCAGGCCCCAAGTGCCCGTGTTCATCCACATGGGGATCCAGCTCGTCCTTCGCCAAGCTGGCGACAGACGCCGCCGTGCTCAGCATGACATCGTAACGGGCATGGGCGGCGTCGAACTCGGTCTGAGCGGCCTGGAGTTCGGCCCTTAGACGCGGGAGCGTGTTCCGCTTGTCCGCCACCTCCGCCTCCAGCGCAACCTGACGGACCTGTGCCTCGGCAAGGTTCGCGAGACGTTCCTCCTGAAAAGCCAAGGCCTTTTCCATTTCCGCAAGTTTGGCTTCGGCAACCGCCAGGTCGGCGTGGCTGCGCCTCATCGCATTTCGCGCAGAGACCAGGCCGCTTTGCAGCTTTTGCCAATCCGGTGAATCCAAGTAGAACAGGGTTTGGCCCTTCTCCACCCGTTCATACTGCTTGATGAATAACTCGATTCGCCCGGCCAGCATGACGTGGTATTCGCGTCGCGCCTCCGGCCGCAGCTCGAACTGCCCGGGCAGGCGGATCGTGCGGTGCACAGGCCGCTTTTCCACTCTTACGAATGTGATGCCAAGGTTCTGCCGCACACTTGGCGGAATGTCAATCCGATGGCTCGCGGGGTCAGCGGAAGCATCGGCAGCGTGTTCGTGATCAGCGTGGCGAGATGACTCGCCTTCATCGCAGCCGGGCCATAGCGCAAGCCCGGCAATCATTGCGCACGTGACGCCGATGGACCGCGCATCGATAAACAGTCTCATCAGTCCGTCTCCTCCTGGTTCACCTGCGATGGCGTGAACCATCGCGGCTGGAGCATTTGCTGTAGCTCGTTGGTAGCCCGGCCCTCGGCCAGCGCCGCGTCGAGCAAGTCAAGCTTCGTCTCGAGTGAAGCTGTCAACGCATCGCGCAGAAGCAAGACGTCCACCTCTCCAAGGTCGAGCAGCGTGCGGCTGTCCTCCACCTGCTTCTCAACGAGCGGGGCCACGGTCTCCAAAATCGCCTGTCGCCGGCGCCGGGCATACTTCAAACGCAACTCCACCAGAGCGAGATCGGAGAGGACGCGCTCGACGACCGCCTCCGCTCGTACACGGGCCGCCTCACGCTCGGCGAAGGCCTCGGCGATCGCCTGCCGGTTGCGGTTCCATAGCGGAATCGGAAAACCAACACCCAGTCCGAACCGCGCGAACCCTTCTTCAAACGAGTAACTCGGCCCGATGTCCAGATCCGGATACTGGCGGCGAATTTCCAATCGAAGCCGTTGCTCGGCGGCTTCATAATCCGCCTCCACCGACTTGATCTGTGGGTGATGCGCCATGAGTACGGCCATGTCGATCTCGGAGGGCAACTCGGCGGGGGCGATAGACAGGCGCGGATGCAGCGTGACCGTGGCACTCGGCGCGATGCCCATGAGCGACAGGAGTCCGAGCCGAGCTTGCTGCTCGTCGCGCTCCAGCGACAGAAGGCTTGTGCGCCGGTGCGATAACTCAATCTGCAGCAAGCGACCCTCCGTCGGCTTCATCTCGCCGGCCGCAACGAGCTGCTCCGTGATACCGGCGATCAACTCGAGCTTTGCCACGTACTCCCGAGTCATCCTGAGTTTTTCTTTGGATGACGACCAACCAAGCCAGGTGGTCCGCAGTTCGGTGATCAGATTCCATTCCTCGACGAGGATACGTCGCCAGGCCGCGCTGTACTCTGACCAGCGCAGGTCCTTGTCGACTGCGAGACGACCGGAGATCGGGATCGTAATGCTTAGACCTGCGCCGACGATCCAAGGATTGTCGATAAACTCATCCTCGACACGTCTGAAGCCGGGAGGGGTGGTTTCAAGCCCGCCAGCGTTGATGCCGTCGAACGACGGTCCGTCGAGCTTGAAGCGTGTCTTTTCGCCCCGGTCGACGAAACGAAGCAATTCGGCCTCGAATTGTGGGTCAGGCCACCACCCAGCCTCCTTCGCGCTCGCCAACGGCGCCTCCGACGCGGCGCGAGTCGAACGAAGCTGCGGATTGAAATGCAGCGCAACGGCTTCAGCTTCGAGAAGCGAAAGCCCGTCGGCACTTTCGAACGGAGCTGGCGCTTCGGCGGAGTCCGCGAGGG
>JASFUW010000253.1:0-7510 GCA_050050135.1 Phycisphaerae bacterium
ACCGGTTCATCGTCAACCAGGGGACGATCCGGTCGAACGTCTCGGGGCACACGATCGAATTGCGCGGCGGCGGGGTCACCAACGAGGGAACGATCGAAGCGCGAAACGGCGGGGCGATCGTTGCCTCCGGGTTCACACCGCGAAACTGGACGAACGAAGCGTCGATGTACGTCGGCGCCGGCAGCTCGTTTACGGTGACACCGGATGGCAGCAACATGACGACGTTCGAGCAAACCGCGGCCGGGTCGCTCACGATCGAGCTGGGCGGTGTCGACCAGGTCGATCGCGCCCTTGTCTCGCTCGATGAGCCGATGCTGGGCGGCACGCTGAACCTGGTGCTGGTCGACGGATTCGCACCGCCGGTCGGCACGACGTTCACCGCGGTCGAATACACAAGCGCCGCGGGCAACTTCGCCACGATCACCGGGCTGGACATCGGCAACGGCACCCATTTCCAGGCTACGTCGACAGCGGACGGTCTCGTGCTCGAGGTCGTGCCCGGGTAACCGTGAGACACCTTGAACGTGGCGGGCGGGAACCGCCCGGCCTCCGGTCGGCGTGCACGTCTGCGAGTCGTGGCTCGTATCTCAAAAAAAGCCGGGCGTGCATCGAGTACGAAGCCAAACGACCTGCGTTTTTTGATAGCGCCAGGGCTGATTTTTGGCTTCGTTCTGCGAAAAAAACTTTGCTTTTCTTTTTTCTCCCTTCCTTTGGCGAGCGTGCTTCGGGGCACACTCGTCCCGGGCAATAACGTCAGGGGTGATCGGTGGGGATTGCACCGCGCATAGCGCGCGGAGCGAAAGGGACCGGGGAACAGGGGTCGGGGAGCAGGATGATCTGGGGCGTGGGGGTTGGGGGATGGGGAGCTGGGCGAGTGAGCGACGAAGCGACCCCGGCGCGCCGGGGCAGGCTCCGCGACGGAAGGGAAGGCGAGGAGAATTACGAATCACCAATTACGACTCCCAGACCAGACAGGGCGGAAACGGGGAACGGGAACCGGGGAACGGGGCCAAGTGAAATTGCGAATTACGGGGAACGGTGGAGCGGGGATCACGGGGCGCTTCACAGGCTCCGTGCATCGCACTGCGGGCTTCAGGCGTTCGCTGCTCCCTCCTTGGTCACAGCTCACCCCCAGTCGCCGTCAGCCCGCTCGGAAGTGGTGCGGCGATTACGGTTGGCCTGACCCTCCCCCGACCCCTCCCTGGAAGGGAGGGGAGAAACAGGGGCACCCGGCGCGCCGGGACGTAGATGCTCGGTGGATCCAGGTGGTGAGTCCGCGCGGGCTGAAGCCCGCGGCTCGGGATGGGCGCGGGTCGGAAGGGGTCCGCTCCTTAACAGTCGCGGTTCGGAATGCGGGCGCAAGTTCGGGATGTGGGGCCGCTCCCTCACGGTCGCGGTTCGGAATGTAGGGGCGGTTCGGAATGTGGGGGCGGTTCGGAAAGTCAGAGTGCCGCTACCATGTCATCGACGCGGTCGGGGAGCTCGTCTAGGAAGGTGGCGAATTTGTCGTCGATGGGAATCTTGAGGTCCTTGAAGACCTCGGTGTGGAGGAGGCGGTAGGGGCGATAGGGCTGGTACCCCAGCAGCGAGCAGATCATGTCGGAGAACATGAGCTGGAGCCGCATCCGCCTGAGCGGGTTGTCGAGGTCGGGATCGGTGTGGTGGTCGGTGATGATGGCCTTGAGGTCGTCGGGCAAGGACCAGGCGTCGGCAACCAGCTCGCCGAATTCCTGATGACACTCGTAGCAGAGGTAGTTGAAGGTGTCGAAGTCGATCTCGTAGTGCATGCGCGGCTGCTCCTCGGACGCGATGCGGAGCACGATGACGTTGCCGATGTCGTGCAGGAGACCTACGAGGAACGCGTTTTCAGGGTCCGTGCGGGTGAACCTGGACAGGGAACGCATGACGTATGCGCCGGCAAGGGACTGCCGCCAGATGTAAACGGCGAGCTCGCGGCTGGCGCCTTTGCCGTAGAACATGGCGGCTCGCAGGGACTCGTGCATGAGCAGGGTCCGCAAGGCACGAGTTCCTAACCGGGCGACGGCGGGTCTGAGAGCGGTGATCTTGTTGAGTCCGCGGTAGAGCGGTGAATTGGCCATCCGCAGGACGGCGGCGGCGATGACCTGGTCCTCGCCCAGTTCGGCGGCGATCTTGCCGAGGTCAACGTCGCGGTCCGCGAGTTTGGGTCGGACGCGCTCGGCGACCTGCAATAGCGGTGGGAGCGTCAGGTTGTGGCCGTCGAAGTGGGAGACGAGGAGGTTCTCGAGGGCACGCGCTTCGACGGACAGGTCGGGGCGCTCGATCGGGGTGAGGACCGTGACGGTGGGCTCTTCGGGATTCCACCACTTGCGCTTGGTCGGCGTCTCTGGTATCGAAGCTTCGTCCGGGTCGTCGGCCACGGCGACGGCTGTGCCGCCGGTTTGACGATGCGAAGAGCGGGCAGGCGACCGACGCGCTGTTGGCACCTCGTGGTCGGCGGTCTGCTTTCCGAAGATCCAGTCCCAGAAGCCCATGCGGTTACCCCGCGCAGAGGACCTGCGGTCTGGTGCGTCGGGGACGCACCGTACCCACAGCTTTGAGCCGTCATGAACTGTATCGGCCGTGGGGAAGGTGCAGTTGCGGACCGGACCGGGGTGTGACACGGGTTCGTAGGGGACCGATAAAAAACGTCTGTCAGGTTATTCGTGTCGGCGGTCGGCTTGCCCCAGGGCTAACGCGCCTGAGGCAGGGTAGCATCGCCCCTGGACGGTAAGCCAACCTGTCTAGGAAGCTGCAGGATTGTGGAGTCCGGTATGAGGCTGTTAAAAACAAGGTACAGGCACCTCGGCGGCGGCCATTCGCGACTTAGTGGACGGGTCGGTGCTCGGAGCCAGTCCCCTTTTTCAACGGACTGCTATGACTCGAAGCGGCGGACCTTCTCGTCGGTGACGAGCATATCGACGTGTTGATCGAGCGGTCCGACGGGGACGGAGGCGGTTAGCTGAACCTCGAACGCGACGGCGCAGGCGGTGCCTCGGAAATCGGGGTGGGCGAGGAAGCGGTCGTAGAACCCCCGACCTCGACCCAGCCGATGACCGAACTCGTCGAAACCGAGACCGGGGACGATGACCAGGTCGATCATGGAGACGGGGAAGGGGATTCCGGAAACGGGTTCGCGCATTCCGATCTGGGAGACGGTGAGGTCCTCGGTGAGGGAACGGATCTCGACGGGCATCATGCGTCGCTGGGACCAACTGACCTTGGGCGCAAGGACGCGCTTTCGGTCCTGCCAGGCTCGGAGGACGACGGCGGAGGTGTCGACCTCGTTGGGGAGGGACAGAAAGACCATGATGACCTCGGCCTTGACGTACTCCGGCTGCTCGAACAGACGATGACAAACCCGAAGGGACATCGGCTCGATCTGATCAGGCGGGATTTCGGCCAGGGTCTTGCGTAGGCGCTGGCGTAACTCTTTCTTTGCGGACAACTCGATCGCTCGCAAGCGGCCGGTTTATTCGTTAAGTCGCTGACTCATCAGCCGCTCGACCGCGCACTTGTTCGGAAACCTTCTGCCATAGTGCTTCGGTCCCTCGGTCCGATGGAGTGTAATAAACCTTCTCCACTCCATAGCCCTGTGCTACTATAGCGTCTGGGGCGTCGTGGGGGTAGAGGTAGCCTTCGCCCGCGCCCAGTCTTTTTGCTCCGCGGTAGGCGGTCGACTCCAGGTGACCGGGCACGAGGACGGTTGTACCCTCCCTTACATCCCTGGCGGCGCTCCAGATGGCGAGCGCGGAGGCGTTCGACTTCGGGGCGCAGGAGAGGTAGATGACCGCCTGGGCGAGGGGCAACTGGCACTCGGGCAGCCCGATGAACTGAGCCGCGTCGGCTGCGGCCTGGGCGAGCACCAGGGCGTGGGGATCGGCGTTTCCGATGTCCTCCGCGGCCGCGATCACGATTCGCCTGGCAATGAAACGGGGGTCCTCGCCGCCTTCCAACATGCGGGCGAGCCAGTAGACGGCGGCGTCCGGGTCGCTTCCGCGGATGGATTTGATCATAGCACTGATCGAGTCGTGGTGGGCGTCACCGGCGGCGTCGTAGGTGAGCGCTTTTCGCTGGATGGAATCTGCCGCGGTTTCGAGGTTGACGACGATCCGCTCGGTGCGAGGCTCACGGTCGAGCTGAGAGAGAACGGCGATTTCCAGTGCTGTCAGGGCCCGGCGGGCATCACCGTCCGATGCAACCGCGAGGTGATCCGCCGCATCGGGCTCGAGGACGACGTTGTAACGGCCCAGGCCGCGGTCGGCGTCGGCGATGGCGCGGTTCAGAATGGAATTGATGTCGTCTGTGGACAGGGGCTCGAACCTGAATATCTGACTGCGTGAGATCAGGGGAGAATTCACTGCGAAAAACGGGTTTTCGGTGGTTGCCCCGATGAGGATGAGAACGCCGTGCTCGACGTCGTCAAGGAGCACGTCCTGCTGGTTTCTGCTGAAGCGGTGAAGTTCGTCGACGAAGAGAATGGTGCGTTGTCCGGCGTTTTCGAGTCGGTTGCGGGCGCG
The DNA here is from genome assembly GCA_050050135.1 of Phycisphaerae bacterium. Lineage (GTDB taxonomy): Bacteria > Planctomycetota > Phycisphaerae > UBA1845 > UBA1845. The sequence goes on from JASFUW010000253.1 coordinate 4,539, forward strand.
GGCGAGGACGTCGCGCAGCTCCTTTACGCCGGCTGAGGCGGCGTGAACCTGCTCGAAGTGGGCCTTGGTTCGGTTGGCTATGATTGTCGCGAGGGTGGTTTTGCCGGTGCCGGCGGGCCCGTAGAACAAGGCGCTGGTGATGCGGTCGGCTTCGAGGGTGCGGCGCAGGAGCTTGCCGGGACCGAGGAAGCTCTGTTGGCCGAGGAATTCGTCGAGCGTCCGGGGGCGCATCCTCACGGCGAGGGGCTCGGCCTGGCGGAGGTGTTGGCGGCGCTGCTTGTCGAATAGGTCGGTCATGGGCTGTTCCGGGTACGTATTATAAGACGTCGGGCGTCGCGCGTCGCCGGGGGGATGAGGGGCGTCGCGCGTTCGGGGCTCCCTGACCGGTTCGTGCACTGGTCGTCTTTGCCTGAACGGGTGGGCGCACCGATAATTCTAATACTCCGGGGAGGCGGAAACACGGGACGCGCCGCAGACGGTGACGCAGCCCGCGCGTTTTGGGGGGTATGAGCACCGGGCGGTATCAGGCCGCGACGGTCGCGGGCGGGTGCGGTTCGCAGTGAGGCTTTGTTGAGGACAAACTATGTGCGGCATCATCGGCTACGTTGGTCGCAGACCGGCCGTCCCGATTCTCATTGAGGGGCTCCGCCGCCTGGAGTACCGGGGCTATGACTCGGCGGGTGTGGCGCTGGTCGAGCCGGGCGAAGTGGGGGTGACCAAGACGGCGGGGCGCATCTCGGTGCTGGAACAGTTGATCGATTTCACCAGGCCGCAGACGACCGGTCTTGGACACACGCGGTGGGCGACACACGGTGCGCCGAACGACATCAACGCGCATCCGCAGACGGACAGCTCGGGGAAGATTGCGGTAATCCACAACGGGATCATCGAGAATGATCGCGCTTTGCGGACGTTTTTGGAACGCGACGGGGTGGAGTTCAAGAGCGAGACCGATACCGAGGTGATCGCGCAGCTCATCGGTCGGTTTTATAAGGGTGACCTGGAGCAAGCCGTTCGGCAGGCGCTTCACGAGGTGTCGGGGACGTACGGTATTGCGGTGGTGTGTGCGGACGAACCGGATGTCATCGTGGCGGCACGGAAGGGGAGCCCGCTGATCATCGGGGTGAACCACGACGAACACCTTCTCGCCTCGGACGCGGCTGCTATCTTGGCGCATACCAAGCAGGTGGTGTACGTGGGTGACGGGGAGATCGCGCGGATCACGCCGACGGAGTATCGACTGACCACGCTCGATGCGATTCCGGTGACGAAGGAGATTGAAGAGGTCGAGTGGTCGCTCGAACAGATCGAGCTTGCGGGTTACGAGCACTTCATGCTAAAGGAAATCTGCGAGCAGCCGACGTCGCTGGAGGACTGTCTGCGGGGGCGGATCGACCTGCGCGAGGGGGCGGTGCACCTGGGCGGACTCGTCGACTGCACGCGGGAACTGACACGGGCGAAGCACCTGATCCTGAGCGGGTGCGGGACGGCGTGGCACGCGGCACTGGTGGGCGAGTATCTGTTCGAGGACCTGGCGCGGGTGCCGACGGAAACGGAGTACGCGAGCGAGTTTCGATACCGCAACCCGATCGTGGACGACGGGACGGTGGTGATCAGCATCTCACAGAGCGGCGAGACGGCTGACACGAACGCGGCACAGACGGAGGCCAAGCAGCGCGGGGCGCTGACGTTGGGGGTGGTGAATGTTGTCGGGTCGACGCTGGCCCGGGAGACCCACGCGGGGGTGTATCTGCACGTGGGGCCGGAGATCGGGGTGGCGAGCACGAAGGCGTTCACGGGTCAGGTGGCGGTGCTCGCGTTGATGGCTTGCTATCTGGGTCGTCGGAAGCACATGTCGCCCGCGGCGGCGATGGAGTTTATCCGGGCCCTTTCGCGCATTCCGGAACAGATCGGTCAGATCGTCGAGCAATCGGACGGGCTGAAGGCGGTCGCCCAGACGTACGTGGATCGGAACAACTGGCTTTATCTGGGTCGCGGGTTCAACTACCCGGTGGCTTTGGAGGGTGCGCTGAAGCTGAAAGAGATCAGCTATATCCATGCCGAAGGTCTGCCGGCGGCGGAGATGAAGCACGGGCCTATCGCGTTGATCACGGAAGGGATGCCGGTGGTGGTTATCGCGACTGAAGGGACGCAGTACGGGAAGATCGTCAACAACATCTCCGAGGTGCGGTCTCGCGGGGGTAGCGTGATCGCGATCGCGACGGAGGGTGACCGCGAGATCGGCAAGATGGCTGAGCATGTCGTTTATGTGCCCGATACACTGGAGCCGTTGCAGCCGCTCTTGACGGTGATTCCGCTTCAACTGATCGCCTACCACGCGGCGGTGCTGCGCGGGTGCAACGTGGACAAGCCGCGTAACCTGGCGAAGAGCGTGACGGTGGAATAGTTGCGCAGCGACGGAGCGACGAGGTGAGGGGCAGATCTCGAAACGAGAAGTGCGGCTGACATTCAGGGTGTGTGGCGCTACTTGCCGGAGCGGAAATAGCGTTGGAACGCGGCGACGTCGCGAAGGTCGACGTCGTTGTCGAAGTCGAGGTTGAAGACCTGCCAACCGGGGACACGGTCGTAGCCGCAGGGCCCGCGCAGATGTGTCAGCATCGTGGCCCAGTCGCGCAATCCAGCCTGTCGGGCTCGGGAACAGTCGATTCACCGTAGTAATTGGTTCCCCATCCGACGATCGCCCCGCCGGCCTTCAGGGCGAGGTTGTGGAAGGTACCGCACGCAACCTGGGTAAACCCCCCGGAGAGATCGACACCGGCAACCTGGTCACCCCAGATGACGATTGAACCGGGTTGCTGCCCGGTGGCGGGACGGGCGAACAGGATTAGCCCGCACTTCTCACCAGATAGATGGCAAAAGGCTGCCCTTCGTGGGATAAACAGGTTGTCCAAAGCCAGTTTATCGTTCACGGAGGAGCAGCCTTATGTGTGCACAGTGTAACCAGGAATCGT
>JASFUW010000254.1:0-7509 GCA_050050135.1 Phycisphaerae bacterium
GTGCGTTCGGTACACTCGTCGAACGGCACGGGCGGACCATCGTTCATTTCGTCCAGCGGTTTCTAGGCGATATCGGACGTGAGACGGCTGAGGACCTCGCACAGGAGGTTCTGATCAAGGCGTGGCAGGCGTCGTCGACGTTTACGCCACAAGCGAAGGTGCTGACCTGGCTTCTTCGTATCACCACCAACACGTGTCTGAATCACCGGCGTCGGCAGCGGTTGCGACGGGCCCTGTCTCTGACCAGCGAATCTGCGACCGAGGTCGTGGATCGGGCTGCGTCGCACGAGCGACGGGCAGAGACCGTCGAGCAGGGGAAGCGGGTGCGGAAGGCGGTCACCCGACTCCCGGCAAATCAACGGGCGGCCATCGTACTTCGCCATTATCACGGGTTTTCGTACGCGCAGATCGCGGAAGTGCTGGAAGTATCGGTCCCGTCGATCGAGTCGTTGCTGTTCAGGGCACGTCGGCGGCTACAGAAGACGCTGGCGGTTGCCGTGGACGAGAAATCGCCGCAAGTTTCATCGGAGTTGGGTGCTGAACCCTTGTGAGAGGAGTGCATGAGTGCCATGCGATGCGGCAAGGCAAAACGTTGGATTTCGGCGAGCCTCGACGGCGAGCTCGACGCCAGAAGGCAGCGGGCGCTGACGGCCCATTTGTCGTCTTGCGAGCGTTGTCGGGCGTTCGCCGCGGGATTGGACGCACTCGGTGAAGCGCTGGATGCTTCACCGGTCGAGGACCCGCGGTGGGGACTCAGTGACCGAGTACTGGCACGGGTCGCCGATGTCGAGCGATCGCCGCGCCCGACGGTGTCGACCACGCCGTCGTGGGGCCGGTTCTTGCGACCAGCGCCGATCGGGGTGGGGGCGGCCGCGTTCTGTGCCGGGGCGGCCATCGTCGTCCTGGCGAACGGGCAGACCAAGTCCACCCAGACGCAGCGTGATGTCGTGGCGGCAATGGCGGGGGACTACTTCGGTGTCGAATCACAACCCGTATTGGGAGACGAGCTGGCGAGCCTTCTCCCCCAATCGGAGGATTGAATCATGGCCTGGTTGGCAAGCAAGTGGCACGTGTTGGTTCTGATCGGCTCGCTTGCGTTCAACGCAGGCGTGGGGACGACCTACGGGGTTCGTGCGTTTCACCGTCATGCGGGCGAGTTCGGCCCGCACGGCGGGGGCAGACAGCGCCATCGTGCGATTCTCGAAGAAATGGGGTTGCGACCGGAGCAGATCGCGAAGGTCGAGGCGGAAGGTGAGAAGCTGCACGCCGAGATGCGCAAGCTGCACGAGGCGTTCGCGACAGAAAGTGCTGCGCTCGCGGACCTGTTGATGGCCGACGAGCCGGACCGTGACGCCATTGCGGCACAATTGGACAAGCTTGCGGAGATGCACAGGACGAAGCAGAGCGTGGTTGTCGAGCACGTCCTGCGTTTCTCCGAATTGCTCGACGACGACCAACGCGACGCGTTTGAAGGGTCGGTCCGGGGGATTATCACCCGGTGCGGGATGGGGCCGCCGGGTTCCGGGAAGCACCATCGCGGGAAAGGCCGGTTCGGTCCGAGAGGGGGAGGACGCCATCGACGTCATGGTGGCTAGATGAATTCCAAAAAGTGATGGAGAAGAATCGATGAACACGGTGAAGACGAGAGTGCTGGGTGGTGTGGCCTTGGTGTTGCTGGCCGGTGTCGGCGTGGCGCGAGCGGGTGAGGTTCAGCCGCTTCCGCCGCTGGCCGAGGAGCATCAGGCCCTGCTCATGGAACGGTTCGGCGACGACGGTATCGATGCGGATGGTGACGGTACGGTGACACACGAGGAGGCGCGGGCGTTTTTCATGGAACGACACGGCGACGTCGACGCGCACCCGGGTTTTGGACCGGGCGCGCACCGCTTCGGTCCATGCGGTGGAAAAGCTCACGGTGCCGGAGGATTCCACCGGCTCGGTCGAACGCTGCACCATCTTCGCGTGCTGGAGGCGGCGACACCGCCGGAGCACTTTACGATCGAGCGGCACGGTGAGGCCGACCTCGACGAGGATGGCGAGTTGAGCGACGAGGAGTGGCAGGCGTTCGCCGCGGCGCGTAGGGAAGAAATCCTGGCGCGCATGGCGGAGCGAATCCCGGACGCGGACGTCGACGAGGACGGCACGCTGAGCGCGGATGAGTTGGACGTCATAACGCTGGAGTTCTTGGCCCGGCTGCTCGAACGACATCCCGACGCGGATGCCGACGGTGACGGCATGTTGTCAGAAGAGGAAGCCCGGGCGTTCCACGAGGCTCGGTTCGAGGAGCATCGGGCAATCATCCTCGAGCGTCATCCGGAAGCCGATCTCGACGGAGACGGAACGCTCAGCAACAGCGAACTGCACGAGTTTCTCGCCGATCGCCCCGGTCGCGGTGGACCGTTCGGGATGCGGCGTTTCGGTCGGCTGCCCGGTCCGGCGCAGCGCGAGCGACTCCTCACGCGCCACCCCGAGGCCGACGTGGACGGGGACGGGACGTTGAGCGATGACGAGCTGCACGAGCTGCACACCCGATTCGGCGGCCCGCGTGGTCCACGAGGCAACGGGCCCGGCGGATGGGGTATGGGCCGCCGTTGAGATGTTGCGGCACGTGTCACGGACCAAGGTAGCTGGTCTCCAAACGCGCTAATGGGATGGGCGCCGGCGGCTTGGATCGTCGGCGCCCGTGCCGCGCTCTGAGGCATGACGCTGGTGGCGGACTCGTTTCGAGTATAATGGTCGCACCGTTCGGCAACTCGTGCTGGAGCCGGCGTCCGAACGAAGAAAGGAGCCAGCGATGAAGGCGAAGCTACCGACCGTGATTCTCCCCGCCGTTTTGGTGTCTACGGTGCTCGCTCAGGAGCCGGCGGGTGAGCGACCTGGTGGCGGACCCGGCGGACCGCCGCGCGTGCTGCAGCGGCTGCCCGATTCGCTCGGGCTGGACGACGAGCAACGTGTCCGGTTCGACGAGGTCATGGCTGCCCATCGCGAGCGCGTTCAGGAGCTGCGAGACCTCGGCCGCGAGATGCGACGTGCCCGGCGCGATGGGGATGAGCAGCGTGCGGCTGAACTCGAAGCGCAGCTTGCCGATCGGACCGCGAACGTGCGGGGCGTTTTGGACCACACCTTCGATCAGATCGAACCGATCCTCGACGACGAACAGCTCAGCAGGTTCTCCGAGATACGACAGGAAGTTCGGCAGCGGTTCGAGCGCCGTCAGGAGGGAAGAGGGTGGGGCGGCTTCGGGCGGCGCGGTCCGGGTGGGATGCTGCGACGGATGGCTGACACCCTTGAACTCGACGAAGATCAACGTGCCGAGTTCGACGAGATCATGGACGCGCACCGCGAGCGGATGGGGTCGGCTCGCGAACTGGGTCGCGCCATGCGAGACGCCCGGCGCGAGGGCGACACCAAAAAGGCGGACGAGCTTCGGGCGCAAATGTTGGAGTCGGGAGTCGACCCCTGGGAATCGATGCGGCAAGCGATGGACGAGGTCGAGCCGATTCTCACGGACGAGCAGTTCGAGCGGTTCTCCGAAATGCGGACGAACATGCAGCAGCGGCGGGAGCGTCGTGGTCGGGTCCGGCGGTGGGCGACTGAACTGCCCGACGCACTGAGCATGACCGAGTCGCAGCGGCAGGAATTCAACGAATACCTCCGGTCGCGCCGCGATGGGTGGCGGGAGTGCGCTCAGCGCATGCGAGATATCTACCGCCAGATGGACGAGGCACGGGAAGCGGGGGATGCCGAGCGACTCGAAGCGCTGCAGGCGGAGCTGGAGGCGGCCAGGCCCGATCCCGAAACGATGGAAGCCGAGTTCGCCGAGGCGGTCCGGGGGATACTGAGCGATGATCAGTTGCCACTGCTCGACGCCTATTTCGCCGGTTCGACCGCAGGGCGAGACGAGCTGCCGGATGACGTTCGGAGCCTGATCCGAGCGGCTGCCCGATCCGGACTCGATCGCGCGCAGCGCAAGGCGTGGCGCGTCATCATGCGTGACGCGGTTAAGGCACTGCGCAGCGTCGACCGGAAAGATGAAGAAGCCGTCGCAAAGCTCACGGCAGAGACTCGGAGCCAAATCGTCGGGATGCTCCGCGAAGACCAACTCGAACGCTTCGAAAAACAACTGGATCGCCTGAAACGAGCACGGACGCACAAATCCACTGCCAGCAGCCGCGGGCATCGCCCATAGGAACGAACGCCAATTCCAAGCGCTGTGTGTCGGTCCTGCTGACGGCGCCGCAGATGTGCCCGAGCTACGCCACAGACGCGGGATCAAAGTCCACGGCCGCCCGAACGAGCGCCTGGAAGGGACGGCGGCGGATGTCACTGGTGGTACGCAACGCGATGTACCGGGCGGATTTCGCGGCGCCTTGGAGGATCCCCTCGGGATCGGGCAGGTGAGCGCCGTGGATGAAACCCAGGTGAAGCACGTCGATCTTGGGGCTGATCATGCAGATGTTGCCGCCGATCACGCCGTACGGGGCGTCGGACTTGTAGTAACACAAGGCGTGGAAGGCAATCTTCTCGCCGGCCTCGGGCGCGACCCTCAGTACGAAGTCCCTCAGCCCAAGGGCAAGATCGCACAGCTCGTCAGGCCAATCGCGCATCAGATCGGCGATGACGTGGCCTTCCAGGCGTTTTGGTGGCATGGGTTTGTCTCCATGTTCGTTGCGGACTCGACGACTCCCTGGGTATTCACCGCCGGGAGCGCGAGGTGCCGTGCTTGGGAGCGTCCGTGGTCCCCACCCCGGTCGATCGGGTTTCCCCCCGGGGGCTCTGCGGGAGCGGGCTCATCGCGTGCGGGTCCTGGGACATGCGCATGTGTTCCGCGCTCGTTTCGTTCGTGTCACGGCACGCACGATCACCTTTGGGCGCTTGCTGCGCCGCGTTCCGAGCCTTAAGCTCGACCACTTCGCTTGCGAAATCGTGAATAGTATATGAGCTGGAACACGAATAGTATCTGCGCCGCTGCGAGGATCCAGAATGCCACGTCGTATGCCTTCATTCCCAAGTCCCCTGCGTGGAGCGGCGTGCGCTGTTGGGTCATTGTCCAATACGCATAGCTCGCTACGACTGCCGGTGCGAAGAACAGCAGCAGGTCGACGAGAGTCTGGAATATTTTTCGAGGGACACGCAGCAAATCGGCAGCGTGGTAGTGTTCCCATTCGAACGGCTCCGCAGGTCCGTGCGCCGCGGCGCAAACAACGGGGGACAATTTGTCCTGGATGTAGTCACCAATGTGGCTGACCTTGAGGTCATTCATCAGGTAGTGCCAGCCGAGCAACAAGCACACCCACATAACGCCCAATGGCAGGGCCGGGTGTTCCAGTTTCTCGAGTAGGGCCAACGCCGCACCAATCGCCACAATCGTCAGATACACTCCGTTGTCACGGCTTGTGATCCGCCGCTGCTGCTCTGACTTTAGCGCCTTGAACTCCTCAAGATGAACCGAAAGCATGTCGCAGTCTGGAATCTCCGTCATGACCTCTTAGCTCCTGGTTACGTTGTTGGGAAACATCGAACACCGGGTCCACGCCTTCGCGACAATCTTACAACGGAGTTCCCACAGTTCCAGTGCGCGATCGCAGAGTTCGTCCGGCCAATCGCGCATCAGATCGGCGATGACGTGGCCTTCCAGGCGTTTTGGCGGCATGGGAGTTACTCTATGTTTGTCGCGGCGTGCATTGCGCCTTGGTCATTCATCACAGTTGGTCCGCACGGCGGACCCTACAGTTCCCGGGCGATTTCCAGATAATGATTCCTTATGTTCCGCTCGTAGCTGAGGAAGTTGGGGGACGTAAGGGCGTCCCCGATGTCCCACCATCCGATCTCGTTGAGGTGGTCCGCGTCCCATCGTTCACGGAAGACATCATCTCGCCACTTGGCCGATTCGAGTGACACGAGCCCGTCGTTTGGGCCTTCGCCTTCCTCGATGATAACATCGAATGGCATCCATAGCAGTGGGAGGATCTGGTTTCGGGGCTGTGTCCCGGTGAAGGTCTGATACTTGACGCCGTTGCTGTTCTCGAAAGCCCTCGCCTCCTCGTTGAACGTACGGCATCGTTGAGTCGTCAAGTCCTTGAAACCGTCGACGTTGAGCCCCAGCCGCGTGATTACGTCTGCAAGTTCGCCCGTACGTTCGAGACCGCGGTCTGCAAAGCTCGTGCCGTGGTGCGGTGTCCCGATCGTGGTGAGCGAAGCGACGCGGTCCTCCATGCGGTGCCTGTAAATCATGTGGCGGGCGTCGAGCCCGCCCATGCTGTGTGCGATGATGTGGACCCTGGCGTGGTCCCGAATCCCGTTGGTGTGCTGTTCAATCTGAGCCTTGAGCTGGTCGGCCCGGGTTTCCACGCCCGCTGCGAAGTCGACGCCTGAATGAAACACCGTAAAGCCGTCCGCGATCAGCGTGCTGCGAATCCGTTTGAAGTAGTGCCATCGGTCGTCGTCCCTGTTATCTAGTCCGAACGCCTTGTTCAGAAGATGATCGAAACGGCAGATCCCGTGGGCAAGAATGATCGGGTAGTCACCTTTGATCGACATGAGTCACGCTCCTCGATAAGGTCCTCGCTACGCATAAATTTGAAGCCAGCCTCGTCCATGGTAGCCGCTGCTGCATCGGTTGTCGATTACGACCACTTCTGTTTGAAGTTGGGGACTGGGATCGTCCGAGGCTCATGGTGGACCTACCAGTCTTCAATAATGTCGTACATGTGGGCGGGCGGCGTCGAGTGGTCTACCTTGGTGTCAAGAAGACTGTGTGAAAGATCAGGAAGATGCAGGCGACATGGCGCGTTCTTCGAATCCTGCCGTCCTGACCGGGGCATTTGGCCCGCGGCGTACGTCTGCGGCAGCCACGGCGACGCCGAGAGCTCCTATCCCCCGATGCGTCCTTCCCCCTCGTGGGCTGCCTCGGTCTGCGTCGTACTCCGTGGGGTGGGCCGCCGCTCGGCTTCACGGATCAGGATGCGGCAGACCCGGGTTTGGACTTTCTTGTAGGGTGTGCTCGGACCCTTGTACCCGTTGAACATGACGGCGAAGGCGAAGCGCGGACCGGTCTGGTCATACACGTAACCGGCGAGCGATCGCACGCCCCGCATCGTGCCCGTCTTTGCACGTACGCGCCCAGGCGTGTCTCTCAAATGCCGACGTAATGACCCGTCCACACCGGCCCACGACAGGGCATCAACGAGGTGCCGCGAGAACGGCTGTCGGTTTGCCCAGGCAAGAAGCTGGACGATCTGTCGGGCGGTACAGGCGTTGTCACGACTCAGCCCGGACCCGTCCGCGACGTTCAGGCCGCGTGCGCCGATGCCTGCGTCGGTGACAAACTGCCTGATCGCCTGTTGGCCTAGCTTCCAGCTTCCCTGTGGGTCCGGTGCTCCATGGCGCTTGGCCCATTCGTAACCCACCCGTTTGAGGAGGCACTCGGCGAACAGGTTCTGGCTGTTCTTGCCGGCGCGGTGAAGGACGTCGGAAAGCGGTGTGGATGTCCGTCCGAGGACTGTCAGG
>JASFUW010000255.1:0-7501 GCA_050050135.1 Phycisphaerae bacterium
CAGGTCATAGGCCTTCGCCCGTGCGTTCCCCGGGTCACTCTCCAAGAGCGGAATGTCCTCATCGAGCGGCGCCGTAAACGGATGGTGCGTACTCGTCCACCGCTGCTCCTCCTCGTCCCACTCGACGAGCGGAAAGTCGACGACCCAAAGTAAGTCCCACCGATCCTTGGGGATCACGTCGAGGATGGTGGCCAATCTTGTACGCACGTAGTGCAGCCACTTACACACGTCCTCGAACTTACCAGCCATGAACGCAATCAGATCGCCCGGCTCCGCACCGATGGCTTCACAAAGCTGCCCCGCAATCGGCTTGGCAAACTTGGCCACGCCGGACGCAAAGTCCACACCGCCATCGCCCTTAACCACCTTCGTAACCGGCAGCCCCGGCCCCTCAATTCCGCGGACCTCTTCAGCCAGCCCGTCCACCACCTTCCGTGACAGCTTGTCACCCCCCTTAGCCACCAGACACTTCACGACGCCCCCCGCCGCGAGCGCCTCGGCAAACGCGGGAAAATCGACCGACCGCGCAAGCTCCGTAATGTCCTGCAGCTCCATCCCGTACCGCGTATCAGGCCGATCGATCCCGAACCGTTCCATCGCCTCCTGCTGGCTCATCCGCGGAAACGGCGGCTTGACCGTCAGCCCCAGCCCGTCCATGAAAATACGCTCGACACACCCCTCGACCTCCGCCATCACGTCCTCGCGCTGCACGAACGCCATCTCCATGTCGAGCTGTGTGAACTCCGGCTGACGGTCCGCCCGCAGGTCCTCATCGCGAAAGCACCGAACGATCTGCGCATACCGATCGAACCCCGCGATCATGAAAAGCTGTTTGAATATCTGCGGCGACTGCGGCAAGGCGTAGAACGACCCCGGCCTGACACGCGATGGCACCAGATAGTCCCGAGCGCCCTCCGGCGTCGACTTCGTCAAAAACGGCGTCTCGACCTCGACAAACCCGGCCTCGTGAAAATACTCCCGAATCGCCCGCGCCACACGAGACCGAAGCCGAAAGATGTCCTGCATCTCCGGCCGCCTCATGTGCAAAAACCGGTACCGCAAACACATGTCCTCGTGTGCATCGAACTCGTCGTTTACCTGGAAGGGCAGGGGGTCGGCCCGAGTCAGCAGGTCCATCGCGCTGATCTCGATCTCGATCTCGCCCGTCGGCAGCTTCGGGTTCACCCGCTCACGCGCGATCACCTTCCCCTCGACCGCGATCACGTCCTCGTTGTGCAGCCCGCGGGCCTGCTCGTGCGGGTCAGCCACCTGATCCGGCTTGAACTGAAGCTGCACCAGCCCCGTGTGATCCCGCAGATCGACGAAGACCAGACCCCCATGATCGCGCGTAGTATGCACCCAACCGGCCAGCGTTACGCTCTGCCCGACGTCCGAAGCCTTCAGTTCACCGCACCGGTGCGTTCGTTGGTTGTAGCTGATCGCCAAGGCAACCTCCTCTCAAGGTGTAACAGTGTTGCGGCATCTTGTAGGGGGACGAGTGCGGAAAATCAATCGGCCGATACCGGACCCGGCTGCACCTGTACACCCGGACGCAACCGCGGTCGACCGGCTCCGCGGTCAGCGGGCGGAAACTCGATTTGCGGCCCGCCCCGCCGCGCACCTATACTGCGTCGCCAAACCCGACGCATACGCACGGAGCACCATCCGATCATGCGAAAACGGCGGTACGAAGCGTTACTGATTGACTTCTACGGCACGATCTGCGCGGGCGACCGCGAGGCCGTGGAGGCAACCTGCGCTCATATCGTCGAGTCCTGCGGCCTCGACCTCACCCCGCCCGAACTCGCCATCCGCTGGGGCGAGCAGTTTTTCTCCGACGTCGACCAGAGCAACCACGACGCCTTCCGGACGTTGAACGAATGCGAGATCGAGAGCCTCAGGACGACCTTGGCGCGATTCGGATGCACCGCCGATCCCGAGCCCCTGGTAGCGCCCCTGGAAGAGTATTGGCTGAACCCGGAAATCTACGAAGACGCGATCGCGTTCCTCGAATCGGTGCGTTTGCCCGTATGTTGTGTCTCAAACGCCGATACCGAGCCTTTGCGAGCAGCCATGGATCGTCACGGCCTGGTCTTCGACGCCGTGATCACGTCGGAGGACGCCCGGGCATACAAGCCGGACGCCGAGATCTTCAGGCAGGCCCTCTCCGCCCTCGATGTGAGCCCCGAGGCCACAATCCACGTTGGCGACTCTCTGCATAGCGATATTGGTGGCGCGTCAATGCTCGGTATCAGTACCGCGTGGATTCGCCGCGACAGCCGCATTCACGACATTGGCAACTCGCATCCCGACTGGACATTTGCCACTCTCACAGAAATGAGCGGTATTATCTAGTCAGAATCGGCCGAAAAACGCTTTTCGATTTGCGGATTCCCTATCCTTAGGGTATTAATTAACACAGTGAGATAATTGATGTCGAGTCGATTGATTCGTTTTGTTCGCTTTCGAGCAGCCGGAGGCCAGGTCATGAAACAAGGCCGACGAATAGCCGCAAGAATCCTGATAGTGAGTGTGCTTGCTGCATGGGCAGGGGCGCCGGACGTTGACGCCGGTCCGAAACGCCGAGCGAGGGGCAGCACAGCCAAGCGCGTTTCGGCGAGTCGTGGAAAGACGCGACCCGCGCGGCGCGTACCCCGACGTGCTTCGGTCTCCAGACCGCGCAAGAGCCGCGCGGTCAGCCCGTCCCGTTCGATGGGGCGGAAGTCGGCGTCGTCATTTGGCCGAAAGGCAAGAGTGGCGAGGAGTAGGCGACCAAGCAAGGCTTCCTCCATTTTCTCAGGCAGCCTGCGAACTCGGCAGGCGCGGCGTCCGGCAGCCATCCGGACCACCAAGCCGAAACGTGCGAACAACCGGCCCGCTCACGTATCGAGCCACAGGCCACCATCGAGGTCGACCGTGACCTCGCGACCGCCGCGCGCAAGCGGCAATCGCACCTCGGAAGGACGCCGTGGCGGCCGTGCACCGATCGTCCTGAGACCGCAATCGAGGCCGTCACCCGGGGGGGCGTCCGTGTTCCGCGGCAATCAGCCAAGCCGAGGTTCCCACGGGCGGCACGCAAACGCCGGACAGGGTCGCGGACGGCAGCACGGCCATGACAGCAACCGGATCGGCAGTCCGGGACCTCGTCGCGGCTCGGGTCAGCGCTTGTCTCCGTCCGTCGGTCTGACCATCGGTGGCCGCGGTCGCGATTTTGCCGGGTACCTGCACTTGGGCCGTGATGGCAATCGCCCCCGACTGTACGGCACGCTGCTCTACGACCGAGACCGTCGTCGAGGCTTCGGCGGGCGATGCTATCCGCGGGGGCATTACTACCATCTATATAACCCGATCCACCACGTAAGCTATGACTATCATTGGCCCTGGCATGGCTACCGGTATTCTTCGCTCTATTATCGCGAGCCGCACGTTTATCAGTTCTACGACCAGGACGTGTACTATGTCCAGGACAGCAGCTCCGTGGCGGACGCGCTGATCGTGGACAGCTCCCAGCCGGCTCCGAGTCCGGACAGTCAGCCCGCCCCTGACGCAACGTACCAGGTTCTGACCGAACCGAACGAAAACACGCTGATCGGTCGCGCAAACGCCGCCTTCGTCGCAGGACATTATGAAGAGGCACGCCGATATTATGTAAGTGCCATGCTCGCGGACGAGCGGGACGGATACGCGAAGTTCCTTTATGCCCTCGTCAATTTCGCGACCGGCGATTATGAGGTCGCGGGGCTCGCCGTACGTCGCGCCCTGCTGACCACACCGGATCTGGTCGACTATCCGCCCGACATCCGCGGCCTATACCCTGACGAACATGTGCTACGCGCCCAGCTTGGGGAGCTGGCGCGGTACGCCGAGAAGCATCCCGCGGATCACAACGTTGCCCTCTTGAGCGCGTATCTCGAACTGACACGCGGCGAAATCGCCCGGGCCCTGACGATCGTGCACCGCCTCGTAGAGTCCGACGAAAATGACGACGTCGCCGTTTTGCTGCGAGATGGCATCCTCCGACTTCAGTCCGGCGAACAAACGCCCGAGTAACGTTCCCCCGCCGCCCGCGTGACCCGGGACCGGATTCTCTGGTCCCGGTGACCGGGCGCGTGACGGCGCGCGAAACCCGCCAGAACCGATCCCGAAGCGGGAATGCACGGCGCCCGGTGCGCGCACCGTTTCAGCTCCCATCCTCCCGGCCCGCGTGCAGACGATGTCCCGCACAGAACCACGCTCCATCCCACACCCCCGCACGCCGCTCGCGGTTTGATGTACCCGCCGTTAGGAGTATACTGACGCCCCGTCGAGCCCGTGGGCGGGACATCCCGTCCGCCCGTGAACCAGTTCGCCGCGAGAAAGGTCGCCATGGCCACAGGAACATCATCGCAATCGCCTCATGGTCAACCGAGGCCGAAAACCAGCGCGACGCTCATGTATGCGCTGCACATCGTCTTCGCGCTTGCCTTGATGGCCGTCGGATGGGGTGTGGTCGCAGACCAGGAAATCGCCGCCGGCTCGGTTGCGCTCACCCCTCAGTGGGTTATGGCGGGTTTCGCGGCTGTCGCGCTCATTGTCGTCGCCCTCAATGTTTTCATCCCGAACAAGCGAACTTCGCTCGCGGCAATCTCCGCCTTGTTCTTCGGACTGATCGTCGGAATGGTCGTAGCCTACGGCCTATCGCTGATCATGGACCTGCTCGTCGAATCGAATGTGCCGCGCCAGCTTGCCGACTCCGAAAAGTCGTTCGTCAGCGCGCTCAAGCTCTCCATCGGCGTCATCTGCTGCTACCTCGCCGTCAGCTTCATCCTCGAGACCAAGGACGACGTCCGTTTCGTCATACCCTACGTCGAATTCGCAAAAGAGACCAAAGGCACGCGACCGATGGTCTTGGACACCTCCGTCATCGTCGACGGGCGGATAGCCGACATCGCCAACACCCGAATCTTCGAATCCGAACTCATCGTTCCGCGTTTCGTCCTCCTCGAACTGCAGACCATCGCGGACAGTTCCGACAAGCTCAAACGCAGCCGCGGTCGACGTGGGCTGGACATGTTGAACAAGCTTCAGACGAACGACAACATCGACATACGTATTCTAGACGTCGCCCCCGAACGCAGCGCAGCCGACGCCGGCGTGGATGAGATGCTCGTTGACCTGGCCTTGCAGCTCGGCGGCAAGGTCATGACGAATGACTACAATTTGAATAAGATCGCGCAGCTTCGCGGCGTCGGCGTGATCAACATAAACGACCTGGCGAATTCGCTGAAACCCGTCGTCTTGCCCGGTGAGTCGCTCCACGTGAAAGTCATCAAACCGGGCGAGGAAGCTGGGCAAGGCGTGGGGTACCTGGATGACGGCACCATGGTGGTGGCCGAAGGCGGGCGCGACCGCATCGGCGAGGTCGTCGGTCTCACCGTAACGAGCGTGCTGCAAACATCGGCCGGCCGCATGATCTTCGGTCGTGCGGATGGTGCCCCGCCGCCCGAGCGACGTCGGCCGCGCAAGGAGTAGTCGAGGGCGGCGACGCACGCGCCCAGACGGGGGCGACCGCCCGGGAATCGCGAAATCGTAACTACGGAAGGATTATGGCAAAGTTCTCGGTAATCATTGCGGCAGCAGGAAAGGGCGAACGATACGGCGGCTCCGAGAAGAAAACCTTCGCCAAGATCGATGGGCGCCCCGTCTTCATTCGGTCTTTGGAGCGCTTCATCAATCGTAAGGACGTCTGTCAGACGATCCTCGCCGTCGCCCCGGAGGATATGGGCACCATCAAGTCCTCATACGCCGCCAACCTGGGATTCATGGGCGTGAAGCTCGTCGAGGGCGGCGCGCATCGTTCGCAGACCGTTGCGGCGGCGCTCGCGGCCGTCGACGACGCAGCCGACTTCGTTGCCGTGCATGATGCCGTCAGACCCTGCGTGACCGAACAGATGATCGATAACGTCTTCGCAGAGGCGGTCAAGAGCGGTGCCGCGATCCTGGCGACGCCGATCGTGGGAACCGTCAAGCGGGTCAGCGACGCAAACGTCATCGAAGAGACCGTCTCCCGGGCCGGACTTTTCGAAGCGCAGACCCCGCAGGTGTTCAAAAAGCAGATTCTCACCGACGCCTACGCGAAGCTGGATGAACGCGACGACCGGATCACGGACGAGGCGGGAGCCGTCGAGCTTTCAGGCCATCCCGTTGCCGTGGTCAAGTCGGACCCGACGAACCTGAAAATCACGACCAAGGGCGACCTGTCGCTGGCCAACGCCATCATCAAGGCGCGACCGGTCAAGGCGGCGCCGAGGCTCGGCGCTTTTGAGGAAGCTCAGTGGTAGGGGAGCTGGCACGCGGACCAGCAGTACGTTCGGCGCTCGCCCCACGATCGGGCCTGGGCGTCAAAAACGGATGGGAGGCTAACCATTCCCTCCTGGGAGGCATGTTCATGAAGTTCACGCACAGCATAATGACATCGCTCGTGTGCGGTCTGCTCGTAAGCGCATGGGGCTGCAACGTCGACTCGCGTTGGCCGACTTCCAACGCGGGCCCGAGCACCGACGCCTACGACGCCCGGTCCGCACAGTTGGCGTCTGAGCACGCGACCGACATCTCGGTCGCCGATGCCCAGGAGGTGGATTTGGTCGAGACAACCGTCGGCTTTCGGGTCCGCTACATCGAGAGCCTCGAACGGCTCCGCGACTACTACGAAGCCCACGGGTACGTGGACAAGGCGGACTGGGCGGCCTTCGAGCTCGAGGGGCTCCGACGCGTCAAGCAGTTCCGTTACCTCTACGACGCCGAAATCCCCTCCGACACCCTCAGCCCCGTGGATCGCATCCCCGAAGCGGACCGGTTGTACGAGCAGGCATGCGAGGTCATGCGCCGCGGTGGGCACGGCGTGCCCATGGTCTACCGCCGCGATCGCATGGTCGAAGCCGCCAAGATGTTCAGGGAGTTGATCCAGCGCTACCCGAACAGTGACAAGATCGACGACGCCGCATTCCAGTGCGGCGAGATCCACAGGGACTACATGCCCGGCCAGGACGGGATCGCCGTCCGATGGTACGAACGCGTCTGGACTTGGAACCCGCAGACCCATTACCCCGCTCGCTATCGCGCAGCCACGGTCTATGACTATCGCTTACATGATCGCGCCAGAGCCTTGGAACTCTATCGCGCCTCGCTCGAGCACGAGTCAGCGCACAATGCCAACTGCAACTTCGCCGCTCGCCGCATCCGCGAACTGACCAGCGGCGATTAACGGGCGTCGTCTTCGGATGGCGGCGGTTTCCAGGTCCGGGATGGCATCCCGGCGTGCCGGGAAGGCAGCCACCCCGTGGAATCACACGTGGCGGTATGGGGCGCCTCCCGGTGGATCCATGCCAACCATCTCCATACTTGACGAAGCGGTAAACTTGGCCGGTCAGGGGCTCCAACGGGCAGACAGCAGAACCGGACGAGATCGATCATATCGGGCGGTGCGTCCTTGGTTAAAGGGGGTGGAAGACCGGCGGTTCTG
>JASFUW010000256.1:0-7496 GCA_050050135.1 Phycisphaerae bacterium
GAACCGGGCAACCCGTTAGCGAAGATATTCGCGCACATCGGCGAGAAGTGACCGGGATCAGTCCTCTTGAGCGCTCGAAGGACGAAACCGATGACCTGGTCCTGGAGGTTTCTTCCAACACCAGGGAGCGGCGCCGCGACCGGAATACCGAGCTTCCTCAGGGCGTCCGGGTCTCCGATTCCGGAGAGCATGAGCACTTGGGGTGACCGGAGTGTGCCGGCGCATAGGATCACCTCCTTGTTCACGCCCACCGTAACCGGGTCACCTCCGAAATTGAACCTTACGGTGTCTGCTCTACCATTGACGAGGTCGATGTGTTGCACGCGTGCATCCTGGAGTGGGATGAGGCGCTCGTCGCCTAGCCAGGGTCCGACGAGAGTGTTGAAGGAATCCTGGCGGATACCATACACGGCGGGCTCGCTCGATGGCTTGACGTTAAGCTGGCTGAAGCCGACCCCATACTGGGTCTGGGCGTTGTAATCCGGATTTCGAGAGAAACCCATATTCACGACCGTGGTTACGAAATCCTTGGAGACCGGGTTGATGCTCAACTCATCGGTGACGTAGATGGGCCCCTTATTACCTCTGACCGGAGAGGATTGTCCCGCCCACCGCTCCTGTCGTTTGAAAACCGGCTCGACGTCGCTCCAGTTCCAGCCCTTGTTCCCTTGTGACGCCCAAATGTCGTAGTCCGCCGGGTTGCCCCGCACCCACACCATCCCGTTGATCGAACTGCTCCCACCGTACACTTTGCCCGCGTCGTAGGGCATGTGTTCGCCGTCCATGCAGGTCTGCGGTTGCGACTTGTCGTTCCAATCGTATTTCGTTCCGCGCAGGTTCATCGCCTTCGTGAAGTCACGTATTTCCGGTACGTCGTTCGCGGCACCGGCCTCGAGCAACAACACGGATACATTCGCCGAGGAGGAGAGCAGTTGCGACACGAACGCACACCCTGCCGAACCCGCACCGATGACGACATAATCGAAAGAGGCTTTGCCCTGTTTCAGTGCCGGCGGAAGCGGCGCCGGGGGGCGAGCTGGCGCGGGTGGGGGTTCCGGCCAACTCTTGATTACCTGCCTGTTGTATAGCACGATCACTCCTTTCAAATGCTCAGATGACCTGAACACGCAGCTAACAAGCGGTGCCCATGGTCTGAGCGTCAGGGGGTCGGGGCTTCGGTCATCGAGATGGCGGCGACTTCCTTCCCGCTGATGGTTTTCTTGCCGAAACTGTCCACCACGAACCCCGAACCCGGTGGGAACAGGTATTCGATCTTTCCGGCCTCATCGGACAGCGACGTGATATAGGCGCACTGCGCCCAGACGGCGCTTCGGGGCACCGGCGCCACCTCCACCAGGATACCGTTCGAGTAATGGGCGGCGTCCTGCTCGCTATCGGTGAAGCTCATGAAGCTCTTGAGGTGGACGGTGTTTCCGGGGGCCATGAACCCCGCGAGCGCATCGGCCAGCGGCATACCCATCGCATGACCGACCGGTCCCGCGTTCCCCGGATACTCGTTGAAATAGACGGCGAACGCCTCTTCAGAGAGGTTCGAGATCGCCACCTGTCCGCTAAATAGAGCAGGCTTGGACAGGACACTGGTTCGCTGCATTGATGTCAGGGCCGCCGTCGTCACGTGCTCGAGCGACGTGAGCATCGATGGAAGCACATTTCGAACTTTGGCAAACTGTTCAGCGACTTCCTCCTCGGTCGAGCAAGGCGTCATCATCAGGGAGTGCATGAAGGCCTCGTCCGTGTGCGAGTAGGGCGGCCAGTCGGCTGTCCAGATTCCTTTCACGATATCGGCGTCGTCGAGCGGCGCTCCCGCGAGCGCGGTGTATCGGTACAGATGAAGCATGTCCATCCTGAAGAAGTCCGCCGTCGTCCAATCGTAGAGGCTCAGCGCGAGCGTTCGCGCGTACGTAGTGAACGGAAAGTACTGAGCGGCCAAACGGGCGACATCGGAGAACGGTCGGTGATGCGGACGGAGCTGGGAATAGGGTATCAGTCCTTTTTGCTCCATCGCCTGCACCACCGGAACATCCGATGCGGAAATACCCGGCAACGGTGCTAGTGCCGTGCTCACGTCATTACCGTTGCCCGTAATGAACACCACCCCATCCGGTTGTATGCGGATTGTCGGGGCCCCCTCGCCGTCATACCAGTAAGTGGCGCCGCTGATGTTCAGTTGCCAATAGTGGGGACCGCCCGGTTGGTGCCCGGTATCGGTGATGTCCAGAAAACCCCTCCCCACGACGATCATACGATAGCTGGAACCGGCGGGACCGCGCCGCGCCTTGATCGGTTGCCCGTCGGTCAGGAATACGCTGTCCGAAGGAACGCCTTCTACCTTACTGATGCTCCACATGAGTTTCTCCCAACGGGATGGACAACAACCCTGGAACCAAAGTCGCCGAACCGCGCACGACGGGCGACCGCGCTGTGGCACAGCGGCAGACGAGTTGGCCCGGCGCGTGGCTCGGTCTGCACGAGGTCATCGCGTGCGACACAACTTACCGAAATACGACGGACACGTTTCGACCCGACCGGAGCAAGCCGGAGGCTTCACGTGGCGCCCCGCGAAAGGCGTCAACATGGTGTGGAACTGATCCGAGATTGCGTTTTGAGTCGATGCTTTCTCCGGCCGATGAAGCAGCCTATCCGGCACAACCCCCGCAGTCAACCGGCGTCGCTACTTGCCGCGTCGCACGGGTCGGGTAGGGATCTCATTCCGCCGGTTTGGGCTCCGCCCCGGGGGGGCATAGACGCAACCCCTGCCGGGTCCAGCCTCCGGTGTCCGTGTGGGGCTCCGCGCGACCTTGACAGGCGGACAGGAATTCACAAAAATCCCGGTTCGCTGTATTGGCAGGCCCGGTCCGGGATGCCGCCGCGACTGGAGGAAGGCGGGGCGACCCAGCCGCATCCGGGTCGCGGTCTGCTCTACGACGCGAGTTGAAGGAACATGCCAGCGCACCTGCGGCGGATGCAGAAACACGCCCGACGGTGTTTATGCCATGGCTGACCGAGCGAAACCGAACACCGCACTCGCCGAGGTCCGTGAGAATCTTCTGGAGGTTGTAACGAGATGGCCAAGGCACAGCAGCTAGGGCAAGGATACATCACGCTCGCGATGATCATCTTCGCGGCACTGTGGCTTACGTCGACCGTCCTCCTGGTCATCCTCTACACCGGGCAGGAACAGTTGCTGCAGGAACACGACGCCGCCCTCGAAACCAAGCGGAAGGTGATTTCGTCGGCTCAAGAACGGGCCATCCCGCTGGTACAGTCGGCACGGGCGAGTGGTCCGACCGTTGTGGGCCTGATCGAGGATGCACGCGCCGAGACGGCGCGGTTGGCTACCGGGGAGCCGAACGACGATCCCCCGACGGTGAAGACCAAGCTGGACCAGAGACTTCGCACGATCCAGAGCGAGGGGCTGGTCTCGAAGCCGGACAGCTACCTCGATCTGTCTTACGAAGAGGCCCTGGGTGCTTTGTACGAGGAGTTTACGACGCTGAGCGGCTTGAAGCGCGAGGCTGAAAGCCGGGTTGCGGAGCTGCAGGCCGAGGCGGACCGGCAAGTCGAGGCAAACGCTCGGCAGAAAAACGAACTGGACCGACGTGCGCAGGAGCTGGGCGATCAACTGGCGCAGGAGCAGGCGGCCCGCGCTCAATACCGCGCCGACCGCGACGAGGAGATCGCCCGGGTCAAGCGTGAATACGAACAGCGGAACGCCGACGCGGAGCGGGATCTCACGGCGGAGCGAGAGCGGGTGTCGTTGTTGGAGGAGCGGGTCACGCTATTGCAGACGCGTCTCAAGGCGGTCCAGGAGAAGTTCGGGGAGCTGATGATCGGCCCCGAGGAGCTGTCGACCGCGCGACGTGAGGACGGTCGGGTTCTCACGGCCATGCCGGGTGATGATGTCGTCTTCATCAATCTGGGCCAAAAAGATCGGCTGACGCTCGGTCTGCGTTTCGCCGTGTACTCGGCGGAAACCGGGATTCCGGCGGACGGACGGGCGAAGGCGCAGATCGAGGTGGTTTCGATCGCATCATCGTCGGCTGAATGCAAGATCGTGCGGCTCGCCCCACGGCAGGTCATCCTGGCCGGCGATCTCGTGGCCAACCCGGTGTATGACCCGGATCGCCCGTTGCGGTTTTTGGTCCTGGGGGATTTTGATCTGGACCACGATGGCGGCGTCGACAAAGGCGGGGCAGCGACCATCGAATCCATGATCGAACATTGGGGCGGCGAACCGGTCTCGGAATTAAGTGCCCTTACGGATTTCGTGGTCGTCGGCCGCGCGCCGCGGCGCCCGAGGGCCACGCCCGATTCGTCCGCGGACCAGTCGCAGCGCTCGGAGATGATGCGACAGCGCTTCGAAGAATACGGCCAAACGATCGACTCCGCGAAAAGTCTCGCCGTGCCGATTATGACACAGGAAGTCTTCCTCAGCTTCCTGGGTTTCAGCGGGCGATAGCCGCCGAAACCAGCACGCTCGATCGGAACCTCCGGCTCGTGCGCAACTCTTTGTTCGACAAACGGTTGTGATTTGACGGTCCTAGAATCGTGATGTATACTATTAACACTGGGAGTGGTGCCGTTCCAAACCCCGATTTAATTCTTCGTTTGATGCTTTATGGATAGCGGTACCGATTCTGTGCCTGGGTTGGGGCACGACACGACGCGTATCTGATTCAGGGTTACCTCCTCGTTGCACAATCTCGAACTGGCGAAAAGACAGATTCTGGATCGGGTCGATATCCTCGACCTCATCTCAGAACACGTGAAGCTGAAGCGCAGCGGTCAGCGTTGGGTTGGGCTGTGCCCGTTCCACAGCGAAAAGACTCCGTCTTTCACCATCCGGCCCGACCACGGCTCGTTCAAGTGTTTCGGGTGCGGGAAGGGCGGCGACGTATTCTCGTTCGTGCAGATGCGCGAGAACGTCGATTTCATGGAGTCGATGCGGATTCTGGCGGACCGGGTGGGAATCGAGTTGGGCGAGCCGTCGGGTGGTTCGACGGCCGGTGGGCCTAGCCGGTTCGACATCGCAAAGATCAACGCTTGGGCGGCCGAGTTTTTTCGGGCCCAGTTATTAGACCGTGATCGAGGTCGCCTGGCGCGCGAGTACCTGGCGGGTCGTAAGGTTGCGCCTGATATCTCAAAACGGTTTGAGCTCGGGCTTGCACCGGACGGCGGCGACCGGTTGCAGCGGGCGGCGGCGCGCTTGGGCATCGAACCGTCCGTCCTGCAGGCGGCTGACCTCGTCCGCCTAAGCGAGGGCGGCAAACCGTACGACACCTTCCGCAATCGGCTCATGTTTCCGATCCGCGACGCCACGGGGCGCGTGGTCGGTTTCGGCGGCCGAACGCTCGGTGACGACCGTGCGAAGTACATCAACACGGCACAAAACGCACTGTTCGACAAGGGGCGTGGTCTGTATGGCATTGATCTTGCTCGCAACGCGGCGACAGCGCGCGGGCGGACCATCGTCGTCGAGGGCTACACCGACTGCCTCGCTGCCCATCAAGCAGGATTCGAAGAGACCGTCGCCACGCTTGGGACGGCGCTGACCGATGCGCAGGTGAAGCTGCTTCGGCGGTATTGCGAAGAGATGGTGCTCTTGTTCGATTCGGACGAGGCCGGCGAGGCGGCGGCTGAGCGTGCGATCCGCGTCGCACTGCCACTGTGCGTCACTATTCGCCTAGCTCAGATACCGGACGGAAAGGACCCGAGCGACTTTCTCGCCCGTGCCAGCGCGGAGGCGTTTTCGGACGTCTTGAACCGCGCGGTTGACGCGCTAGAATTCAAGTGGAGTTACGTGCGGAAGCGTTACGAAGGGGGCGGTTCCGACTCGCGACGGCGTGAGGCGATACTCGACTTTCTCCGCGTGGTTGCGGAGGCGTGTCAGACAAACGCCGTCGACGCCATCCAAAGGGGGTTAATCGTCAATCAGGTCGCGCATTTGATTCGCACGGAGCGTGAGGAGGTGGATCGCTTGATGCGGCGTCTGGCGCCCGGCCGCAAGGGGAAAGGGCAACCGTCGGATGCCGGCGACCCGTCACGGGCGTCAAGCCGGCTCGATGGCGAGCAAGCCGCTTGGACACGTTTGCTCGAGGTGCTATTGAGCGAGCCCGGGTTGATCGAGCACGTGAAGGGAATCCCGGACGTCGCGCGGATACGTGACGAACGCGACCGCCGGATCGCCCAGATCGTACTGGACCTGGGCAAGAAGGAGGAGGCGTTCTCCCTGGTCGACGTGCTGGCACGGTGCGTGGCACCGGACGACGGGGAACGCGTTACGGAACTGGCCGGTCGAGGAGCGAATCTGGGCCGATTGGAGTCAACGCTGCAAGCGGCGCTCGAGAAGCTCGTCGGGTCGGTCGAGAATGAGGAAATCGAGAAGTGCAAGGAAGGGCTCTTGCATGCGGAAACCGGGGTTGACACGGTTGAAGGCGAAACCGACGCCCGAAAAACGATCCAGAACGGCGTGAAGAGGCACAGGCATTTTGCGCCTCGTCGGCTGCTGCGACAGTCGATTGACACGGAAGACTGATTGACCGCAACAAGCTGAACCACTGGGATACGAGACCACGATGAGCGAAGTCATTGAACAATCCTTCGACCCGATTCAGTTGGCCGTTGAGGAGCTGCTGGGTCGGGGCAAGAAACGCGGTTACGTCACGTGGGAGGAGATGAACGAGGTCCTCCCGGACGACGCGATCGACCCGTCCCAACTCGAAATGATCATGATGCGCCTCGAAGAGAAGCGTATCGAGACGCTGGACGAGGCGGACGCAGCCAAGTACGAGCGGGACCGCAAGTCGGCGGCCAAAGGGCGAGACGCTCGGAAGGGCGAAGACCAGGCGGACGACAAAGACGAGGTCACCGCCGACCTGGAAAAAGATCTGACGGAGCTCACGCTCGAGGTGGGCGCCAAACGGATCGACGACCCGGTCCGCATGTATCTCACGCAGATGGGAGAAATCCCCCTGCTCACGCGCGAAGAGGAAATTCGGCTGGCGAAGAAGATCGAACTCACGCGCATGGCGTTCCGGCAGAAGGTCCTCGAGAGCGACTATTGTGCGGGGCTGGCGGTCGAGATTCTCCAACAGGTTCACGACGGCACCCTTCCGTTCGATCGGACCATGAAGATATCGACATCTGAACATGCGGCCAAGGCTCGGATCACCGCGAGGATTCCGGTGAACCTGGCGACCGTGCAGGCGGCGATGACGCGAAACGAAGATGATTGGGCGAGGCTGACCGCGACGAGGGTGGCAGCGAGCGTGCGGCGCGAACTGACTCAACGCATCCGTGAGCGCCGCCGGAAGATTTCGAAGCTGCTCGAGGAACTGTCGTTGCGAACCAGCCGGATTCAGCCGCTGATGAAGAAGCTTCGCGGGCTGTACCGCAAGATGATCGAGCTGGAACGCCGGCTCGCGTCGCAACAGAAGCGCCAAACGATCCCCGAGGAAGACTACATCGCCATGGGT
>JASFUW010000257.1:0-7486 GCA_050050135.1 Phycisphaerae bacterium
GACGCCGTCATGACCGTCGAAGCCTACTGCGCCATCGCCGACCGTTTCGACCTTCCGCTGCACCTCGGCGTCACCCACGCCGGACCACCCGAGACGGGCCGAATTCGATCGGTGGCTGCGATCGGCTCACTGCTTTCGCAAGGCATCGGCGACACCATCCGCATCTCGTATGCCTCCGACCCGATCCACGAGGTTGAAGACGCCAAGGAGCTGCTCTGCTCCCTCGGCTTGCGAAGCCGCACCGAACCCGAGCTGATCGCCTGCCCGACCTGTGGCCGCATCGAGATTGATCTGATCAAGCTCGTCGCCGACGTCCGTCGCAAGCTTGCCACCATCAAGACACCGGTCAAGGTCGCCGTCATGGGCTGCGTCGTCAACGGCCCCGGCGAAGCCGAAGGCGCCGACGTCGCCGTCTTCGCCGGAAAGGGCAAAGGAATCATCTACGTCCAGGGCGAACAAAAGCGCACCGTCTCCGAATCCGAAATGCTCGACGCCCTCTACGACGAAACCCTCGCCTTCGCCGCCCGCGTCGACCGTGGAGAGGTCCAACTTTCGCATGCTTGTGTTAACATTGTTGCCCCAGAAAGTGCCCAATAGCGGGATGTTATGCCACCTTTTCACAGGTTTGGGCAGCCAACGAAACTTGCCATGCGGGCACAGCGTACAGTAGACTAGATGTAGAATCGAGTGTCGTGTCGCTGGGAGTGTCAAGGATGGCAGGGAAACTTCGGCTCAAATTCGACAACCTTCCTCTTGTCGAGGCAGTGGTGCGCACGAGTTTCAACGGTCCGAAGGCTCTGAGCTACCAAATGGTCAATGCGGTCGCTCGGGAGCTTCAACACTCCTTCCCGCGACTTGACGAGGCAACGCAATTCGAAGTCGCGCCGGGTAGGGCTGGTACACAGGTTGAGATCGGGCCGGCATACTTGCCCGCTGCCGTTTACACCGGCCACACGTCCGGCCTTTCGGTAAGCCTCCAACCCGACGTGATCGTCACTCGATGGGCGAAACACCCCGGCCTTGAACAGGCCGATTACCCTCGATACGAATCCCTTCGTGACGCCCTTTGGGAGGCTGTTGAGGCTTTCCGGAAGGCAAGTGGCGACGAGTACCCCGGGATCGCGGTCGTCAACATGTCGTATGTGAACTTCATTCGTGTTCCCAATCCTGCGGCCGTCGTGCGAGACTACTTCTCGAATGACGCCCAGGTAGGAATCATGGGTGACGTAAAGCAAGTACGGAAGCTCGAAGCTGCCTGGAATGGAGCTGATGACGTTGACGTTCGGTTTGCTCTCGACCAGGCAAGCGCAAAGCTCCCCGAAGGCGTCACTCCGGGATATCGCCTGACGACGGCTGCGGGGCTCAGACTTGGAGAAAGCACGGATGCAAAATCCGGCCTGGACAGAGTCCACGAAGTTCTCCAAGAGTTCTTTGTGCACCTGATCTCCGAGCGAGCGAAACGCGAGTGGAAACTTCAGGGGGCCTGAAATGGAACGTCTCTTAATCGGTACGCAGCATAGCGACACAACGATTACTGTAATTGAGTCTGCTGCCACTTCCGGCCCCTATCGACGTACCCCCCCCCAGGTGGCGCGCCCTTGCAAGTGGGTCGGGACACTCTCGGACTCGAACACGACCCGCTGGATTGACACGCTGTACCCGAGCGTCGCGGTGTTGTCCCTTGCCTCAGATTACGAATCCGCTGGGATCTTCCTTTCCGAACCAGAAGCGCGGTTCCTGGAGTCCGTTCGGGACGATCTCGCGGAGTTGTACGAGACCGTGCGTTCCTCTGTTGGAGCCCAGCTTTGCCGTCAATTCACTGAGGGCGTAGGAATGGCTCTGGCGTACGTGCCTCAATCCCGGTGCGCCGTATTTGGGAGTGACGAGGATGGAGTTGAGCTTCTCGCACATTCGCACGCCTCGATGCGACAGGTGTCATTTGAGTTCCCACTCGAAGGCGATCTGATCAGAATCGTCAGGATCGACGAGGCTATGCGACGGTCCGAGTGTACATGCCGAATTGATCACGAACGGACACTTCAGGAAGCGATTGCATGGCTGAGTCAGCCTTGAAGGCCTTCGTCGACGAGGATCAGTTCCTTCGACGCGTTCGGTTCTACGATCATCTCAAGCACAATCTAGTCCATTGGCGGGCGTTCAAGGACAACGACCCACAGTTCTCGCTCACGTTCCGCGACGAGTCATTGAGGTCGGAGGAGGGGCTGGACGCATATCACGAATACTTCAGCAGAGGGGTTGGCGAGACGCTGCCGGCAATTCTATGGTTCGCGTTCTTCGGACTCACGCGTTGCATTGAGCCCCCCTTGGAACCTCAACACGCTCCCGACCGTATCACCGACCCGGTTTACGGGCACCTGCATTGCTTGACTGAGCGCCCGCACGGCAAGCCCCACATGCAGGTCTTGGCCAAGCTCGTAAATGATGGCAACCATGCTGGGATCGCCAAACGCTATCCGAAACCCGGCTAGCCGCTGTCAAAGGTATGGCCACACGTGCCCCTGAAAGCTCTCCCGGTATGCTCTTTGCCTCCTCCAGGGTGCGTTCGGGGTGTTCTTAGCCCTTTCTCGCAAATCGCTGTTTTCACCACATTTTCGGCCCTTGTTGCCGCCGCCCCACCGGCGACAATGGTGTAAATACGGTTTGAAATACGCCTAAGGAACCTGCGAAAGGAAGAATATGACCCTTGTTACATTGTCGATGGCGACGGCTCTGATGACCGTCGGGCAGCAACCCAACTTCGGCCCCGCCAAGATCGCGGTCGTCAACCTCCCCAGAGTCTCCGAGCTATACAAAAAGACCCGCGACCTCGAAGACCAGTTCGAGCAGAAACGCGTCGCTCTAAACCAGGAGCGGCAGGCCCTCAAAGACAAAATCGAGCGAACCCGCCGATCCCTACAGGAGGAGCTCAAACCTGGAACTCCCGAGTTCAACGCCCGCCGAAAGCAGCTCACCATGCAGGAAGCCGAAATGCAATGGTTCGTCGAATTCGAGGGCCAGAAAATCGAAGCGGGGCTCGCGTCCGCGCTCCTCGGCATTTATGTCGACATCCAGAACGTCGTCTACGAGATCGCTCAACAGCAGATGATCGACGTCGTCCTCGCCGCCGACCAGCTCCCCCAGGAAGCGCCCCAGTCACCCACCCAGGTCAGACAGCAGATCGCCCTGCAAAAGGTGGTCTTTTGGAGTCCGAAGGTTGATCTGACCGATGTTGTCGTCGCCCGCCTCAACGAAAAATACGCCGCAAACGGTGGGAAAGCCGGGCTCGCAAAACCGCCCATACCAACGGAGAACGAACCCCGGCGCGACGAGCCCGATCGCTAGGTCGCATCAACGCAAACAGGCAACTCGTCATGGCACGAACCTACAACATCGCCGAACTCGCCACGATCGTCGGGGGGACCCCGCGAGACCAGACCGGCGCCGTCATCACCGGCGTAGCCGACATAGCCGAGGCAACCCCCGAGCAAGCCACCTGGCTTTCGAACCCGAAATATGCCAGCCACCTGTCGGCAAGCCACGCCGGCGTCGTCTTGGTCCCGGCCGACTTCGGCCAGACGCCGATGCCCGCCATTCTCTGTGACCGGGTCGACGCCGCCGTGGCCAAACTCCTCGCCGCCTTCGCCCCGCCCGTCCCCCCGCCGCAGCCGGGCATGCATCCGACGGCGGTCGTCCACGAGTCAGCCGCCGTCGGCGATGATTGCTCGATCGGTCCCCACGTCGTCATCGAGCCCGACGCCCGCGTCTCAAACGGGTGCGTTCTGCACGCCGGGGTCTTCGTCGGACACGCCGTCACCATCGGCCGCGACTGCCTCATCTGGCCCAACGTCGTCATCCGCGACGGCTCCACGCTCGGCAACCGCGTCATCATCCATCCCTGCGCCGTCATCGGCGCCGACGGCTTCGGCTTCTACTTCGACGAGAACCGACACAACAAAATCCCCCACATCGGCGGCGTCATCATCGAAGACGATGTCGAAATCGGGGCCTGCTCCTGCATCGACCGCTCCAAATTCGGCCACACCGTCATAGGCCGCGGATCCAAGATTGATAATCTCGTGCAGCTCGCCCATAATGTTCGCGTCGGCGAGCACTGTGTCTTTGCCGGACAGACGGGCATCTCGGGGAGCACGCGGATCGGAAACCACTGCATCTTCGGCGCACGAGCCGGAACGCTCGACAATCTCACCCTCGGCGACGGCGTTGTTTTCACCGGCGGCGGCACGATTGTCGACAAGAACTTCCCGCCCGGCACCATGCTCTCCGGGTTCCCGGCCCAGGATCACCGCCAAGAACTGCGGGAACGGGCGCAGATTCGCCGACTACCCAAAATGGCGGAGCAGCTCAAGGAACTGATTGCGCGAGTGAAGCAACTTGAAGAATCAGCAGACCATTAGCCGCGAGGTGGAATTCCAAGGGCGAGGCCTCTTCACGGGCGAACCCGTCACCATGCGCGTGCGCCCAGGCCCGCCCCACAGCGGAATCTGCTTCGTCCGCACCGACCAGTCGCCTCCCGTCCGAGTCGCCGCCCGCGTCGAAAACGTGTCCAAGCGCGCCCGCCGCACCTCCCTCCGCAACGGAACCGTCGCCATTGAAACCGTCGAACACTGCCTCAGCGCCTGCATAGGCCTCGGCCTCGACAACCTTCAGATCGAGATCGACGCCAGCGAAATACCCGCCCTCGACGGCAGCAGCCAGCTCTTCGTAGACCGACTCCGATCCGCTGGCGTCCTCGAACAGAGTGCCTCCGTCGAGGCATTCGTAATTAGCGACGTCCTCCGTGTCGCTGAGGGCGATTCGGAACTCGTCGCCCTACCGCCCCTCGATCCAAACTCCGAATGCCTCGAAGTCGCCTACGACCTCGACTATGGCGGCGAAGGACCCATAGGCCACCAAAGCTACCGCGTCGCCATAACGCCCGAGAGCTTCGAAGCGAACATCGCCCCCGCCCGAACCTTTGTGCTCGAAAGCGAAGCCGACGAGCTTCGCGCTTCCGGCTTCGGACTCCACCTGACCTACGAAGACATCCTCGTCGTCGGGAACGACGGCCCCATCGAAAACCGCCTGCGCTTCCCCGACGAATACGTCCGACACAAAATTCTCGACCTCGTCGGAGACCTCGGCCTCTTCGGTCGACCCCTCGTCGGAAGGGTGATCGCCCGCAAAAGCGGACACGCCCTCAACCACGAACTGGTCCGTGCACTGCGCAAACTCGAAGACGCCCGCGACCGCGACGCCTTCCGCACCCACCCCCCCGCCCTCGACATCCACCGCGTTCAACGCATCCTCCCCCATCGCTACCCGTTCTTGATGATCGACCGCATCATCGAAATAGAAGGCTCCAAACGCGTCGTCGGACTCAAAAACGTCACCATCAACGAGGCCTTCTTCCAGGGGCACTACCCCGGCGACCCCATCATGCCCGGCGTCTTGATCATCGAGGCCCTTGCCCAGATCGGCGGCGTGCTCCTCAGTCAGGAACTCGAGCACAAGGGCAAGGTCGCCGTCCTCCTGAGCCTCGACAAAGTGAAATTCCGCCGCTCGGTTCGTCCGGGCGATCAGCTAATACTCGAAGCCGAAGCCATCCGCGTCCGCTCCACCACCGGCCACGTAAAGGGCCGCGCCCACGTGGCGGACGAACTCGTTGCCGAAGCCGAGATTAAATTCATCCTGACCGACGCGGAGTCGCACTGACACGGAGTGGAAAGGCTGAACAGCGGAGGAATCGTTATTGCAGGCGGATTCACCCAACAGGCGAACGTTCCGGCCACGCGGCGTCCCGTCGCCCGCCGACTAGGGTGCGCGAAGTGAACATTCACCCGACAGCCATCATCGCAGACGGCGCCAGGATAGGCCGCGACGTCAACATCGGCCCCTATGCCTTCGTCGGGCCCGACGTCGTCCTCGGC
Source organism: Phycisphaerae bacterium (assembly GCA_050050135.1). GTDB lineage: Bacteria > Planctomycetota > Phycisphaerae > UBA1845 > UBA1845. Next base: position 5,928 of record JASFUW010000257.1, read on the forward strand.
GACCGCTGCAACCTCCATCACCACGCCACCGTCGAAGGCGACACCTCCTTGGGCGAAGCCTGCGAGGTCTACCCTCAAGCCGTCCTCGGCACCGCGCCCCAGGACGTCAAGTACGCCGGCGAGCACACCAAGCTCAGAATCGGAGAACGCAACATCTTCCGCGAGATGGTCACCATCCACCCCGGAACCGCCAACGGCGGCGGCCTGACCGACATCGGCGACGGAAACCTCTTCCTCATCGGCGTTCACGTGGCACACGACTGCCACATCGGCAACGCCTGCATCATCGCCAACTACGTCCAATTCGCCGGCCACGTCCGCGTCGAGGATCACGTGAACATGGGCGGCGCCACCGCCGTGCACCACTTCGTCACCATCGGACGACACGCTTTCGTCGGCGGAATGACCCGCGTCTCCGCCGACGTCCCCCCCTACATGGTCGTCGTCGCCGCACGTGGAAGTCGCTCCGAAGTCCGCATGATCAACGGCGTCGGCCTGCAGCGCAGCGGCTACACCAACGAAGACATCGGAGCGCTCAAGGCAGCCTACCAGCGCCTCTTTTCTCGTCGCGCCAGGCTCAGCGGAACCGGCATCCGTGAGCGCGTCGCGGCGCTGCTCGCAACCGATTCGCTGAACCCCCACGTCAAATACCTGTGCGACTTCCTCATGCGCTCCTTCACCCACGGCCGGCACGGACGCTACCTCGAATCACTCCGTGCAGACCCCGTTCACCGGAAGTCCTGGACCCTCCAGAATCAATATACCCTCACCGTAAACGTCGTCGGACGAGGCTCCGTGCACCGCGCCCGCACATCCTGCGAGGACGCCGGCCACGAGGCCTTCGCCCTCACCGCAGAACCCGAAACCGGATGGGGATTCGCAGGATGGGACGGAAGCATCTCCGGATCTTCCAACCCCACGAACGTCATCCTCGACAAAGACAAAACCGTAACCGCCCGTTTCGCTCAGCCAACGCCCACCGCCTGACCAGGTGGAATCAGAAAGAAGGCACCGCCATGACCAGACCGCTCCGCGTCGCCGTCATCGGCTCAGGACACATGGGTCGACACCACGTTCGCATCTACAGCGAGCTGGAAGGATGCGACCTCGTCGCCGTCATCGACAAAGACCTCGACCGCGCCAGGCAACTGACCTCCCAATACGGTGGCGAGCCCTACCAGCGCGTCCCCGAAGTCAAGGGTGAGCTCGACGCCGTCACCGTCGCCGTCCCCACCGTCTACCACGCCGAGGTCGCCATCCCTCTCATGGAGCGCGGCGTCTCCGTCCTCATCGAAAAACCCCTCGCCCCCGACACCGCCAGCGCAAAGCAACTGCTCGACGCCTCCCGCCGCTGCGACTGCGTTTTGCAGGTCGGCCACTCCGAGCGCTTCAACCCCGTCGTCCAGGCCATGTTACGCATGAAAGTGGCTCCCAAGTTCATCGAAACGCAGCGCATCAGCCCCTTCACCTTCCGCAGCGCCGACATCGGCGTCGTCTTCGACATGATGATCCACGACATCGACATCGTCCTGCACCTCGTAAAACAGCGAGAATATGAG
>JASFUW010000258.1:0-7450 GCA_050050135.1 Phycisphaerae bacterium
CGCCCCACATGACGCCGCGAACTCGTGCGCCAGCAACCTGCGGTCGGCGAGAAACTGCCGCAATAGATCATGTGTCGTCAACGCGTAGACAGCCGTCAGCGGATATAGCCGGTTCTCGTGGGACGGCACGACCCCCGGAGCGTCGCCGAGCCAATCGACCATCCGCATGACGACGGATGCCGTCAACAACGGGTGATCACACGAGGTCACAAAGGCCGCGGAACAACGATCTGTCAGCGCTTCGAATCCGACGTCGATCCCGGCGAGCGGTCCGCTATCGGCGATCCGATCGTGAAGGGTCTGAACATCGCTTGGAAGTGGGGGCAAGTCCTGGCCTTTCCGGCCCACCACGACGACGGGACTGACGACCTCTGACACGATCCGCACCACACGGCACAGCAAGAACTCCGAGCCGAAGCTGAGCCAGGCTTTCGGTGTACCCATACGACGGCTCTGTCCGCCACATAGGACGATTCCCCCCACACGCTCAGTTGTCCTAGTCATCATGCGTTCGGAAGATACTCGAACCCTGTTTCCCGACCCGCCCTCGGCGACAACCCTGAGCGGTATACACGACGAAGTTGGCGTTGTACGGCACGGCGCCCGTCAACTCACCCGCTCCGGCAGGCAAGCCATGACGGTTAGCGCTCAGGTCGGCCGGCTGACCCGTCGGTCTGCTTCCTCCCTTGGCGGAGGGAACGAGGCCGTCGCTAGAGTCGCCGTCCGCTCTTCTTAGATTTCCGTCGAAGTGTACTCGAAAAGCACTTGTTCAGCGATCTTCAGCGTCTTATCGAACGTGTCCTCGCTGGCGAAGCCGCTCCGGATTACCCGGACCGCGGCGTGGTCACCGTTCTCGAAGGTGCAGGCGGCGAAGGTATATCCACCGCCGGTATCGATGGTCACCTGTGCGGAATCCTGATCTGTCCAATCGTCCGGCACATTCCAGTCGTAGGTGTTCGCGCCTGTGGTCGCGCCCCCACCCGGGGTCACGGTACCCCAGTCCAACGTGAAGCGCACCGCCTGGCCGTTGGTGGTCGCATCGCTGCCCGGTGACACCAGGATGCTCACGTTCGATGTTTTTGATACGTCCATGTCTAACGGGATCTGGAACGGCGCAAAGTAGATTCCGCCGAAGCTGCTCGCGTTAACCGCACGGGCCGTGATGGTGTTGGCGATGTATGTGGAGCTGGTGCTTCCGTACGTCCGAACGTGGGGCGAGCTGACCACGCGCGTCGGCTTGGCCTCACCGGCCGCCGACAGCCGGGCGTTGGCCGGGTCGATTCTGATCCAGCTCGAGTCGTCGGTCGGATCGATAACCTGCAACGGTCCTTGGATCGCCGAGGGGAGCAGCAGGCCCGCGTCACTCGTGAAAGTCTTGGGCATGGTAACACCTTTCTAAGAGGCCAACGCCAGTCCGATCTCCAGACCCCACGTCATCGTTCCGCTGTCGGGGTTCGTCCACTCGATCCGCAGCACGTCGTCGCCTTGGAACGTCCATGCCCCCGGTTCGTCGGCGTCGCTGCCGCCGATCCGCAGATGAATGTCGCTCCCCGTGCCGGCCTGCATGATCGTGAAGAGACGGGTGTCGTGGGCGGCCGCCACCCCGGAGTCCAACGATAGGTGACAAGGCCCCGTCCCCGACCCTCCGCTAAAATGGGTTCGGACAAATACCAGCCGGAAACGACGGTCCAACCCGAACGTCTCGTCGATGTCACCCGAGCCACTGGCCGTCTTCCGCACGACAGCAAGGTACTGCCGATTGCGAGCCTCGGCCAACTCACCTTCCTGGACCGCCAGGCCCGTTTCGACCGTCTGTAGGATTTTGTCCAAATCAACAGGCATGATTAGCTATCCACGGCGTCTGCGATGTGATCGCTCAGCGTATCGGTATCCGGAATCTGGAGACGGAACGGCACGCCGATCAGCTCCGACACCCCGGTGTTCAATCCCGGTACCGTCACGGTGGCGTCACCGACAAAGAGAACATCTTTTAGAGTCCGCTTGCGCTTCTGTCCGTTCGCACGATACAGGATGATCAGATCGATCTCGTCGGTGATGGCAAGGAGCGTCTCCGCTGCCGACCCATGATAAGTGAACACGAATCCGCTCGCCCGATGAAGCCCGCGGGCGTAGGTTCCCAGTGGGGCGCCGCTCGGGTCGGCACCGGTTGCCGCAATCGGCACGATGCCCGGCTTGTATACGACGCTCTGCACACCCTCGATCGCCGTTTCGGTGAAAGGCGAGTCGCGCAGCTTGGTCAGCGCTCCTCGTGTGGCCAGAATCCAGATCATGACACTCTGCTACGAGGCAGGGACGCGGTTGTAATCTCGTTCGACCTTCGCCACAAAAGTCTGTGTGGCACTCGCACTGACCACCCGTGCCCCTGCCGTGGCACGAGGGTGCTCGAACGTCCAAACCCGATCATCAAACCCCTCCGCACCCTCGATCACCCCCGTATCGATGATGCTGTCCAGGTAGTCGTCCGTCGCGCCGATGATGTCGAGAATCTCCGCGTGCGGGTCAGATGCCGATGCGTCCGCGACCAGCTTCAACGCCATCAACACCTCGACGACCCGATCGTTGTCGACCGTTCCAACCGGGCGCAGTCGTGTCAGGCTCACCGCCATAAACGGCCGAGGGAACGCCCCCACAGCGACCACTCCAGGCTCAACGGTCCGCAGCGGTTTCGTTGCCGTGGGGGGATCCGCCACCAGGTTCGCTCGGAGCTTCGTCGTAAACTCCACCAGGGTCGCCTTGACGGTCGTACGATCGGGCGTGCCAGGCATGGTTGCTCACTCATTTACAGGTTGGTGTAAGAAGAGCGTACGAACGCCGCTCCGCGCATTCGAGAGGTCAATAATCGGATAGCTCGTTCCGAGACAAGACGCGGTCTTCGCCGACGACCTCTCCCCGCACCCCCAGCGCCGTGTTCTCGGCCAGCGGGGTGGCTGACGGCAGTTCGACGCAGCCGTCAGCCACGCCCCGAAGCCAGTCCAGCGCTCGCTTGTGGAGGTTCACGGCATCGCCCGGAACCGGCGGCCTTCGCAGGCGGAGTCGGTACTCGACGACATCCAGGGTGATCGACGCGAGCAGGTCGGCCAGTTCCGAATGCGCGCTGACGTCGATGGGCACCTGGTATCGGCGTGCGAGGTAGCTGTTGATCTCGCCTTCGGCGGCCAGTCGTGCCTCATCGACGACACCGGTGTCGGCCACGCCGTTTCCGTCGTCGTCGGTAAGCTGAACGTAGGTCGCGCTTCCCAGGCGTTCTTCGATGTCGGCGTTCGTGATGTAGGCCATGATGCCAGAACTCCGTGTTATCGACCTGAAAACCTCCGTCTTCGCGAGTCAAACCTGGGATTACGTGGGCGACGCGAAGTCGGTCCGTACCGCGAACTGCCAGTAGCCATAGGTCATCCGATAGCGCGCCCGAACGCCGTAGAGGAATTTCTCTCGCCGGAAACCTTCGTCGCTGTCTTCGGTCAGGGCGCTGAACTCCGCGGCTTCCCGATCCTGGAAAATGAAGGGTCGAACCACGCCGTCCGTCTTGAGCAGGTACCATTTGCTCTGATCCGTCAGCCACGGGAACGCGATGACGCGAGCAGCCCCGGAAAGAACATTCGTGGTGCTGCTGATCAACGTCGCGTTGACCGCCTCCAACGCGGTCAGGTACAGGGTGGTGGGCACGATGCACACAAGACCCGTGGCAGAAATGGCCATCGGATCACCCTGATCATCCTTGTAGCCCATCATCGCCGCGATGGCGGCTTTCAGCCCGCCGAGGAACTCATCCGTCGTCGGATCGTCCGGGTCTATGGCGTCCGATTCCAGCTTGTTGCTCTGGGACCCGGAAGAGCCCGACACGTGGTTTGTGGCGAAGAACGGAAGACCGTCATAGCTGTCGAAACCGCTGGTCTCCCCGTTCAGAAGCAACTGTGCCAACAGGTAGTCTTTGTGGGTAGCCGCCCGCTCCGCCAACTCTCCGATCCGAATGCGAATCTGACCGGTCTTGTCGTCGGCGATCTCGTCGCGGTCCACTTCGAGCGTGGCTTCGTACTTCAAGTTCTCGACCGAGTAGGACTCGGTGTTCACGCCGCGGGCCACGCGACCGGTCCCCCACTCGCGCATTCGCGGTACCGACCCGAGCCATTTGTACGTTTCACTGTCCGAGTTGGATTGGATGCGGGTCGCGAGGTCGCCGAAGAAGGTCGTTGTCCCCTCGAATCGTCGAAAGAACTCGCTCCGCAGTCCCTTGGTCAGCAGTCCGGTGTTGATGATCGCCACTGAGGCTCTCCTTTCGCTGGGTCCGCGTCAACCGCTCCTCGTGAAGAAGCGTGACGCCGCTGTCATGAATCTCTTCGAGTCAAAGTTCACGCCGCGCGCATGCCCCGAACCGTTACGGAGCGGTCTTGAACGTCTCGAGCCGGAGGATGAGCGCCCCGGACGAAGGGACGTCCACCGCGTAGCCGACGTAGGAGTTGCTCGTGCTCGTGAATGTCAACGTGTCGTCGGCGGAGGCATAAACGGCGTCACCGACGTTGGCGATAGCTGCACCGCTCAGCGCATGGCCGAAGTCGCCGAGCGAATACACCCTGACCGAAACGTCTCCGTCGGAGCCCGACGAGTTGTCCGCCTCCTCATACGCGATCCCCATGAACAGATCGCCGGCCGTCAACGCTTGAGCATATCCGCCCGACGACAACCCCACGAATGCGCCCTTGTAGATGTGTTCACTCGCCGCAACCTTGAAGCTGCGGAGTTCCTGGTCGACGTAATGATCGACGTCACGGTTGGCTGATAGTGCCATCTCTTGTCATTCCTTTCCAGTTAGAATCCTTCAATCCCTCGACTCGTTGTACGGCCCGCCGACGCCCGACCGCGTTCCGCTAACCCGCCTCACGCAACGCGTCAGTTACGTACGCCTCTTCCGTCGTCAGGCCGGCAAGGACGCCGTTCGCCCGGAAATCCCCTCGGGCCTTCGCGGCGATCGCCCGGTGGCGTCTCTCCGGTCCGCCCGATTCGCTCGGCGCAACGGTGGCTCCGGGCTGCACGATGATCGGCGCGGTTCGGAGCCATTCATCGAAGAGCTGCTCTTCTTTCGCCACCAGCGCCTCCGCCCAGCCGCGCTGCGCTTCGACCAGCTTCCCGGCTCGGACCGCCTCACGAATGCGCTGGTCCACGTGGTGCTGCTGCGCCTCGCGCCGAAGGTCCATCAGTCGCTCACTCGCAGCCATCAACACCTGCTCCGGGAGCGCGTCCTCCGGAAGGTCCAACTCCGTCTTGAGCAGGGTCAACGGCTCGCCGACGGGCTCCCTCGACACCGCCCCCGCGATGTTGACGATCGGGCGCATGCCCACGATGGCGGGCTTGTTGGTCAGCGCCGCGGAATGAATGGCTGCCAGCTTCCGGTCGTGCTTGCGAATGATCGCCACCGGAGACAGGTAGCGGTATTCCTTGTTCGCCAACAGCGCCTTTGCCTGATCGGTCCACTGAATCTCGGCGAGCAAGCCGACCCCGGGTTCCGCGAGCAGCTTCTTGATCCACCCGGCCGCCGGAGCCTGACCATTCGGCGACGAATAGGCCCCGCCCAGCGTCTGGTGTTCGTAGTCGATCGGCAGATCGGTCCCGTGCTCGTCGAACGCCTCGATCGTCATCCGGGCCGAGTCATCATCGATGATGAAGCTCCCGTTCGTGCTCTCCACGTTTCCCCAAGGAGCCAGCAATACGCGCTGTGGCACGGCGTCGCCGGCCAGCGGCGCCGATTGCAACGGTGTCAACTCCTTGCTTTCATCCCTCGCCGTCATTTCCTTCGTTTCCGTCATGGTTTCGAATCCCCACTGCGTTGAAACGTCTTACCACCCCTCAAAACACCACAGGCGCTCGCTGGCGCCGGCAGTTTCAGCGATCAACCCCCCGATCCCCGAAGGATCGACTCACCTTTCGCCGCTCGCGGCACCCCCAGCACCTCGTGCACGTAGGCGGTGGGCACCTCGAGCCCCAGTTGATTGACCGCCGTGTCCAGAATCTTCGCGAATCCCTTCCGGTCGCCGACCTGACTCAGCTTGCGTCGGAAATACGGCACCGGATGGCCCTCGCCGAACCGCATACGCGTGATGGGCGACAGAAGATCCCGCCGAAGCGTGCAAGCCTCCTTGCGGGCGTCATCCGCGAGGATGTCCTTCCGGACCAGCTCATGGACTTGAGTCGCCGCAATCGTTCCTCTTTGTCCGGTGACATCCGTTGTCAACGTCTGCCCGAGCCACGCCTTGCTCATTTCCCGGTTGACGAACTCGATCAGCCGCTCGTACGGCGGACCCATCGTCCCCCGGTTCGCTTCCAGCACCTGAAGCTCGATCGCCCGACTGAAAATGCCGGCAGCGTGGCTTCCCAATGACTCCAACATGCGAAGCAACTCGCGTTTTTCCTCTTGCGTCGCGGATGGTTCATAACGCGCCACGCGAATCGGCATGCCGAAGACCTCCGCGAAGACCATCCAGTCCTTCAGCGCCATGTTCTTCGCGAGATAGGCCATCGCGGTCACACGCAAGAGACCTCCGCGCTGAGGGTGACCGGAAGCGCTGTGCGGTGTGTGCACGAGGAACTTGTTAGGCCGAAGCGCCATGCCGTCCTGCGGAGCGTCCTCCGTCAGAATCCGCGGCTGATCCAGGTCATCGAAGACGATCCGGCCGAAATCGACGGGAACCACGTCGACGGGTCTCAAAACACCCTGCCCGGAATCCCACACCAACTCGGCGATCGCGATGTTGCGACCGAGCGCCAGCGAAAGATGCTGCAAAACCTCATCCATCCGATCGAGACCACCCAGGATCTCCCGGCAATAGTCGGCCGCCTCGTCCGCAGACCGGCGATCCACTCCTTCACGAACGTCAGCCGCACTGACGATCTGCCAATCGAGCCCGGTCAACCCGAGCCGGCGCGTGTTCGCCACCGCAAACAGGTGGGCGTCCTTCTCCTCCATCTCCTCGAAAAGCTGCATCGCCGTCGCCAGCGAACCATCGTCTGCCTCCCGCAGAATGGCGACCAGCCGCGACGGCGTAAGCCCCGAGGACGGGTAGTCACGAAGTGAGTCTTCCGCGCGAGGGAAGATGATCTGCCCCTTCTTTGGGGCGACCTCCGATGCAGCCTTCATCGCGTTGGCGATCCGTTGTGTCCATTTCATGCGGTCGATCTCCCGATGCGCGCGGCCGGTCACCTCGCCCGCGTTCCGACAGGCAGGCTCGCGTCACGCTCGCATACCGCCTACTGTTCAATGTCTGCGTCGTGTCATCCGACCTGAAATCGTCTACCACGCCCCCGAACGGGCAAACCTGAGGGGTTCCGTGACAAGCGATTCCACTCTTCCTCCTCCTGTGTCCGCGGCGTGGACCGCGAGGGCCGCCGCCCAGAAGCGGTCCGCATGACCGCCCTCCCGCCTGGGCGCGCTGAGCCGGAA
>JASFUW010000259.1:0-7426 GCA_050050135.1 Phycisphaerae bacterium
CCAAGGAGCCCACCGCGGTTCAGTCCAACCGACCTTTTGCGGCGGCGGGCACCGCCACAGACCTTCCACGCCCTCATCCGCCGCAAAAGCTCTTAACTCATTTTGAGTGATCGCTGACATCACCGATTGGCTGCAGACCGAGGAACCTGAGCTCGACACCGTAATTACAAACAAACCCACCGGGGCGCAGTACCTTCTGACAGGGAGGAAGGGAAGTTGGGGCGTGCAGTGTAGCATCCAGTTTACCGGGAATGTGAACTGGAAGCCATGAGCTGGGACTTCGGAGGTGCCACCAGGTGAGGGTGACTGGGCCGGGTGTCGACGCATGCCTCAACAGCGTCCATGGATACGTGCAGCGTGGATTCGTGGTGGGCAGGTGCTCGGTATGATCCGGGGCGCGCGGAGTTCATCAAGCACCATTTCCAGGCCGAGGGCGGTGACCAAACACGTCATGACCTGATCATCAAGCTGGACCTGTTGTCTGCATCGTCAGCGGCGGATGTGATCCTCAGTGCGCAGAAGGTCCTGAGAGGGGACCCATGAGTAAGGCAGGTCGTTGAAGGACCTGCCCCACGCATCTGTTCGTTGGCGACTGTCGGGTTGAACCGGAGCGTGTCTACTCTTCCAGTTCGTACTCGGCGTAGTCGGGGTACCACATGGCGTCGGCGACGGTTTCGTTGATTTCCTCGTCGGGAATCTTTCGGCCGGCGAGTTCCCGGCGCTGGGCTTCCCGGACGACGGCGCAGGCGATCTCGTAGCTTACGTCGCGAAGTTGGCTCTGGTCGGGGTAGATGGCGCCGACGTCGAGGCGGTCCTGGGTAACCATCGAGGCCAGGGTGCGAGCGGCGACGAGGAACATTTCGTCCGGGACTTCCTTAATTTCCGAAACAATACAGCCCAACCCGACACCGGGAAAAACAAAGACGTTGTTGCCCTGCCCGATGACGTGGGTCTTGCCCTTGTGCTCGACGGGATCGAAGGGGCTTCCGGTGGCAACGACGGCTCGCCCGTCTGTCCATCGGATGGCTTCGGCGGGGGTGCACTCGGCTTTGGAGGTCGGGTTGCTGAAGGGGAGGATGATGGGCCGCTCAACGTGCTCGGCCATCTCGCGGACGATCTCTTCGGTAAAGACGCCGGCCATCGCGGTCGAGCCGAGGATGATGGTAGGCTTGACCTTGCGGACGACTTCGAGCAGATCGATGGTTTCCTCGGGCGTGAAGCCGTAGTGCGTCATGGCATCCGGGTTGAAGGCGAACTCGCGCTTGTGCTCGTCCTTTATGGTTCGGCCCTGAAAGAGGAGTCCGCGGCTGTCTAGGAAGGCCTGCGCGCGGTGGATTCTGTCCACGTCGGCGCCTTCATCGCGCATGTGCGTCCGGACGAGTCGGCCGATACCGACTCCGGCGGCGCCGGCGCCCATGTAGATGATGCGCTGATCGCTGAGCTTCTGTTTGGTGATGCGCAGGGCACCGAGTATGCCGGCGAGGGCGACGCCGGACGTGCCCTGGATGTCGTCGTTGAAGGAGGGATGGACCGTGCGATAACGGTCCAGATTCCTGAAGGCGATGTCCTTGAAGAAGTCCTCCCACTGGAGCAGCGCGCGGGGGAAGACCTCTTTGACGGCGTTGACGAAGTTCTCGATGAAGCGGTCGTAGGGTTCACCGCGCAGGCGACGATGGCGCCAGCCGATGTAGTGTGGGTCGCTGAGGAGGTCGGCGTTGTTGGTGCCGACGTCGAGGCTGATGGGGAGGCACTGCCACGGCGGGATGCCGGCGCCGCCGCAATAGAGGGCGACCTTTCCGATCGGTATGCCGATCCCGCCGGCGCCCTGATCGCCCAGACCGAGGATGCGTTCGTTGTCGGTGACGACGATGAGGCGGACCTCATCGACCGCGGCGTTGCGGAGAATTTCAGGCATGCGGCCGCAGTCGTCCGGAGTGATCCAGATGCCGCGGGGACGCCTGAAGATGTGGCTGTACTCCTGACAGGCCTGACCGACGACGGGCGTGTAGACGATGGGAAGCAACTCCGCGAAGTTCTCGACCAGCAGGCGGTAGAACAGCGTCTCGTTGCGGTCCTGAAGGGCGGCGAGCCCGATGAACTTCTCCATGTTGTCCTGCTTGGCCTGGAGGTGTTCGTGCTCGAGGGCGACTTGCTCCTCGATGGTGAAGACCTTCGGGGGCAGCAGTCCGTCGAGCTTGAGCATACGCCGCTCGGGTTGGGTGAATGCGGCGCCTTTGTTGAATACGGGGTCGCGCGTGAGTTCAGCCCCGCCGTACGGAACCTTGATCATGTTGGTCTTGTTCTTTGGTGAGCGTGTAGTCGTTTCCATCTTTATTTCGCCTTCGGAGAAAATAACCCCATTTTGCGGATTCCCGGTTGGCGGTACGCGCCAAACCGTTAGCAGGTTTAACTGCAAGTTCGGTGCCGTTCGTGGTCTCTCTGCGGTCGGATGGCGGTCAAGCTCGGCGCCCGACACGGAGAACGTGGATTAACGGACTGGGATCGGCGCTCGTGAGGGGATGCGCGGAAGAAGCCGGTACGGGGGCGATGCGGCATGGCCGCTGACCATCGGAGGAGCGAACCAGAGAGCCAGTAGCAGCGGCGAATGGCGGCAAATGCCACGACGGGCGGGCGAAATCCGCAATCCGGCAAGCGTGGGCCCGGGTCGGTCTCAGGGAGCCGCTGATTCGAACGTACGATCGGCACCAGGCGCTAGCGTCACACCCGGAGAGGTAAGTGAACTTCGGGTGGCATGGTCTGGCCCGCGGGGACGGGCCATACTACGGCAGAATCACGGCCTGGCTGCGCCAGACGGCGCCATTCAGATTTCGAGGTACCTTCCTGAAGTCAGGACTAGAACCGCGCGGTCGTACCGGCGCTGTCGGGCGGGCGCAGGGCTACGGGCAGCCCGAGTATCTCGTTCATGACGACCGCGTGCCGCAGGGCGCTTCGGGTCGGCGTGCTTATTCCGGTGGCGGCGGGCTTGGCGTCCGACGCATCGGCCGGCGTGGTCAGGTCGGCGTCCATACGGCCCATTCGTGCCTCGACGGCTCGTGCAAACTCCTCCTCGCTGAGGGTGAGCTTGGATTCGAGCACGCCCAGGTGCTCGACCACCGCGGCTTCGACGACTTCATCCTCGTGGTCGAGGGTCGAGACCAGAAACTCGACGGGCACCGGTTCGTCAGGTTGAGCCGTCCGGCGTCGAGCAGGGGACGCGGGTTTGCGTCGGGGCTCGGCCGGAACCACGCCCGGCGGGACGGCCCGACGGGGCTCGGCGGGCTTCGCGGTCGGCGCCGGTCGCGGAGGCGGCGGGGTGGTCGGGCGGGCGACGACGGGGGGCGGCAGCGGGGTACGGGCCGGTCTGGCGGGCGGTTGCCGGCGCTGAGGCCCGCCGTGCGGTGGCGGTACCGGCTGCATGCGCGTGCTTATCGTCGACGGGGACGGGCGCGGTCGGGTAGGTGGCGGCGCCGGTTTGCCACCCTGTTGGCGCGGACGCGAGGTCGGTTTGTCTTGCTGGTCTTTGGGGCTGAAGACCTCGATGAGCTTCTTCGAGACCGCGCCGATGGCGGAGGCACCGAAGATCAGCGCAACGATGATGATCTCGACCCAATCATCGATACCTTGCTGAGCCAGCATTGTGTCCATAAGGTCCGACACCTCGTGACTACGCGCTCCCGATACGACGAGGTCGCGGCTGATCACGACCACGACGCCAGTCGTCCGGTTTTTTCGGCTCGCACCGACCGCCACTCAAGTATCGCAGTTTGACCATGCGGAGTCCATAGCAACTTACCGACCGAGCTAACGGCGGGGTCGCTACGGACAGGTGCGGGTCGTTTCCACCGCCCAAGTTCTCGCTATCGTGTCCAGTGTGTTCGCGTTACTGCGCCGGCGGCCCGCAACTGCACGACGACGGAGGCTCGCACTGGCACACGATGCGACCGTCACAGTTGGAGCTATCGTCGGAGCTCGTGCATGATCTCGTGGCATGACAACAGCACTGTGTACAATTCGAGGGACAGCAAGTCGCCGCGGGCGGCCATTCGTGTGTGGGGTGACCCGGTTCTGCAGGTAGCGGAAGGTGACGAGGGTCCTGGACACGCGCCATGTGTTGGTTGCTGAGCAGGATCAAACTCCGCCAATACAGGTCCGCTGCGGCGTTGGACGCATCAGACGACACGAACCGCATGCCGGCGAGTTCCAGCGAATCGTAAAGAAGCAGAACGACCTCATCACCGTAGTCAAGCAAGACGACGCACTCAAACGGTGCGAAGTAAGCAAGGCTGGATTCGGTAAGGTATTCCGCACCAAGGCGGAGGCGTGTGGGTTCCTGCGGTTCCTCTAGGTCGCGTGCGAGCCCGCCGCTCACCACACGAAGGCCGTCATTCGTGCCCCATATCCACACAGAGACGCCCGGCTGGATGCTTCGGCCTGTCGGTTCCAACGCTCCCGACGCGCGATCGGAGGTAAGGAGCATCTCGCGGAGTGCCGCGTCGCCTTCACTGATTCGGACGAGCATATGTTGCTCGCGATTCTCACCGGTTTGCAGGAAAGTCCCCTTGAGTTCGAGAGGCGCATTAACGCGTGTCAGCGTGATGGAGGAAATGGGCTCGACCGATTCGGATGCGATTGTCGGGGGGTCCTCCGCAAGAGCTGGATAGAGAGTCCAAGTGAGGACTGCGGCCAGGACAGAAGTGGTCGTGGCTTTCATGACGATGCTCCTTATGTAGGCAGGTGCGTGCCAACCAAAAGTGCGACCGGTAGCGAACATTGTGGGATGTGTCCGGTCACTCCTAACCTAATTCGGCAAAATCGCACAATCCCTAAAAACTGTCAAGTCTTTTCTTGACGTTGCACTGGCAGAGGCGCCGGGATGAGCCCACTTCCCGCGGCTACCGAATCGACACGACGCCATTTCAGGGCTGTTTCCGCTGGTGTGGTTGGGAATTCCAACCCTAACAGGTCCCATAACTTTGTTGCCGTGTGCCTATCTGCCGTCAGACTTTCGTCGTCGCATCGGGCCGCACGATCTAGCTAGACTATCGGTGTCTGACTGCCTCCACCGCGGCACTGGTTCAGCGCGGGACGCTCTGTGCGATCGAGCGGTCCCCCGACTACGTGGGTTTCTGCTCCGTCGGTCCGTCACCCTTCCCGATGGAATCCCGCATGGTGGTGTCGGCCTGGATGTTCTTCATTCGGTAGTAGTCCATGATCCCGAGGTTTCCGCTCCGGAACGCTTCGGCCATGGCTTTGGGAACTTCGGCTTCGGCGAGGACGACCTTGGCGCGGTTCTCTTCGACCTTGGCGCGGTTCTCGGCGGCTTGGGCGATCGCCATGGCGCGGCGTTTTTCGGCTTCCGCCTGAAATCGGCGTTTGTCCGCTTCGGCCTGGTCTGCCTGGAGCTTGGCACCGATGTTGCTCCCGACGTCGACGTCCGCAATGTCGATCGAGAGAATCTCGAAGGCGGTTCCCGAGTCGAGCCCCTTGGCGAGGACGGCTTTGGTGATCAGGTCGGGGTTCTCGAGCACGGCTTTGTGGGTGTCGGCGGAGCCGATGGCGCTGACGATGGCTTCGCCGACGCGAGCGATCACGGTCTCTTCGGTGGCGCCGCCGATGAGCTGACGGATGTTGGTGCGGACGGTGACGCGCGCTTTGGCCTTGAGCTGAATACCGTCCTTGGCGACGGCGTCGATGGTGCTCTTGGCGAGCTCGGGGCTGGGGCACTCGATGACCTTGGGATTCACGCTGGTGTTGACGGCGTCGATGATGTCACGTCCGGCGAGGTCGATGGCGCAGCTCTTCTTCCAGTCGAGATCGATGACGGCGCGGTTGGCTGCGATCATGGCGCGGGACACATTCGGCACGCGCCCACCGGCTAGGTAGTGGCTTTCCAGATCGTTGGTGGTGATGTCGTGGATGCCCGCCTTGACCAGTTGGATCTTGGCGTTTACGACGGTGGTGAGGTCCACCTGGCGGAGGCGCATGCCGATCAGTTCGGTCAGGCCGACGTTGGCATTACTCATAAACGCCCGGAGCCAAATCCTGAAGAACTGTGCGATGACCAGAAGAATCACCAGGAGGATAACGCCGAGAACGATCGCCCCGATCCACCAGATGTTCCAGCCCGAGGAGGGCTGTGCCAGCATGAACGACGTGCTCAGATTCATAGCCATCAACCTTTCTGACTTATGTGTTTGACCGCGTTAAGGCGAACCATCCTTGTTTTTCCGCCATCGGCGGGTCGTGGGTGAGACGTTCACCCTTTTCCCGACGCCGGACGGTTTTGTTCCGATGCCTGGACGGCCAAATTACTCCCGCTGATCCGCAAGGCCTCGACGGTGACGCCGGCTTCGATCAGGCCGTACTCCGCGACGCAGGAGATTCGCTTGCCGCCGAAGTCGCAGATTCCCGCAGGGCGCAGGGGCGTTACGGACCGGCCGGTCTGGCCGATGAGGCGGCTCAGTTCGTTGACGGGTATGGACGTATCGGCCACCGTCGCGATCGGGTTGGGCGGGGCGATGCGCTTGCCCATCGGCGTCAGGTGCCAGTACTTGATCGCGACGAACGCGAAGACAGGCACGAAGACCAGGCATGCGAAGACGGCGATGATCCCGGCGTCGCGACCGCCGACGTCGAAGGTCTTGACCACGGCGGCGATGAGAAACCCGATCCCCGTGACGGACAGTACACCATGCGAGGGGATGAAGATCTCGGAGACGAGCACAAGCACACCCACGCCGTAGAGGAGCATCAGGATGGCTGCGTCCGACATCGCGTGCGTCCTTGAAGATTCGTTACGACGGTCCTAGGCGATGGCCCGGACCACGACGCGGTTCCCACGCCGCTCGATGACTTCGACCCTAATTCCCGTATCAACATACTCACCCTGCGTGACGACGTCGACCAGTTGGGCACCGAATCGCGCCTTTCCGGCCGGGTGGAGGTCGCCGGCGCTGACACCGATGTCGCCGACGCGCGCAAGGCCGCGATAGGGGTCATCGACCTGCACTTCCGAGGGCGTCGGGTTTTCAGGGACGATGTTTCCCAGCACGGGCATGCGCGGTAGATACCGGCTGATCATCACCATTCCGATCAGCGATACGGCCATCGAACACACCAGCGTCGTGACCGCGATTTTGATGCCGTTGATGGTCGATGGCAAGGTCGGAAGATACAGGGGGCGGTTGGGCAGATCGGGCACGAAGGTCGCGATCAAACCGACCAGCAGCAGGATGATGCCGGAAATCCCGGCGACGCCAAAGCCGGGAATCACGAAGACCTCCAGGCTGATCAAAAGTAGACCCACGACGATGAAGAGGATCTCCCAGATGTTGGCGAGACCGGTCAAGTAGGGCGCGCCGACGAAGATCGCCAGGCAAATCAACGCCACCAATCCTGGCACGCCGACGCCGGGCGTGTGGAACTC
>JASFUW010000260.1:0-7411 GCA_050050135.1 Phycisphaerae bacterium
TCTGGCGGGACATCCATGATCTGCTGCGGGACGAATTGCGTGTGAAAGAAGGCCGCGAGGCCAGTCCGAGTGCCGCCGTCCTTGACAGTCAAAGCGTGAAAACCACGGAAAAAAGGGGATTCGCGGTTACGATGCGGGCAAGAAGATCAAGGGTCGCAAGCGTCACATTGTCGTAGACACCCTGGGATTGCTCCTGGCGGTGGTCGTCCACCCGGCCAACGTGCAGGACCGCGACGGCGCCAAGATGGTGTTAAGCAGACTGAAGGGGCAGTTCGGACGTCTAGAGTTGATCTGGGCCGATGGCGGGTACGGGGGCGTGCTCATTGAGTGGGTCCACAAGTTCGGTGGCTGGATATTGGAAATCGTCAGGCGCTGTGACGACGTGAGAGGCTTCAAGGTGCTTCCTCACCGCTGGGTTGTCGAACGCACTTTTGGTTGGCTGGGAAGGTATCGCCGGCTCAGCAAAGACTACGAAGAACTGACTGAAACGAGCGAGTCCATGATCTATCTCGCCATGATCAACCTCATGACCCGGCGCCTCAGCTATGCGTGAGTTACCTTTTTATACGCGCTCTGAGCCTCGGATCACTTGCAGCGAAGTCAAACTGAAGCAGGCGTAACCGCACATCATAGTCGACCAGACTGTGAAGCCAAACATCAACGGTCCGGGATTCACCGCCGTAGTACGGGCCGGGGTTGCCCGGGATCAACTCGACCTCCACCATCCCGGCCCCGGCCCCCGATGCGAAAACAAGAACCACGGCAAGACTCGGCAAACGCATCAGCTTGGTTGACATGTCGTTTCTCCTTCAAACTGGACAAGATCGGTACGTGAACGACCGTACCCATATCACCAACCTGCCCGCTGTCCTTTCAACCGGCCAAGTGATGTCACGGGCGCTTTTCGGTGATGCCCGACACCCAACAGACCAGCCAACCCAGCCAACGCCAGCGTCCCCGCCTCCGGAACAACGTGGAATGTGTAGGGATCGCCCTCGATTTCACCTGCGAAGGCACTCCAGTACTCCCTTGGCGCCGGCCAGGGCAAGGCGATTATGGTGAACCTGGCACCGTGAGCTCTATCCGACTCATTGGCATTGAGTGCGTCAAGGTGATAGGTCCCAGGGGTGTCCGGTAACGTCACCGCGAGGCTGCCGATGTGCGTAAGTCCCTGCGACGGTAAACGCAAGTACGTACCTGGGTGCCAGACATCGAGCGCATTTGCCGTCCATGGCACCGGGAGCTCACTAGAGGTTGTCCCGATGTACCCTCCGAGGTCATTTGGGATCGAGGCGTAGTCAAAGACAAACATCGACGACAGGAACAGTTCCTTGTCACTTTCCGTGAAATCAAACTGTACACGCAGCAGCTCAAGGTTGTGCGAGACCTAGCTGTTGAGCCGCACGTCGACGGTCAGGGATTCCCCGCCGCAATACGGACCGGAGCTATCCGGAATCAACTCGACCTCAACCATCCCGGCGTTGACCACCGACGCGAATACGAGACCCGTGACCGGACCCAGAAAGCGGCTAAGTGTCCTTGACATTTGTGTCCTCCATTTGGGTTGACTCGGCCGGTAAGTGGGTAACCGAATTCACTATAGGTAGCCCGGGGGTGTCCAGTCAAACCGCCTACACACTGCATAGCACCTGTCGCGATCGACGAGCGGTGGGCAGCAACCCCACCACTAACGCCAGCGTCAGCGTCCCGGGCTCAGGAACGACGACGAACTGGTATCTCCCATCCGTCAGGTCCCCTGTGTAAGCCCGCCACACAACTTCGGGTGTGCCCAAATTCGCCAGTTGCAGCGTTGCGCCATGTGTCAAGTTCGGGTCATCATGATTTAGTACGTCCAAGGCATACATCCCGGGATCGCTCGCGAGCTCGAGCGTGGTGCTTCCGAGGCGGACTGATCCGAGTGCAGGAAGCCGGATGAAAGCGGACGGGCAAAGGCATCCGAGCAGGTTGGTGGTGGACGGCACGGGAAGGTCGGGGAATGTCGAACCCTCATACCCACCGATGTCCTCAGGAACGCCAGCGTAGTCAAACTCAAACGTAGAGCCCAACAGCAAACCCGGATCACTGTTCGTAAAATCCAATTGGACCCTGCGCAGCCCTACGTCATTGTCGATCTGGCTGTGGACCCACACGTCGACGGTCAGGGATTCGCCGCCGTAGTACGGACCCGGATTATCCGGGATCAACTCGACCTCGACCATGCCGGCGTTGACGACGGACGCGAACGCCAGAACCGCGACGGCACCGATGAGGCGCCTTAATATCCTTGACATGTCAGTCCTCCTTGTCGATCGACGGAGTCGGTGACTGTGTTACCGAATGTATTCTGGCGAACCAGGCAGTGTCCGATCCACCTCGGTGCGTGCTGCGCGGACGCCGGTTTGGCGCCATTGACACTGCCATTACCGCCAGAGCCTGCGTTCGTGAACGGTACCGCCTCTTGGCGTGGATGCGTGAGGGTTCCCTCGACGCGCGTTTCGCACCGTCGGGCACGGAGCGACACTGCCCGAACGGAGCAAGACGCCTACGCTCAGTACCGGGTTGAAGCCCCCGTCCGCGCGCTTGGAGCACCGCACCGGCGATCCCATGGCGCAAAACGACGGCGAGCGCGGGTCGGTGATCCGCGCTCGCCGTTTGTTTACCTGCGTAACTATCCCGTTTGTCCGCTTACGGCGGGCACGCTTGCGGACCGCCGAACGGATACGGATCTGACTGGAAAGCGTCGACCGCTCGCGAGATGTCGTTGAAGTCGACGATCCCGTCCGGCTGATCCTCCGCGAGATCGGCCCGAACCTTGACGATCGCGTTGGCTTCGTTCTTGAATTTCTCGACGATCGCACTGATGTCGATAAAGTCCACCACCCCGTTCGGATCGGTACAGGGTGTCACCGCGCAGTCACCAACCGGGTCACCCCAGACCGGCGTGGTGGACATCGACACCGACGACGTATACCAGGTTTCGGTGGCCGTGTCGCAACCCTCGGCGATCGCCTGGACCGCGTACTGCCCGCCCGGCACAATCGCCTCGTCGAAGAGGAACAGCTCGTCGATCCCCGTCCAGTCGCGATAGACGGGCGTGCAGCGGAGGTTGGCGCCCCAGAACGTCGGCGGGGGATCGTCTCCACTCGAACCGGAGGATTCCGAAATCTCCCGCGGGGTGTCAACCCATCGATGCTCTCCGTTGAACGATCCGAAACCCGGGACATTGACCAGCGTCACGCGAAGGGCAGTCGTCTGGGCCCCGTCGCCCGGATCGAACGAGATGAACCGGTTCGTGGGTGTGGCGCTGAGAATCGCGGTCGGGATGGGTGCGCTCGGACAGCAATCGTCCGGCACGCCATCGTCGTCCACGTCGTCACTGAATCCGTCACGGATGTCGCAGATGTCGGGCGTGCGGTTCCGGTTGCAGTCGGTTCCCACCGCCCATAGATACGCCGCTCCGGTGTCCGTGCCGGCATCCGCATCGAACGGAACGCCGACCAGCCCGAACCCCCGAGCGGTCGCCACCGCCCGTCCGAACTGCTGTCCGGCGAAGGTGTCCGAAGCGACGAGTTTCTCCTCCAATCCCCAGTAACCTCGAAAACCGTTGTACGCGTAGACGTAGGCCGCGCCGGCATCCGCACCGCCCTCGTCGTTTCTAAACGCGCCGGCGATCACAACCTCACCATCCAGTGCCACCTGGTATCCGAGGCGATCGTTCTCACCCCCGTCCGACGCCCGCAGCTTCTGCTCCATCGTCCACGTGTGACCCACCAGACGGTACATGTACAAGGCACCGGAATCATCCACGTGCGAATCAACCACGTGGGCCCCGACCGCCATCAGGTCGCCATCGATCGCGACGGCGTAACCGAAGCTGTCGCTGGCCTGCCCGTCCGCCGGGAAGACCTTCGATTGATTGTCCCAATCCGAGCCGTCGTATTCATGGACGTAGACGGCGCCGGTATTGGAATCGAGAACATCCGCGAGGTAAGCGCCGGTCGCGACGTAATCACCGCTGACCGAAACACTCCATCCGAAGAAGTCACCCGACGACGCATCCGCCGCGACGAGCTTCTGCTCCTGCACCCAGGTCGGATCATCCCAGCGGAACACGTAGGCCGAGCCCGAGTTCGAGCCGGCGTCGTCGTCGGCGTACGCACCGGCAACCACGACGTCGCCGTCCACCGCGACCGAATACCCCATACGGTCGCCACTGGCGCCGTCCGCCGCGGTCAGCTTCTGCTCCTGAACCCAGCTCGCCCCGTTGTACCTGAACACGTAGACCGCACCCGCATCGGGGGCGAGGCCGTCGTTTTGAAACGCTCCGACCGCGACGACGTCTCCGCTGGCGCCGACGGCGAACCCGAAATTGTCATCCGCCGCCGCGTCCGAAGCCTGCAACTTCTGCTCGAAGGACCAGCTCGTTCCGCTCCGCCGGTATACGTACGCAGCACCAGCGTCCGCGAACAGCTCATCGTCGCGCGGGGCACCGACAACGAACACGTCGTCATCCATCGCGACGGCCCACCCGAAGCGGGCATCCGCAGCCGCGTCGCCGGCCGTGATCTTCCCCAGGTCGCACGGGTCAGCCGGCGCTTGAAGCCAGTTCAAACCGTTGTTCGCGTTCACGAAACCCCATCCGAACTGCTCGTCCCACCCCGGGGGATCGAGATCGACGGCGGTCTCCTGAAGAACCTGGTCGATCAGGTCGGGCGACAGGGCCGGTTCCAGCGACAAGTACAGACCCGCGACGCCCGCGCAGTACGGAGATGCATACGAGGTCCCATCGACCGTTGCGTAGGTATCGACCCACATCGTCGTCCGAATGGACTGCCCGGGCGCCGAGTAAGCAAGGTCGGGTCCGTATTGACTGAATCCCGCTCGATCCCCGTCGCGATCGAGTGCACCCACCGCGTTGACCGAGTCGACGTTACCGGGGTAACCGATCGAACCGACGCCGCCGTTGCCCGATGACGTAAAGTGGATGATCCCGTCGTCGCGGGTGGTGTTGAACTTGGTGGTCAGTGTACCGCTCGAGGGCATTCCGATACTTGCCGTCGTAACCCTGGCACCGATGTCGTAGGCCCACTCCAGGGCGTTGGTGACCCACGTGGGCGAGACCGAGCCGAAGCCGCTGCACGGCACGTTCGAAACGAAAACCCGTGCGCTGGCAATCGTGCAGTGCGGACAGATGCCGACCACACCTTGATTGTTGTCGATGGTGGCTGCGACGCAGCCGGATGTGGTCGTCCCGTGGTAGTCGCACTGGTTGCCAGGCGCCCCGCCAGTACCCTGCCCGGTAAAGTCCTCACCATAACCCACCTGGGCCACCAGGTCCGGGTGGTCCAACTGGACCCCGGTATCCATAACGACAACGATGACGCCGGAGTCGCCCTGCTCGATGTCCCACGCCTCCGGTCCGTCCATATCCATGTCCGCAGTGCCACCACTCTGTCCGGTGTTGTGGATGCCCCACAGGCTGGAGAACATCGGATCGTTCGGGGTGTACGACAGCTCGACCTCGGCGATCATATCGGGTTCGGCGAAGCGCACATCAGGATGCTCCGCCAGGGCATTCGCAATTTCCAAGACCTTAAACCCGTCGCGCGATGGGGCCTCGAGTCGATAGACGCCCTTCATCCGCGACCAGTCGCGGTCCAGAATCACCCCCGCGCCGAACCGTTTCAAGATGGCTTCCGCGCGTGCCGTCTCTACGCTGGGGTCGAAACCCACGTGCAGGCGGCGAGTGAAGAACAGCGACTGCCCTTCCGCGTTCATGAAGACCGGCGACACGAAATCCACCTGTCCTCCGGCTGCAATTCGCGCCGAAAGATCGCGAATCTGGGCGTTCGCCTTCTTCGCTACGGGGAGGTTCACGTACGACCACATGTCCACCGCCTGTTTCTCGACGGCCGTCGCCGCAATGCCGAACTGGGGCATGCCTTCGGTTGCCGCGCGCTTGGCTTGCTCACCGGACTGCTGGACCGCAATCCGCTCGGTATCCAGAGCGAGCGGTACCGGGTCCTTGAAGTAGAAATAGCGGTACTGGGCGTGCGCCCGCGAGCCGAGCACCCCCATGACCACAGTCAGCAGGATCGTAGACCGTAATGTGAACGAACAACGTCTCACCATGCACCTCCCTAGAACAGTTTTGCTACTCCCAGACGTTCGGCTGAGTTCAGTCGATGTCGCTGCTTACATCGATCCCGGCGACTTCGGCCGAGCTCAGTCGAGGTCGCGCCGGGATCATCCCGTCGGGTCAAACTAGACGGTCACCCCGAGGAATCGGCCCGTGGGCGGGAAGGTTCGGCCGTTCTTCACCCTCCCACGGCGCCAGCATCAACCTGCCCGCGAAAGCGCAGCCTCCACCATAAGCATCAACGGCTCATTCCGCCGGTCAGGTTGGCCCGAAGATTCCACCTCCGGTATCCCCCGATAACCCATTCAGTTTACACGTTTCGGGGGCGGGCAGGCAAGTTATACGCCATTCCCGGACAACTTTGCGATGAGGGGGCCCCTGACGGGCCCTGGAGCCGATAACCGCCGGGAAATCGTACGTTCTCTCAGTTGTGTCCGCGGACGCCCTTCCCAGAACGCCTGATGTCAGTCAGATTGTGCGGAGTAAAGCCCGGAACGGGACCGCACCCCTCGGCTGAGCGGCTCAACCGAGGTCCTCGCCGAGGTCCGGCCGAAGCCCTACTCGCAGTCGGCCGCGCCCGGAACAACGAAGGGATACCCGGCGCCTCGGAAGCTGTGGACGGCCAGCCCGGTATCCAGGAAATCCACGCGCCCATCCGGTATCTCGTCGCCAATGTCACCGCGTGGCTTCGAGACAGCGCCGGGGACGTTTTTGAACTTGTCCACGAGCGCCGTGATATCGCGGAAATCAGTCACCCCGTTCGGCGCGGAACACGCGTTCCCTTCGCAGTCGCCGACAACGTCACCCCACATGCTCGTCGTCAACGTCAACCCGGAGGTGTAACATCCCTCGTCTTCGACCGGACAGCCTTCTTTGGTGGCCTGGATCGTGTACACGCCGTTCGGAATGATCCCCTTATGGTAGGCATGGACCGTGTCCAGCTCGCCGAAGTCCGCGTAGTGCGGTGCGCATTGCAGGTAAGAGACCGTGACCGCGGGCTCGGGTTCCGGCCCCGTGGTGCCCGAAGCTTCCGAGCGCGCAGCCGGCGGGCCGAGCCACATGGTCTTCCCGTTCAGCACATCGTTGGGCGGCGGCAGGCTGTCGAACGTCACCCGGTGCGCCGTCTGGATGCAACTGCTACCGGAGACGAACGAGAGGTATCGATTCTTGGGAACCGGGTCCGGCTCGTTCAGCGGTGCCGCAAAACCGTTGCATCCCACGTGGATCTTGGCGGGCTCCAGTGCAATGAGCGGAATGTGCTCACTGTGGGAT
>JASFUW010000261.1:0-7375 GCA_050050135.1 Phycisphaerae bacterium
CGGTCCGCGACATTCTTCGCAGCCCGCTCCGTACCCGCCTCGACCGCCGCCTCGCTACCTTGCCAATTCCCCAGGGAAATCTCGCCCACTTCCTTCTTCTCTTCCGCCTCTCGACGGTGGATCGTCCCGTCCTGGTCGATGTAAAGTTCCTCGAGATGCTCAAGCGTGCCCGGCGCCAG
This sequence comes from Phycisphaerae bacterium, assembly GCA_050050135.1. GTDB lineage: Bacteria > Planctomycetota > Phycisphaerae > UBA1845 > UBA1845. The sequence continues at coordinate 180 of JASFUW010000261.1, forward strand.
CTTGAGTCGCCAGCTGTCTTCGCCCCACTCGATCACGAACAGATCGTCGTCCAGCTCGGTCTGCTCTTCCTCGAATTCGTCTTCTTCCTTTGCCTCACTCGCCTCGCGCAGCCGATCGAACCACCTGCTCCACCGTTTGCGCGACGACAGCTCCGGGTGAAGCAACCCCGGATGTCCTGCAAAGTCGACGTACCCGTCCAGCTCGCCTACCTCCGCCGGCCAGCGACCGATGTCCTTCTTGAACAGCTTGGCGTGGTGGTAAAGCACCTTCAAACGCCGACACGCCGAGCGCTCGCGTGCCAGGTCACTGTCGCCCGAGTCCTCGATCGACGTCGACGCACCCACCAGCGCCGGAACCACAAGCGCGCCGATGGGGACGGGCCCGGTGTGCGAAAGCTTCAAGCCCTGATAGCTCAGCTTTGCGGTGACGATCGCGTCGGTCATGTCGGACTTGACCTCGTCCGCCGCCGGCAGCGGCAAAACGGTGGCGACCGCTCCGATCGGCACGTTGACGTAGGGACTGACCCAACGGTACAGCACGTCCCAGTTCACCCACAATTGACCGTTCGTCTTTCGCTTCTCAGGCAAATAGCGCCGATCTTTCGATCGCGGCAGATCGAGCCAGCGGCGTACCAGTCGCTCCGGCGACGTACTGGTGAAGCCCAAAACCATGAAACTCCGTTCGCGGTCCTTGGCGTCGACTTCCGAGTTGGTGAACAGCACCGGCCTCATCGTCAGCGGCATGATGACGCCCGGATACTGCTGCCCGCCGTCACTGAAGAACACCGCACGATCTCGCACGCGGACTTCGTGCCACGGCTCGGCCCACTCGCGTTTCGCGCATCCTTCGTTCGCCTTTTGCGTCGCTTCACGGATACCTTCCATGAGTCGCTGGGGACGCTTCGTGCGCGCTTGCACGATGATGTCCGGCGCCGGCAGGAAACCCGTCCCCGGAAGCAGCGTGACGCACAGCTCGGCCTCGGCGTGCGCCGTCAACGGACCCGGCCCGGCTTCCCCCACGAGCGTCATCTCACCGGAAGGGTCCATGACCATTTGTTGTCCGAACCCGGCCATCCCGTCCAACATGCCGGGACCCATCATCGTCTTGATCGCCATCGCCCCGAACGCCGCCTCGGGAACGTAGAACGTCTGCTTCACCCTTCCAAACAGTGTCTTCGCCCCGACACCCGAGATGGGAGGCCAATGGACCGCGACCCGCTCGGACCAGCCACCATCCCCATCGACCCCACCCGTGTATTCGATGTCAGTAACCGCGCTGAACGACGACAGGAACGTGGCACCACTGTCCGCCTCCGTCCCCACCAGATTGTACGTGCACCTGATCAGAGGCACCTCGTCACCCTCGCCATCGAAGACTCCAGCCGTGCTGGGAATAGCAAGCTCACGATGCGAGGAAACGCAGGCGTGCGCCGAACCGCATTCCGTCAGGTACGCAAGCGTCGAGTCCGAAAGCGCGAGCTCTCCGCCGACTTGCGGGCCGGCCTTCAAACGCAGACCTTCAAACAACTCAGCCGCAGCCTCCAACTCCAGGATCGCGCCCAGCCGCTCGCGTAACGTCTCCACGGACCAGTTCACCCGGACCGACCACTGAAGGCGACCCTCCCGGTCAGGTGCAAAGATAAACGCACTGAGTGACGTGTCCGACCACTCGGCGAGCCGCGCGGCGATCGCCCGAGCTTCCGCCGCGTCGATCCCGTCCGCCGACGCCGTAAACATCTCTCGAACAACGTCCCGGATCGTTTCAAGGAATACCCCGCTGTGGGAAGCGCTCGTCTTCTCGACCAGCGCAACAACGGACGGTACATGCAGCTCGAGTCGCGGTTTGAGCACAACCGCAGCCTCAGCGAGATGGTCGGTCGCCGTCGCCGCTTCCACCGGTGCCGGTGCCGGCTTGACGGCATCCACCTTCCTATCCGTCTGCGCAGCGCAGCAGAACGCAGCCACGATCGCCAGAGGCAACAGGGGTCGCCTCCCCAACACCCCGGCTACGCCTTCTCGATTCCACATTCCATTTCCTCCTTACGCACCTGCACCCGGACCGCGTCACGCAGATGCGTCTACGGGTTCTGGCTGCCGGAGGAGGGCGGTTGGCTCGGCTGAGCCGTTTGCTGCTGACCCATCATTGTCATCGCCGCGTTCTTGCCGGCCACCAGAAGCTCGGTCGGGAAGAACATGTCGAACTCGACCCACCCATCGCCGCCCCGGGTCGCCATCGCCAGCGGTGCGTGAATGGGCGCCACGGTCACCGGAAGCGCATCTTCTTCCAAAGTCGTCAAGACTTGGTTGACACTGGCCAAGATCCGATCGGCTGCGAGATAAGCCACCGAGGCACGTTCCGCCGGAAGAGCCCCAGCCACCTTTGTGATCCCCGCGTCCACCTCCAAAGGTGCGGCATCCTTCTTCGCGCTCTCCATCAGCGCGGCCATCCGCCCCTTGCCGCCGCCGAACGACGCAACGATTCGCTTTGCGTTCACCGGAGCCATGCGGAACAGCAAGCCCTCCTTGCCGATCACCTTGAAAATGTCCTCGCGATCCTCGTCGTCGATCGATTTGATCTTCTCGAGGTCGAACCCGGCGTGCATCACCTTGACACCGCCGATCTCCTCGGCTTCCGCATTCAGCATAAGCGCCCCCGCCAACTCGACCACCTCGTCCTCCCCCGCCTTCTCTGCCATTCCGACCGCCAGTGCCTTGGCATGTTCGATCAGTTCCGTCTTGAGTTCGATCGCCTTCCTGCTGTCCGACGTGTCGATGATCAGCGATAAACCGAACAGCCCGTCGGGACCCGGTGGTAACGCCTCGACCGTGCCGCGGAGTCCCGTCAGAAGCAAAACCGCCTCCTTGAGCAACCCCTTCAGCTTCTTCATCGTCTCGGTGTCCACCCCTTCCGCGTCAGCGGGCGGTGTCAGCAGCACATCCAGTTGCTCCGTCGCCGATTCCATCTGACCCGGATCGATCGTCTCACCGAAAGCGAACAGGTAGTCGGACGCGGGCAGACCGCCGAGCAGCGACTCCGTCGTCGTCCTCACGCTGAGCTGCTTGATCAGTTCGCTCCCTGCCTTGGCCTCCATCGCCCCACGCAACCCGAGCCCGCCCTTGTCCAGGGCGACACCCATCAAAAGCGTCGACGTCCCTTCAAAGAACGCGTCCATGTTCTTCTTGTTGATCTCCGCGCTCTTCGCTTCGAGTCCGCCGGACGCCTGTTGCATCGCCATCGCCGTTGTCATGAATCCGTCAACGAGCGGCTTGATCAGCTTGAAAAGGCGGTCCGCATCGATCCAGATCGCCACGTCCAGGTTCGCGAACGCCTTGCGCGTTTCCGGCTTGAGCCTCGTCGCGATGTTCGACTTGCTCTCCTTGACCGCCGTGACGATTCTCGCCTGCTGGGCGAGAATGACCCGGTCCTTTCCCGCAGCCGCATGAGCCGGTTGGCCCATGAGCGTCACGCTCCATAAACCGCCCTCCCCGGCTTGACCGCCCATCGCTTCGATCATCGCCTTCGGGTCCTTGGTCGAGACCAACAGCGCCTGGCTCATCGAGATCTCCGGCAACGACGCCGCAGGCATGAACACCACCGCCAACGGCCCGCTCTCGTCGAGCCCGCCGAGCATCGGCATGAACGTCTTCAGTGCCCCGACCAGCGAGTTGAACGGCGGCTGCACCATCGGCTGCAAGCCCATGTCCATCACAGCCTGCTGATAGTCCGCATCCAACGTTTTCAGACTCGGAACAAGCACAAATCCCATGGCATCGCCCGGGATCGTCGCCAAGGTCCTGTTGATTTGATCTTCAGCCCGGACGCTCGCCGACACGACCAGCCCCAGACCCAGGAACAGACATGCGAGTTTAGACTTCATCGAGGACACTCCTTTGTTGAAGGGTTCGCAAAAGCACCGTGACCATAAGGACCTGCGCTTCCCGTTCAAAGGAAACGCCGGTTGCCCCTGACGTTCTGGCTGTGCCCACGCCGCCGGAAAGAAAGCAGAGACCAGACACAGCGTACGCGCACATCAGCCCGGGCAGTACCGGCGAGCGAGACCCCACTCGTTCATCGGCAGACACACCGGGCATCCTTTGCGTACCTCTGAGGCGCGACCGACCGGTCGTTCCCGAGCCGAACCGTGGCATGAACGACCCCGTTCGCCCGCATGCGCCACCTCTGGCAGTCTACCACACCGCCGGCGCCGTGAACCCCATTCAAACGCCCCCCGGACACGTTTCGACAACAAGCTACAGGGCATGAACCGTTTCTACAATGCTGGGACCGTCCATCCGCGCTTGCGGCCAACCGTGGCGTGACCGCGTACGTGCGCTCGCCGTGGGTCAGCGATCAGTCACGGATTGACAAGCATCGATCGATGCGGGCAAGCGTGCGCTCCCTGCCGAGCATATGCAGCGTGTCGTGGATCGACGGGCTGATCGTCGTCCCGCTGACCGCCACACGAATCGGTTGGGCCACCTTGCCGAGCTTGACGTCGTGCTCCTTGCAGAGGTCCTCGAAAAAACGCTGCAGCGAGTCGGGTCCCCAATCCGCCAGATTCCGCAAAAGTGGCGCGAGCGTCTCGAGCATGCGAAAACCCTCGCGATCGTTCTTGCCGAGTACCTTCTTCAACGCTTTCGAGTCGTACTCGACGGCATCGTCCTCGACGAACAGAAACCCCGCCTTCTTCACGACATCGGGAAAAGTCCTGAACCCGGCGCACACGCGCAGCACTTCCGCCAACCGCGCGTCATCAGCCTCGCGCCAACCCGGGGGCAGAACCTTCTGATTGACCGCGATGTAATCCTTGAACGCCCCCAGCAGACGCTTTGCGCTCACCCGCGTCGCCCACTCGGTGTTGAACGAAAGCAGCTTCTCACGATCGAACCGGGCGTTCGTCTTGCCGATACGGTCGATCCGAAAACGCGCCACCATCTCCGAAGTGTCGAAGTATTCGCGATCGTCGCCCGTCGACCAGCCCAACAGAGCGATAAAATTGACCACCGCCTCCGGCAGATACCCGGCCGCGCGAAAGTCGTGCACGTCAATCTCGGGCGGCGCAAGCCCGGCCTTGACCGCCTTCTCTTTGTCGCGCTTGCTCATCTTGCTCCCGTCCATGTTGATGATGACCGGCATGTGTGCGTAATGAGGCGTGACAAACCCCAGGGCCCGTTGCAGCGCAACGTGCTTCGGCGTGTTCATCAGGTGCTCCTGCCCGCGGAGCACGTGGGTGATCTCCATCAAGGCGTCGTCGACCACGCAGGCAAAGTGGTATGTCGGAAAACCGTCACTCTTTTGAATGACGAAATCCTCGAAGTGCTCAGCCTTGAGCGTAACTTCGCCGAGAACCTCGTCGACGACGGTCAGGTCGTGCGAAGGCATCTTGAACCGCACGACGGCCGACTTCCCCGCGGCCCGCGCCGTCTGGCCTTGTTCTATGGTCGGAAGCGGATCGGGTCTGGGATACTGAAACCCCCCCGTCCTCGCCTCCGCCGCTTCGCGCATCCGTTGCAGCTCCTGCGGCGTCTCCAACGCGTAATACGCGTGCCCGGCGGAAAGAAGCTTCTCGATATGATGGTTGTAACGGTCCAGCCGCTCACTCTGAAAATACGGCCCGTAATCGCCATCCGCCTCCGGCCCTTCATCCCAGTCCAGCCCCAACCATCGCAGATCGTTCAGAATCTTGGCGATCGAGTCTTCGACGTGCCGGGTCCGGTCCGTATCCTCGATCCGGAGTACAAGAGTGCCAAGCGCCTGTCGCGCGACCAGCCAGTTGAACAGAACCGTTCGCGCCCCGCCGATGTGCAGGTACCCCGTCGGTGACGGCGCAAATCGTACCCGAACCGCACCCTGCCCGTCCTGCGTCATTCGCACCTCTCCGTCTCGTTGCGCCCCGCGTCCACGCCCATCCCCGTCAGCCGTTGGAACCTGTTGGCCGCGTACGCCCAGAGGGACTCTACGCGAACTTACGCCGCTCGCCCTCGTCCGATTTCGCCTGCTCTTCCGTCCCCGATTTCCTCGGCCCGCGAACCAGACGAACGGCCTGGAACAACGGACCGCTCGCCGCGTACCACAGCACGATCAGAAGCAACATCGGCGCCTTCAGCGACCAGAAAAACGCCAGCAACACCACGAACGTCATGACCTGGCTGAACGGCTTTTGACCCAGGAAATACGCCCGGTGAAAACGCCGATACGGAATCCGGCTGACCATCAGAAACGCAAGCGCCAACGCCACGAACGGCATCGAATAAACCGTAATCGCACGCCCCAGCTCCCCCATCTGCACCTGAAAAAGGATCAACGCCACGACCACGCAAGCCGCACCAGGCGTCGGAAGACCCCTGAACATCCGGTAATCGAAATCCACCTTGGCGTGCTCGACGTTGAAGCGTGCCAGACGCACGGCAGCGAAGAGTACGTAGATCGCCGCCGAAATCCACGCCGCCCGCCCGCCGAAGTCCTGACTGACCGGCGACGGGAGTACACTGTCCGGCGCCAGCGCCCGACCGATGAAGACGACCATCAGTGTCGCAGGCGCGACACCGAAGGTGATCATGTCAGCCAGCGAATCGAGCTGACCCCCGAAGTCGGTCGTGCTCCGCGTCACCCGCGCGATCAGCCCATCCAGAAAATCGAACACCCCACCCAAAAGTACAAGACCCGCCCCAACGAACAGGTTGTCCCATTGCGCCCCCGAACTGGCACCGCCGCCAACACGCACCGCCTGGAGCGCAAAGTGAATCGCCGCAAAGCCGCAGAGCAGATTCCCGAGCGTCACGAGCGTCGGCGCAAACGCGAGCGACTTCAACCTGCGCCGCCGCGGCCGGCGCCGTTTCCTCTTAGGTAGCCTTGCAAGTATGGCCATGATCTTGCCGGATCGTCCTACCCGGGTTAGCCGCCCTCCGGGATCGCCAGCGAGGGCTCCTTTGCCTGCGACCCGGAGCACGACCGCGTTCCGCCGCCGCTTGATACATCGGGCTGTCGCGCCATCACCGTCAAACCCGCGCGAACTTTATCCCCGAGCTTCACCGTTATTTCGGTCTCAAGCAAGCGCGGAATCACGACCTCGGTCCGCGATCCGAATTTGATCAGTCCGAATCGACCCCCGGCTTCGAGTCTCTCACCCTCGCCGGCGTGACAGATGATGCGTCGAGCGACCAGCCCCGCCACCTGCCGGACCTCGACCGGCCCG
>JASFUW010000262.1:0-7368 GCA_050050135.1 Phycisphaerae bacterium
AAACGAAGGAAGAGACGCAGACGCTGCTCGTTCGCGAGTATGAACTCGAACCGGAGTATCCCGGTGCGTTCGAGTGGCCTGCCCTGGAGGTGTACTACCACAAAAAGGATCAAATTCGGGAAGAGACCATCGAAAGTACCCCGATCGAGTTCGAGGTTGCCGAGACGCCAGCGACGGCTGAAATGCTAGAACTGAAGCCGTTCCACGGACTGGTCACCGTGGAGCAGATTCAGGCGGCGCGCCGCCGGACGTGGCCGCAGGTCGTGGGGGGAATCGGGGGCGCTGTCGTGCTCGTTGCGCTGCTGGTGTACCTCGTTCGGCGTCCCCGGCCGGCGCCTCCGCCCAGGCCCGCCCACGAGATCGCTATGGAAGCGCTGCGGGCGCTGGCGGCGAAGAACCTGATCGCCAAGGGCCAGATCGAGCCGTTCTTTGTCGAGATCACCTGGATCATTCGGGACTACATCGAACTGGCGTTCGGACTGCGCGCACCCGAACAAACCACGGAGGAGTTCCTCGGCAACATCACGGCGGCTCCGGCGGTGGCGAGGCACCGGGACGTTCTCGAGCCGTTTCTGACCGCGGCTGACGAGGTGAAGTTCGCCCGCGCCAAGCCTCAGACGGACACCATTCAGCGCGCGTTCGACACCGCGCGCGATTTCATCGTGCAGACGTCGAGCGGCGAGGGAGGGCGAGCGTGAACGTCCACCTCGACAATCCGCATGCCTTATGGCTGTTGCTGCTGATCCCGGCGTATTTGTTGATTGCGAGGCGACGCCCGATCACGGCTGCGGTGCGCTATCCGTCGATCAGGAACCTCCAACGACTGCCGCGCAGCTTCCGCCAGCGCTGCGGCGCGTTGATCCCCTTGTTGCGCACTTCGGCACTGGTTCTGTTGATCGTCGTGCTCGCGCGCCCGTTGCGGGAAATCGAGACGCAAGAGCTGCCGAGCGAGGGAATGGCGATCGCCATGCTGGTTGACCGGTCGGGAAGCATGGGCGATCCGGACAACAAGCTCATGTACAACGACAAGCTCATGCTGAGGTTCGATGTCGCAAAGGAGGCACTCGAGGCGTTCGTCGAGGGTGACGATGAGGAGCTGAAAGGGCGCCCGAATGATCTGATCGGGCTGTTTACGTTTGCGACATTTCCGCGGACGGATCATCCCTTCAGTCTGGACCATACGTCGCTCGCGGGGTTGATGGATCGCATGTCCGCGGAGAAGCCGTACCTCGACCAGTATGGGAAACCGACGGACGATCCGAACCGGGCCGGCGTCGTGAAGGATCAGTGGGGCCGGCGCGCTCCGCGCACCAACCCGATGCAGTTCACCTCCCTCAAGAGCGCCATCGAATACGCCGGACGCAAGCTCATGTTGCTCGGGGAGGATCTCGGCCGTCCGACGGAGGGGCTCAAGGCGTACGACCTCAAGAGTAAGGTGATGGTCTTGCTGACTGACGGTGAGCCGACCGTGGCTGACGCGCAACGGTCTCCCGACTTCCCGAGTGAAGAAACCGTCAAGGAACTGGTGGAAACCGGCATCAAGGTGTATTTCATTCAGATCCTGTCGAATCAGCGTTACCGCGAGCGGCCGGATGGGACCGTGGAGGTCGTGGTTCCCAGGCAGCGGGGGTTGTTCGCCTCTTTCACCCAGCTACGCGCGGAGCAGGAAGCCGCCGTCGTGAACCACGCCATCGAGCAGGCCCGGCGCATCGCCCGGCGTACCGGCGGTGAGCATTTTCTGGCGACCAGCGGAGACCAGATCAAGGATATTTACGCCCGGATCGACGAACTCGAACGGTCGGACGTCGGTGCACGGGTCGTCTTCACGCGTGAGGAACGGTACCGACCGTTTCTGTTGGCTGCTCTGGCTGCCTTGGCCGCCGACGTTCTGATGTGTGCAACATGGTTGAGGAGAGCGCCGTAGTCGTGTCACCAGACTTCTTTAATCTGAGTAACCCCGAGGCGTTGCGTTGGTTGTGGTTGCTGGTGCCGTTGGCGATCCTGTTCGCGGTCGATCTTCGCCGGCGCACGCGCGTGCTCAGGTTGTTCGTATCTCGGTCGCTGCTGGACGACGTCAGCCCGCGGCGTTCGTGGTCCCGGCCGATCGTGAGGTTCTGCGTTTTTCTGCTCGGAGCCACTGCGTTGGTGTTCGCCCTTGCCAGACCGCAGTGGGCGCCGAAGGAGGTCGAGCTCGAGCAGCAGGGTCAGAACATCCTCTTCTTGCTCGACGTATCGAACAGCATGCGTGCCCGGGACGTCGACCCGTCGCGTCTGGAGGCAGCGAAGGCAGCCGTCGCCTCACTCGTCGCCCGGTTGCCGGCGGGCAATCAGGTCGGCCTGCTGGCGTACGCCGGTGATGCGGAGCTCAAGTGTCCGCTTACGCCGAACTACACGCACTTCCAGTCCGTGCTGCAGCGCGTTTCCTTTAACAGCGTCGACGTGGGCGGCTCGAACCTGGGTGATGCGATCTACAAGGCGACGCACGATGTGTTCGGTCTTACTCGGGATGCCGCCGCACAGGGCACGGCTGCGGCCGCGCAAGGGGAACCCGCGATCGGTGACACTGTTATGACAGACGAGGGCAAGCCCGAAGAGGAAAGCGCGAACGTATTGATCGTCCTGACCGACGGAGAGAACCATGAAGGACATGCCCGGGAGATGGCGCTCGAGGCCCATCGACTCGGTGTCGGTATGTATCTGATCGGTTTCGGCAGTCGGGAAGGCGCACCGATTCCCATCGAGATCGACGGGCGGATCGAGATGCTGAAGCACAAGGGCACGGAAGTGATCACGCGGCTGGATGACGAATCGCTTCGCACGGTGATCGAAGACATCCCCTCCCGGCGCGGGTACCTGGCCGCAGGGACCGCCAACGTCGATCTGGCCGACGTGTACGAGCGGGTCATCTCGAAGCAGGGTACGCAGAAAAAACGGTTGCGATTCACGGTCTGGCAGGAGAAGTTCCAGCTCTTTGCGGGGCTGGGGATGGCGCTGGTGCTTTTCTCGTGGTTGATCAGTGAACAGAAGCCTGCGCGGCGATTGGAGGCATCAACATGATTCGTCCGAGGTCGGGCCTCTTTCTGGTCCTTTGTGCCAGCGTTCACGCGGGCGAGCTTACCTCATTGCTGGTGGATGCGCAGACGCAGTTTCAGGAGTCGCACTACGAGCAGGCGTTGAAGCTGTATAAGCAGGCTCGGGACCAATCGGGAAATGATGCGTCCGTCGAATACAACATCGGGTTGTGCCACCTCCGTCTTGGCGACGCGGACAAGGCCACTCAGCATTTCGAGGGTGTTGCAAGCCGAGCCGATGCCGGCGTAACGGTGCGCCGTGATGCGCTTTTCAATGTCGGCGTGATCCGGGCTTCGGGTGCGAAGGCGCGTCTCGAGGCGTTGCTCAATCCCGACACGGAGGAGGGCGCGGACACGCCCCCACCACCCGCAGACTCGCCGCAGAACATCGAAGCCTTAAAGGCTGTCGCGGATGAACTGCTCGGAGCGATCGCGCTCTTTCGGGAATGCGAGCGCATCGAACCGAGCGAAGACGCGCAACACAACATGCGGGCGGTGAGAATCACTCGCCGCAACGTCCTCGGGTTGCTCAAACGCGCCGTCGAGGCCAAAGAGAAGGAAGACATGCTGAACGACCCGCCGGCCTATTTGGAGGTCCTTATCGGTCAGCAGCGCACGGTCGTCGGTCTCACGCGTCGGTTGATCCTCGATCCGCCCGAGAACCCGGCGGCGCAGCGAGACGCCCGGCGGTCGGTGCTCAGGCTTCAGCGCCAGATCATGGAGCGGACCGGTACGTTCGCCGACCACTTGGCGCAGTTCGTGGAGTCCGCCGAGCAGACTCAGGCGTCGCCGGCCGAAGGTGAGGAGACGCCCCGCGAACAGGTGTACCACGCTGCGGCAGAGCAGCTCGAGCATTCGATCGAGCGGCAGCGGGATGCTTCCGCTTACCTGATGGACGGGGAACTCGCCCCATCCTTCGACGAACAGGTGGCCGCGCTCGATCAGATGCATGTCGCTTTGCGGCTGTTCCCGAAGGAGCCTCAACAGGCGCTGGTCCAGGCGCGCACCGAACAGACCAAGCTAAGGGAGATGGTGAGCAACGTCGACACCGATTCCGACTGGTTGCAGGACTTGGTGCTCGGGCGTGCACCGCTGCCCGAAAGCGCAGCGCTTCAAGCGGAAAGGACAGCACTGCACTACGACCAGTCGCAGGTTCTGACCGCACTTACCGCGTTGCAGGTACAGTTCGAGCAAATCGCCGCCATGGAGCAACCAGAGGAAGAAGCCGGGGTCGGGACCCAGGAGACGCCTCCGATGTTCGACCCTGAACTGAATCGGGCGTTGGCGGATGCACTGGGTGACATGGAGGCGTTGCGGGCTGATTGCCTCAACGCGATCGACTCCAGAGACAAGAACGAGACCCTGTCCGTGCAGCAGGATGTTCTGGATAGGATCGATGCGGCCCTCGACCTGTTGCCGAAGACGATCGAGCAGCGGATCGCGGAGCTTGCTGCTCGCCAGGCGCGGCTGAATGAAATGGTAAGGGCGGAAGCCGACGATGTTACGATGCCGCCGGGGCAACAGGGCGAGGGTGGCTTGGACGAGCTTCGCAGGTTGGCCGCCGACGCCAGGTCCGACGTTCTCGGCGGACCGCCCGCGCAGGTAGGCGAGCGGGTACGCGCCGAGCAGGATGACATCCACGTCGAGGCGCAGGCCGTGAACGAGGAGATGCGCGAGCAGATACCGACGGGCAATGCGGACATGACCAGCCCACCCGCGGGCAGCCCGGATGCGCAGTCGGAGCAGGTGCAGGCGTATATCGAGGCATCCAAACACCTGGAGCAGGCGGACTTCGAGATGCTGGTCGCGATCGAAGGGCTCGACAAGGCCATCGTTCAGGATACCCTGGCCCCGATGGCATCGGACGGGCCGGTACAGGTGGCACAGGCGAGCGCGCTCGAAGAACTTCTGAAGGCACTTGCCGCCCTCCGGCCACCGCAGGACCAACAGCAGTGCGATCAGGAGAAACAGCAGGACCAGCAACAGCAACAACAGGAACAGGAGGATCAAGGCAGCGAAAACGCCCGGCGCGCGGTGGAGCGCGCGGACCAGGAACGCGAGCAGGCTGAGCGTCAGCTTTATCAACGGCGCCCGCGGACGGTGATCAAGGATTGGTAAACGACATGTTACCAACCAGACTCAGGTTGAGTGTCGCCGTGATCACCGTAACCGCGGGGACGTTCCTCGCACCGGCATCCGGTTACGCGGCCCGGTTGGTGGGCGAACTGCGTCCCAGCCGTATCTACCTGGGCACGCAGACGCTGCTGACGGTCGAAGTCATCAACGCCCGCAACGCGGGTTGGCCAACCGTGTCGTCAGTTACAGCGCTGGACATCCAGCGCTATGGTCGACCAAGCGTCAGGAGGGACCTGTTCAGCGGCAGGACCACCGCCCGCTACCAGTTCATCGTCACACCACAAAGGACGGGAACGTTCAGGATTCCCGAGATCTCGCTTACAGTAGGCGGTACCATGCTGAAGGACGGACCGTTCACGCTGGTTGTTGGCGAGGCACCGTTTCGCTTCCGCACGGCCAAGATCGACCCTCCCGAGATTCTGGTGGGCGACACCGCGACACTGGAGGTGTTTTACGAGGGCGTCCGCCCCGGCGCTAAGCCGGTGGTTCCTGACATTGACGGCCTGAGGATACGACCGATGCGGATCGGCCGCGTTGAGGTCCGCGACCGAGACGGTCTGCCCATTACCATTCATACCTTTGAAGTTCAGGCCGAAAAGCTCGGGTCATTTGAGGTATCGGGAATCACATTCGACGGCGTGCCGGCGGACCCCGTCACGCTCAGGGTGTCGCCGTTCGTTGTCGTCGGCACACAGGTCGGCGAGTCGTCCCTCGTTGTCGGAAGCCGCACGACCGTGCACGTTCTGATCCGGGGACTACCGCAATCCACCAAGTTGAAACTCGTCGGGCCGGAGGGCATTCGGATCGCGCCCTCTGCGCAGCGGTACCGAAGTCGGGAAACAGGCTCGCTTTTTTCATTTGATGTGACAGCGACCGAGCCGGGCAACTTCGCGATTGACACGATCGAACTGCCCGGCGGTAGGCAGGTCGTGCTGGCCGAGCCGCTCACACTTGCAGTGCGTCAGAGCGGCACCGGGGACATCTTCGCCTGTCGCGGCGTCCCCAGCAGTGAAGAGACCGTTGTCGGTGAGCCGTTCACCGTCGATTACGAGGTCTACTTCCGTGGCGATTTTCAAGGCGCGGCGGTCGATCTCAGCCAGGCGCTGTTCGCGAGCAAGGATTACATCAAGGTCGAGCCTGTCAATCGCCCCTCGTATCCCGACTGGGGAGGGGTTCCGGTTGATGGACGCCTCGACGACCGCCGCGTCAGAATGCTGCTGGGCGGCGGCGAGTACAACGGGCAGAAAGAGCAGTTGCTGCGCTTTGCGCTGAAGATCACACCGCTGGCGACCGGCGAACTGTCGCTGGACGGTCTGCGCGTCGTGTTGCTGTTGCAGATCAAGGAAGAACGACGGACGGCGAATACTTTTTTTTCCAGCTCGCAGACGCGGCAGTTTGCGCGCGTCGCGGAAGTCCCGCCACATTTCGTCATCGACCCGCCCGGGATCACACGCCCGCCGACCTATCGCGGGGCGGTGGGCAAATCGTTCGCGTTTGTCACCGAGCTTGATCGCACGTCGGCGACGGCCATGTCTCCTTTGACGCTGACCATGAAGATATCCGGCGAGAGTGTCGGACCGAACTTCGTGCCGCCGCCCTTGGGCCAGGTTCCGGAGCTGACGCGCGATTTCGATGTGTCCTCGACCGTTGACGGCGGCGAGGTCGACGACGGCACCATCACGTTCACACAGGTGGTACGACCGCGGAGCGAGGAGGTCACCGAGTTGCCCGCCCTGCCGCTCGTTTACTATGAATACGAGCAGAAGGAATACGAGACGGTCTACAGCTTGCCGATTCCGATCGAGGTCAGGCCGGGCAGCCTTGTCGGCGCGGCGGCCATGGAAACCGTAACCGACACTTCGCCGCCGCCCGACACTCGCCGGTCGGAACAGGCGAGGCGTGAGCCGATGGTCAGCCTGGGTGCCAACCACGCGACGCTAGGCGATGTGGTCGTCGCGCCACTCAATTTCGGCGGCGTGCTTGCCGTTTTGGTCTCGGGCCCTGCATGCGTCATCGTGGTGATCACCGGCCGCTGGGCTTATCGACGACGGAAACCTCGAGCGGCGGTGAGACAACAGAAACGCGAACTGGTGCACGCACTCGGAAGGCTCGATGCCACGGGTGACTTCTACGTGCGACTTGCGGATATCCTCCAGTCCTA
>JASFUW010000263.1:0-7354 GCA_050050135.1 Phycisphaerae bacterium
CTCGGTGCCCTCGATTCGCTCGAGGCCGTCGCTTTTGTGGACGCCGACACGATCGATCCCGCGGCGTACGGCCTGGACCGCCCCCAGGCGGAATTCAAGCTTACCATTCCCGGCGTCGAAGGCGTCGAACGGATCACCGTCGGCGCGTACTCCGACCCGACGACCAGGCGACTGGTCTATGTCCGCCGTAACGAGGTGGCCTCGATCGGAAAGGTCCGCAAGGCCGACGTCGACAAGCTGCTTCACGGACCGCATCTTTATCGAGAACGAACCGTCATCGACGTGCTCCCCAGCCGGTACGAGCGAATCGCGCTCAGCGTGTCCGATTCCGCCTCCGGGGAAACGACCGACGTGACATTTGCGAAACGCGACGGCGACTGGACCATGGCCGAGCCCGTCGAGGCAGACCTCAACACCGAGCGGATGGACAAACTCGTCGAGACACTTGGCGGCTTGCGGGCTCAGCAGGTCGTCACGCAGACCGGTGAGCCCAGCGCCTTCGGCCTCCACGCACCTGACGCCACGCTCTCATTGACCTATAAACCCCAGAAGGAATACCGAATCGAGACACCCGAACCCGGCGGCGCCGACACGGACACCGAGACTGCGACCGACTCGGATGCCACACCCTCGGCACAGCCGGTCGAGGTGCAGCCCCCCTCCCAGACAATCACCATTCAGGTTGCCGATCACGACGGCAAGGTCTACGTACAGCGCACCGATCGACCGGTGATCTTCGAGATGCCGCGGGACTTCCTCAGTCAGCTTCGGTCCGAGTACCGCGCCGATCGCGTGCTCGACTTCGACGAAACCGACGTGACCCGCTTTTCGATCACGGCACACGAATCGACCCACACGTTCGACCGGCGTGATGACAAGTGGGTCTACGCCGCCGAGCCTGACTTGCCCCTCGATGCGGCGAAGGTGAAGAACCTGCTGGTTCAACTCGCGGATCTGAGGACCGAACGCTTCGTCGAATACGCCGCGGCTGATTTGTCATCATACGGGCTGACGAGCCCCGAGCGCGAGGCGGTCGTCCAAATGTCCGAAGGCTCTCGTCACGTACTTCGCGTTTCCAGCCGGCAGGGAAAACGCGCCGGCAACGGCGGATTCTACGCCGCGGTCGAGAACCGCGACGGCGTCTTTCTGCTCACCGCAGACGCCGTTGGTCGCTTCGACGTCTCGCTGGACGCATTGGAATCCCAGTAGCCCGTACCGCCGTCCGAAGCGGTCCCCGAGCAGAAAACCGCTGCGGGCAGTCTCCAGGCGCTGTCTCATTGCAGCCAACGCCCGATAACCGGTATCCGCTCGCAGTGCAATTCTCTGGCCTGTAGTGCGAAGCGCGACCGAATTCGGAACAAAACTCGGGTGACCGGCTCAGAGTCTTCGCGTTGTGCTGGAATTCGGTCAAGTGGTGCGTTACAATCCCACCGTGACCTGACGGGACGAAAGACGGATTGGCTCAGCCAACTTCGTCGGAGGCATTCGTTGCGTCGGCCCGACGTCCCGTCAATCGCTGACGCCGGCGCAGGGCGGTCGGTCGGAATGACCGAAGGTTAGGAGACGCGGTGTGCATTTCTCTAAAGTATGGGTGCGCATGCGCAGCGAACGTTGTTCGTGTGCAGTCTCCGCCTACGGATTCTCTACGATCCAATGCGTCGGTACCGTTCATCCGAACATCGGTCCCCACGAGCGGGACAGCTTAGGTCGTGCGCGGTGAGGAATGAAGCAACGGTCGAAGTTCCGGGAGTATTACTGAACCGCGAAAGTACGGCTTCGCAGACATTCCAACGCCAACGGAGCCGGTGGAGGTCGACGAGAATGGGTGTACGACATCACATCAAGGTCCTGGTGATCGACGACGATCCCTCAATCTGCAAGACAGTCGGTCTGTTGCTGGAGGATCACGGTTACACGCCTCGAACCTGCACCGATCCTGACGAGGCATTAAAGGCCGCCGAGGAGGAATCGTACCAGATCGCCTTGATCGATCTGCGCATGCCGAAGATGGAAGGCGTGGAGGTGGTCGAGCAGCTCAAGAAGATCGACGATCGCATGAGCTGCATCGTCATGACGGCCTATCCTGACCTTCGCAGCGCAACCGAGACCATGCGCCGCGGAACGTGCGACTACATCTCCAAACCCTTCAAGCAGGAGGAGCTGATCAGTTCTATCGAGCGAGCGTGCCAGCGCATGGGCATTATCTATACCGATGAAGGCGAACTCAATCGACTGATCGGCCAGCGCATTCGAAGCCACCGCCTCGCACAGAATCTGACGCTGCGCCAGCTCTCCGACCGGACCGACCTCACGACCTCACAGCTCTCACAGGTGGAATTGGGAAAGAATGCAGCCTCGATCTGGGCGCTGGCGCGAATCAGCAACTCTCTCGGGCTACAGGTCTCCGAGCTGCTGACCGGACTGTAGCGCGTCAGCGAACCCTGCCTAGCCGTGTTTGGCGAGAAGTCGCCGGCGCAGATAGTCCGCCCGAACCACGTCCCGCTGTTCTCCATCCAACGACGATCCGTGCAGCTTCTGTAAATGGGCCGGTTGCGTCTGTAGGAACAACTCGTTGAGTGTCGCGATGTCCAGCAGATCAAACCGCTCGAGGTGCACGCCGATGCGAATCGGCGAAAGCAACCCCTGGGTCTCGTCGCTCGCAATGCGGCGTGCGTTCGACAGGACACCGTAGGCCCGCCAGATCCTGTCATCGAGTTCGTGGGCGCTGTCCCTGACCAGCTTGTCGCGGGCGAGTCGTTCATACTCCACCATCTTCGGGATGATCGTCTTGCTGAACATCTCGATGATCTGTGCTTCCGATACCCCCAACGTGGTCTGATTCGAGACCTGATACAAATCGCCCAACGCGTCGGTGCCTTCGCCCTGCACCCCACGAACCGCCAACCGCATGTCCCGGGCCGCCTGAGCCAGCCGCTCGATTTCCTTCGTCAACCGAACCGCCGGAAGATGCAGCATGACCGAGACCCGAATCCCGGTGCCCACGTTCGTCGGGCATGCCGTCAGATACCCGTATTCCCGGTCGAAGGCGAAGGCGAGTTCCCGACTCAACGCATCGTCGAGCGCGCTGCTCGCCTCCCACAGACCCTCGAGTTCGAGACCGCTCCGCATCGTCTGTATGCGCAGGTGGTCCTCCTCGTTGATCATGACGGACCGCGTCTCGTCCTTGGAGATCGAGACGCCGCGACAACCCTCTGCGGCCGCGTGCTGACGACTGACCAGGTGCCGTTCCACCAGAAGCTCCCGGTCGATCGGGTCCATCTCCTCGATGTTGACCATCAAGGCGTCGTTGTCACAGGGTGCCGAAGTGATGGCGTCGGCGACGCGCCGGTAGATCTCCGTGCGCTGGGTGGAACTCGCGGTGCTCAGAAACGGGTAGTCCGCGAGATTCCGCGCCAGGCGGATTCGGGACGAGATGACCACGTCGGACATCGTTCCCGTGCCGCGAAGCCACTCACCCGTTGTTCGGCTTAGCTCGTCGAGCGTCATTCGGCTTCCGATTCCAGCTCTTTGATGCGGTCGCGCAGGTTTGCAGCCCGCTCGTAGTCCTCTTGTTGGATGGCGCCCTCCAGCTCTCGCCGAAGCTGCAGCAGTCCGGCTTGTTTCTGAATGGTCGCGTCAGCGGTGGCGGGCACCTTACCGACGTGCTGCGTGGCGCCCCCGTGGGCCCGCTCGATAAGTGGACCGAGGACGCTCTTGAACACCTCGTAGTCGTGTGGGCAGCCCAGTTGCCCCTTGACCTGGAATTCACGGAAGGTGCAGCCGCATTTCGGGCAACTGATGTCCGCCGAACCGCTCGCAACGGATTTTTGCTTGAGAAACTGCTGGAGGATCTCGCCCGTGCTCGGACCCTGTTTGATGATCACGCCTTCCTTCTCGGCACAGTCCTCGCACAAATGGCGCTCACGCTTCTCCGGAACGATATCGGTAATGTGCACCGCGGCTTTGGCCTCGTGGCAAAGTTGACAGATAATGCTCATCTCGGTGTAGCCCCAGATGGTGAGACTAACGTCCCATCCGCGTCGCCACTATTCTACGGCTCGCCTTTTTCATCGTCAAACCGAGCGACCCCGCTGGATTCTACGTCGCTAGCTCGGGATGAAACGCGGCAACACACCCCGGCTCCTCGGTCACCTCTACGCGAGTGACCGATGTATAACCGCGCCCGGCCAGACGCTCCGCGATGTAACGAGCGACCTCTTCCGCCGTCGGGTTGATCTCCTCGAAGTCCTCGTGTCGGTTCAGGTCGGTCCCATCCAGCCGCGCCACGATCGCATCCAGCGCCTCCTGCACGGCCGTAAAATCCAGCACCATCCCCACAGCGTCCAGGTCCGCACGGGCAAAGTGGGCGCGCACGACCCAATCATGCTTGTGCGGGTTCTCGTACGTACCGTCATGCAGTCTTAAGTGATGGTGTGCCAGAAACGCGGCTTCCACGCTGATCGAAAACAAGGGCGACGTCCTATCAGGGGCCGTTGGCCAACCGCGCGCACGTCACCAACCGCCTGGCGATCCCCTGCGCGCCTCGGCATTGTAGCGTGGCTGAGCCTGGACGGAACCCGATCGCGCACGCCCCGTCGCAAAACCGCCGCCCGCCGCACGCGGATGGCACGGTCTGGCGGAGCCCGGCGGTGTGCGACGTCAGAACGATGCCCGGCCGCTCAGCGTAGTCGCAGGACTTGTGAAACGCCGTGCTAGTGCTGCGGAAACGCAGTCAGGATGGCGTCGTCCGCTGCCTGGGGCGTTCTGAAGTCGACAGATACGACGTCGGGATCATACCTCATGATCGAACCGGTAGCCGCGTCCACGATGAACCCCGGCCAGAGCGGCGGGATGATGTTCAAGAACGTAAAGCCGTCAACGTTCCTCTCCAACGAGACGATGCGCTTGTCCGGCCCTTGTGAAACCTCGACGACGTAGTCCTTGCCTTTCGGAACGTAGAGCGTCACCGGAGTGACCCCACTCTGCTGCCCCACTTTCACGTACGCACCGGGCGGGCTCGAGGTGATGGTGACGCCCTGGCTGGTCCCCGAAAGCATGGTCGCACAACCGGTGCAGACGAAAGCCAGTACGGCAATCGAGATCAAGATCCCGGCGGCTTTTCCGTTCATGATGCAACTCCTCTTGTGACTGAGCTGTAAAATCAGAATCGCGCGTCGTGTTCCGGTAACCGACCGGCGCCCACGGTCCCAAGGCGCGAAACTCGCGCCTTTCTTCGACGGACGCCGAACGGCACTTGTGTTAGGCCTACGCCCGCAAAACGCTCCGCGACCAAAAACTACGATGTGTCTGTCGGTTACCGGCCCCAGACGCACGCCACGCGTCGTTCGGGGCGGATAGCACAAGCGCGCCGGACGCAGCGACGCTCTGCGGCACTACTCTGCGATGTCGACCAGGTAGCGGATGTAGTCCTCGTGGAGTCGGTCCGGAGATGCCCCGAAGTAGGCGGCAAGAACAGCTTCGCCGAACGTCAGGTCACCCGCGCCCGGCTCGTGCAGCTTGAACGCGCTGACTCGAGCCATGAACCGGCCCGCGGCAATCTCCTCCAGAAGCCGATCGAACGACTTGGCGTGTTTTCGGTCCGCACCGTGGCGAAGGTACGTCACCAAAGCCCAGACCTGTGCGTAGTAAGTTTGCGTCAGATCCGTGTTGTAGTAGCGGCTGACGGTGGTGGCGTCAGAGTTCACGAGTTGTTTCAGCGGCAAAAGCCTTTGCTCGGCGATCGCCTTGCGCAGGCCGTTGAGCCTGATCGTGTTGTGCTCGGGGCCAAAGTTGCGCACGCCACCGGTGATCTGGAGCGTCTCGAACGAGCAACCAAGCCCTTCGTCCAGCCACGCCGGAATGGGCGACGTCGAACAAGCATTCACATACTGGTGCCAACACTCATGGGCGAGCGCCGCCAGCGTTGTCGCTCGATCCGTATAATGGCAGGCCGACAGCCCTCCATGTGTGAAGCCATCCACGCGCACCAGGGCGTGGATTTCGACCCCCGGAGGCTGATGCACCGTCACGAAATGCGCCCACTCCGACGCCGTGCCCAGCACGTAGACGTTCAGGCGCGGCCCGGCGTCTGGCAAGGGAGGGACAAGCTCCGTGTATCGCCGGTAGGCGAACTCCAAAAACGACGGCAGGGCCAGTTCGAACTCGACGTCCCCAAGCGTGCTCCAGATGTCGAAGTGCTCGGTCACGAGCCTCCGACCCGTCAAACCGTCCTCAATCCACGGCGTGGTCGTGAACGCGCCCGCCTGACGCGGCCCGGGCGACGTACAACCGACAAGCGCCCACAAGACCAGAACGGTAAACCGGATCGGCGTCCGGCGCCGCGCTCCTCGTGAAACCACCGACACGGCACGGTCCTCACTGCTGGCAACTTCACCACCACCGGCGGTTCGGGGAAACACCGCCGCCGCAGCGACCAAAGGTAGGCCGTCGCCGGCCCGCGGTCAAACCCCCCTACCACTTTGGACGACGCGGGGACGACACGTTAAGATAAGGCACGACTTGTTCCTGCTCGCGGGCGCAGAGACCTGCGCGTGTAACGCGGGCGTCCGCAGCCCGAGAGCCGTACCTCGAAGGGGGCACCAACATCAATGTCGAACGACAGTAAGACCGAAAGGGTGGTCATCATCGGTTCCGGACCGGCCGGTTGGACCGCAGCCATCTACGCCGCACGGGCGAACCTTGCGCCGCTGATCTTTGCCGGCAGGCCCAAGACCAGTCCCACCATGCTTCTTCCCGGCGGGCAGCTCATGCTCACCACGGAAGTCGAAAACTATCCCGGCTTCCCCGAGGGCGTGACGGGCCCCAAGTTGATGTCTTGTTTTGAACAACAAGCCGTCCGCTTCGGCACGCGCATCGTGACCGACAACGGGTTCAACCCCGACGTCTCGAACCCCGACGACGGGCACAGCTACAGCTATCACGACTGCAAGCGAATCGACTGTTCCAAGCGCCCGTTCATCGTCGTCGGTGAGGACGACACCGAGTACCGCGCCCACGCCGTCATCATCGCCACCGGGGCAACCGCCAACTGGTTGGGGCTGGACAACGAACAACGCCTCGCACAGAGCGGCGGCGGCGTAAGCGCCTGCGCCGTCTGCGACGGCGCCCTGCCCGCCTTTCGTGACAAGGTGTTGGCAGTCGTCGGCGGGGGCGACTCAGCCGTCGAGGAGGCCACCTACCTGACCAAGTTCGCGTCCAAGGTCTGCATGATCCACCGCCGCGACGAGCTCCGCGCCTCCAAGATCATGGCCAAACGGGCCCTCGACAACCCCAAGATCGAGATTCTGTGGAACAAGGTCGTGGTCGACATCCTGGGCGACGAGTTCATCACCGG
>JASFUW010000264.1:0-7318 GCA_050050135.1 Phycisphaerae bacterium
CAAAGAAGACAAAATGGGGATGCGGGGTTCGGATACGGTGGGTTTGACGTTCGACAACTGCCGCATCCCGAAAGAGAACCTGTGCGGTGAACTGAACCACGGGTTTATCGACTCGATGAAGGTTCTGGAACGGGGACGGATCACGATCGCGGCGATGTCGGTGGGTCTCGCTCGTGGTGCGTTCGAGGAATCGCTCGCGTATTCGAAGGAGCGTGTGGCGTTCGGCAAGCCGATCTTCGAGCATCAGTCCATGCAGTTCATGCTGGCGGACATGGCGATGGAGATCGATGCGGCGCGTCTTCTGACTTATCAAGCGGGGGCACTTTCCGACGCGGGCAAGCCGTGCAACATCGAGGCGTCGATGGCCAAGCTGCTGGCGAGCGAAGTCGGAACCCGTGCGGGGGTCAACGCCATTCAGATACACGGGGCGATGGGGTATACCAAGGAGGTTCCCGTCGAGCGATATATGCGTGACGCGAAGCTGTGCGAGATCGGCGAGGGATCGAGCCAGATCCAACGGATGATCATCGCCCGTCATCTGCTTGACATGTAAGGACACGATCCATGGACTTTGAACTGAATGACGATCAGCGCATGTTGCAGCAAGAGATGCGCAGCTTCGCGGAGAAGGAGGTCGCCACTGGGGCGGCCGAGCGTGACGAGACCGCGGAGATGCCGGGGGAACTGCTTTCTCAGCTCAGGGACCTCGGTCTGTTCGGTATCTCGATTCCGGAGCAATACGGTGGGTCAGGTCTGGGGACGATCGAGTCGTCGATCGTGGTCGAGGAGGTTTCGCGGGCGTGTGCGGGGACGGGCGTGCTGTTGAGTGCGCATCAATCGCTGTGCGTCGACCCGATCATGATCTTCGGGTCGGCGGAGCAGAAACAGAAGCATCTGCCGAAAATGGCGTCGGGGGAGATGATCGGGTGTCTGTCGCTGACCGAAGCGGGCAGCGGCAGTGACGCGGGGGCGGCGATCTGCCGGGCCGAGCTGCAGGACGACGGGTGGCACATCAACGGCAGCAAGATTTTCGTGACCAACGGTTCGCAGGCGGGCGTGATGGTGTTGATCGCCGTGACCGACCCGGATGACCCGAAGCGGAAGTTAAGCGCGTTCATCGTCGAGACATCGACGCCCGGATTTCAGGTGGGTAAGCTCGAGAAGAAGCTGGGGATTCGGTGTTCGTCGACGGCGGAGTTTATCTTCGAGGACTGCGTGGTGCCGAGAGATGCGCTGCTCGGCGAGCGCGGTCGCGGTTTGCGGGTGGCGCTGACGACGCTGGACGGGGGGCGGATCGGGATTGCGGCGCAGGCGCTGGGGATCGCCGAGGCGTGTCTCGATGAAGCGGTTCAATACGCCAAGACGCGGGTGCAGTTCAACCGGCCTATCGGGAAGTTTCAGGCGATTCAGAACAAGATCGCGGACATTGCGGTCGGTGTCGAGGCGTCGCGGGCGCTGGTCTATCGAGCTGCGTGGTGCAAGGACACGGGCCAGGCGTACGGTCTTCCGGCGGCGATGGCTAAGCTCTATGCCAGTGAGGCGGCATCGAAGTCGGCCAACCATGCGGTGCAGGTGTTCGGCGGTTACGGGTACTGCAAGGACTATCCGGTCGAACGGTTGCTGCGCGACGCGAAGATCACCGAGATTTACGAGGGGACGAGCGAGATCCACCGGTTGGTGATTGCGCGGGGAATTGGGTAGATGAATCCGGGTGATCCGGAGCCGCGGGCTTCAGCCCGCGGGGACGCCCGCGCAGGCTGAAGCTCGCGGCTCAGAAGATGCGACGGGTCCGCCGTGCGGACCAAAGACGCATTGCGACGGCCTTGGCAACGCGTCGACCATCCATCGGCGGGTTCCCGGCCCCGCAGGGGCGAAACATCGGTAGCCCGGGGCCAGGTTCTGCCGTCCGCCGAAGGCGGACTCATAGCTGGGATCGGTCCGCACGGCGGACCCTACAATAGCCGGTTCGCGGCACAACGATAACTTTATCGCGTCTCGTTGAATCTGAGGTCCAGGAGTTACCACAATGGCTAAGGAACAGGACAAACGGATCGCCGTTATCGGTGCGGGGACGATGGGGCGTGGGATCGCCCAGGTGTTCGCGCAGGCCGGGTTTGACGTGTACATGCACGATGTCATACCTGCGGCACTGGAGTCGGCCAGCGGCCAGATCGGCAAGATGCTGGACCGGGCGGTGGAGAAGGGGAAACTGGCGGCGGACGACGCGGCCGGCGCGAAGGAGCGCATACGGGCCGTAAAGAAGACGTCGGAGATCAAGCCGTGTCCGTTGATCGTGGAGGCGGTGGTCGAGACGCCGGAACCGAAGATCGAGGCCCTCAAGAGTGTGCAGTCTCTGGTGACGGACGACGGCATTCTGGCGAGCAACACGAGCAGCATCAGCATCACGCAGCTCGCCGCGGCGACCGAGCGCCCGGATCGGTTCATCGGGATGCACTTTTTCAATCCGGTGCCACTGATGAAACTGGTCGAGGTCGTTCGTGGGTTGCAGACGTGTGACGAGACGTGTGCGCGGACGATCGAGCTGGCAAAAGCGGTGGGGAAAACGCCGGTCGAGTGTAACGACAGCCCCGGTTTCGTCTCGAACCGGGTTCTGATGCCTATGATCAATGAGGCGGTCTTCGCGTTGCAGGAAAGCGTGGCGACGGCGGAGGCGATCGACGAGATCATGAAGCTGGGCATGAACCACCCGATGGGGCCGCTGGCATTGGGCGATTTGATCGGTCTGGACGTCTGTCTGGACATACTGGAGGTGCTGCATCGGGATCTGGGCGAGGACCGCTATCGCCCGTGCCCACTTTTGCGTAAAATGGTGAAAGCTGGAAGACTGGGCCGCAAGACAAAACACGGTTTCTATCGCTATGAGTAACACACAGGTTCGACTCAACATTGACGGGTCCTCTGCGACGATCACGCTTTCGACGGAGCAGGGGCTTAACGTGCTCGCGCCGGACGTTCTGCAAAGCTTCGGGGCTGCGGTTGCGAAGGTGAAGGGTGACGGGCGGGTGCGGACGACGGTTGTGCGGGCTGAGGGCAAGGTGTTCGTGGCTGGGGCTGATATCAAGGCCATGGAAAACTACAGTCCGGACGACGCGCGGGAGTACGGGTCGATCGGACAAGGGGTTTTCAGCGACCTGACTGCGCTGCCGTCGGTAACCGTGGCTGCGATCAACGGGGCTGCGCTGGGCGGTGGCTTGGAGTTGGCACTGGCGTGCGATTTTCGGATCGCGGTGAAATCGGCGAAGCTTGGATTGCCCGAGGTGACGCTGGGGCTGATTCCGGGCTGGGCGGGGATCGGGAGGCTGACGAAGCTGGTCGGTCAGCCGCATGCGAAGAAGCTGTATCTGACCGGCGTGCCGGTTTCGGCGGAGGATGGTCTCGGGTTCGGGTTGGTGGACGAGATTGTCAACTCGGTCGAGGACCTCGCGCCTCGGGTGACGGCGTTTTGCAGGACGTTTCGTCGGGCTGCGCCGTCGGCGGTCGCACTGGCTAAGCGGGCGTCGCGCGATATGGACGATTTAACGGCGTTCGCCGACAGTTTCAGGACGCCGGAGTGCCGCGAAGGGATCGGCGCGTTTCTGCAGAAGCGGCCGGCGTCGTGGATGGAGGAGTGAGTGGGTTTATGAGCGTGAAGCCGTCGGTTGGTTCGTCGGGAAAGCCGCAAGACGACCCGAAGCGAAAGCAAAGACAAAAACCGTGGGTCGATGCGGATGATCTGGGCGCGTTCGACACGAAGGAGAAGCTCGGGGAACCGGGTTCGTTCCCCTATACCCGGGGTCCGCACCGTACGATGTATACCGAACGGCTGTGGACGATGCGGATGTTCGCGGGGTTCGGGTCGGCGGATGACACCAATCAGCGGTTCAAGTACCTGCTCGAACACGGTCAGACGGGGCTGAGTACGGCGTTCGACCTGCCGACGCTTATGGGGCGGGATAGTGACGATCCTTTAGCACTTGGTGAGGTTGGTCGGTGCGGGGTGGCTGTTGCGTCTCTGGCGGACATGCGGCGATTGTTTGACGGGATCGATTTGGCCAGCGTCAGCACGAGCATGACGATCAACGCGCCGGCAGCCATTCTGCTGGCGTTCTATGTCGCCGTGGCACAGGAACAGGGTGTTCCGCTGGACAGGCTTCGGGGGACGTTGCAGAACGACATTCTGAAGGAATTTCACGCTCAAAACGAGTACGTATTTCCGCCCGAACCCAGCGTGAAGCTGGTGGTGGACACGATCGAGTATTGCACGGAACACATGCCGCAGTGGAACACGGTGAGCATCAGCGGGTACCACATTCGGGAGGCGGGTGCGTCGGCGGCTGAGGAGCTGGCGTTTACGCTGCGCGACGGGCTGGAATATGTCGAGAAA
The DNA here is from genome assembly GCA_050050135.1 of Phycisphaerae bacterium. GTDB lineage: Bacteria > Planctomycetota > Phycisphaerae > UBA1845 > UBA1845. Next base: position 4,385 of record JASFUW010000264.1, read on the forward strand.
TCGATCGAGCGGGGACTGGACGTCGACGCGTTTGCGCCGCGGCTGAGCTTCTTTTTCGACGTGCACAACGATTTTTTCGAGGAGATCGCGAAGCTTCGTGCGGCCCGGCGTATCTGGGCGCATATCATGCGGGATCGGGTGAAAGCGAAGAAGGAGCGTAGCTGGTTACTTCGGATGCACTGCCAGACGGCCGGCGTTACGCTGACGGAGCAGCAACCCTACAATAACCTGATCCGTGTTGGGTATCAGGCGATGGCCGGCGTGCTGGGGGGGACGCAGTCGTTGCACACGAACAGCATGGACGAGACGCTCGCGCTGCCGAGCGAGATGGCGGCGAAGCTCGCCCTGCGGACGCAGCAGGTTTTAGCCCACGAGACGAACGTGACGCAGACGGTCGATCCGCTGGCGGGGAGCTACTTCGTCGAGAAGATGACGAACGAGATCGAGGCGACCGCGTACGCGATCATCGATCAGATCGACGCGATGGGCGGGGTGTTGAAGGCGATCGACAAGGGGTATTTCCGCCGGTGCATCGCCGAATCGGCGCAGGCTCAGCAGCGTGATCTGGACGAGGGTAGGTCGAAGCTCGTGGGCGTCACGGACTTTGTCGAAGAAGGTCCGCCGGGCGTCGACATCCTGCAAGTCACGCAGGAAACGGAAGATGAGCAAGTTCGGCGGATGAAGGAACTCAAGGCCTCGCGTGACAAGGCGCGGCACGCGGCGGCGCTGGAGCGTCTGCGCGAGGACGCCAGGGCGAGCAAGAACGTCATGCCCGCGTTGGTCGAGGCGTCGAAGGCCGACGCGACCGTCGGTGAGATGATGGACGCGCTCCAGTCGGTCTACGGCCGGTACGACGGCGGGCCGGAGTGGTGAGGTTCAGTCGTCCCTACGGGACTTCGCGGTGTTAGCGGGGCTCGTGGTCCCAGTGTTGAAACGCTGGGCTAGCCTCGGACGTCCCTACGGGACTTAGGCGTGTCGGCGGAGCCCGTGGTCCCGGCGTTGAAACGCTGGGCTAACCTCGGACGTCCCTACGGGACTTCGCGGTGTTGGCGGGGCTCGTGGTCCCGGCGTTGGAATGCTGGGCTAATGTCGTAGGTCCCTACGGGACTTCCGTGCTGCGCAAGACCGTTTCGGGCGTGCGTTTCGCCGCGTAGGGGCGCAGTGAACTTAGCCCACCGTTTCAACGGTGGGTGGGGGCCGTCGAGAAAACACCAGTCCCGTAGGGACGGTTGAGTGCTACCGTGGTCCGCGTCGGAAGGCGAGCTATGCCGCACTCGTACTTCAATTGTCTGATCCACTACGTGTTCAGCACGAAGAACCGTCGCAAGGCCATCTCCGCCGAGATTCGCGAACGCCTATGGGCGTATATTGGAGGAATCGCGCGTGAGAATGGCATGAAGGCTCTGGCCGTCGGCGGGATGGAGGACCATGTGCATCTGCTCGTTACCCTTCCCGCGACGCTCTCGGTCGCAAAGGCCGCACAGCTCATAAAGGGTGGGTCGTCAAAGTGGGTGCATGAGACGTTCCCGGCCATGAAGGAATTTGCGTGGCAGGAGGGGTACGGGGCCTTCAGCATCGGAACATCGGGCGCGGAAGACACGATTGCATACATCGTCCGCCAGGAGGAACATCACCGGACGCGTTCATTCGAGGACGAGTTCGTCGCGTTTCTCAATCGGCACGGGATCGATTATGATCCTCGGTATGTTTTTGGGTGAGGTCCAGCCGTCCCTACGGGACTACATCAGGGCGGCGGGACGATTCTCCCAGCGTTGAAACGCTGGGCTAACTTCAGAAGTCCCTACGGGACTCAGGTCGGGAGCGAGCTGACGTCCCGACGTTGAAACGCTGGGCTAACTTCAAGAGTCCCTACGGGACTTGGGTCGGGTAGCGGGTTCAGGTTCGCAGGTTGGAACGCTGGGCCAAGACGCCCCGACGGGACGGAAGTTGCCCCTCGGGGAGGCGGATCAAGGTCCAGTCCTCGTGTTCCCAGCGACGAATGGCGCGGCGATCGTGGATCGTCGCTTCGGGACGGAAGTGTCGCCCCTCCGGGGCTTGTGGGAGTTCGGGAACCGCTTTCCCCGGGGGTTGCGCCCTGGGCTAGCATGATATTGCCCCTGCGGGGCTTGGAGGAAGGTGCGGTGGCGAAATCGGGATATCCCCCTCGTATATTGCTCGCCAAGATCGGTCTGGACGGACATGATCGGGGTGTCAAGGTTCTGGCACGATCGTTTCGGGACGCGGGGATCGAGGTGATCTACACCGGGCTGTGGCAGACGTGCGAGGCGACCGTGTATGCGGCGCTGCAGGAAGACGTGGACGTGATCGGGGTGAGCCTGCTGTCTGCGGCGCATATGACGGTGATGCCGGAGATACTTGGCATTCGGAAGAACCTGGGGATCGAGGAGATCCCCGTCGTGCTCGGGGGGATCGTGCCGGTGGATGACTACCCCGCGCTCAAGGAGATGGGCGTGGCTGAGGTGTTCAACCCGGGGTCGCCCATCGACAAGATCGTTTCGACCATGCAGGAGCTGGCGGGCCGGTCGCGGTCGCGTGACTTGCGGTCTCTACAGTCCGACTACGCCGGCGGTGATGCCCGGGCGCTGTCACGTCTGATCACGGCTGTTCAGAAAGGAGAGGACCTCGGGGCGTGGAGCGCGCCGGAAGGCAAGGCAACCGTCATTGGCGTGACGGGTGCGCCGGGGGTGGGGAAGAGCTCGTTCATTGGGCGATTCGGGCGGCAACTCCGCGATCGGGGCAAGAAGGTGGCGGTCGTGGCTGTCGATCCGACCAGTCCGGTCAGCGGTGGTGCGCTTCTGGGCGATCGGTTGCGGATGATGACCGGGTCGCCTGATGCGGATTTCTTCATCCGGAGTCTGTCCTCGGGAACCACGCAGGGCGGGCTCGCGCCGAAAGGTAAAGAAGTTGTTGACG
>JASFUW010000265.1:0-7265 GCA_050050135.1 Phycisphaerae bacterium
GCGCGGGCCTTCTGCCCCAACTGCAATCATGCCAACTCGAACCTGAAAGCCAACGACGACAGCCAAAACGCCGAGAAGGGCGATCGAATTCTAGTCCTGAAGTGGCCTTTCGATATCGGCGGCAAGTGGCTCTCGCCCGCTCGCTGGGACGTCACCGTCTTCAAAGACCCGTCCGACGGCGTGACCAACTTCATCAAGCGGTTGGCGGGCCTGCCCAACGAGGTGTTGATGATCGTCGACGGCGACGTGTACACCGTCCCCGTGGGTGAGCTTTCAAGCGACACAGTTGAGGCACTCGACGCGGTCCGTCACGAGAAGTTCGAACTTCGTGAAGGGATTCTGAAGCAACCGCGCCTCTCCGACGTGCCGAACGACGTGTTGGAAGAGCTGGATGAGAAGATGGCTATCGCCCGGAAGACGCCTGAAGCTCAGCAGCCGCTCTGGTTTCTGGTCTATGACAACGATCTGCCGCCACAGACGGCCGATGGCCATCAGCCGACGTGGATTCCCAGCCGGGGGGCGTCATCAGGGTGGAACGCGTCGGGTCGCCGATTCACGTTCGAGGATCAGGCCGTGCCCGATGATTACATCGAGCTCGCCGGAAAGGAAATCCGTGCAGGCAACGCGTATAACATCCACCAGCACGGGTATCGAGCGCCGCCGGTCTCGGACCTCCGTGTCCGGTTCGTCCTGACGCCGCAATCGGATGACAGTGCGGTTCGCGTTCGGCTCGAGAAGCTCGGTCGCGCTTTCGTAGCCGAGGTCCGGGCGGATGGAGTCGTGACGTTGACCGAAGATCGTGACGGAAAGATGGCATCGCCGCGCGTAATGGCCTCGACGCGGTTGCAGCCGATTGCGCCTGGAACTTCGGTTCAGGTCAGCTTCGAGAATGTCGATTATCGTCTGGCACTTACCGTCGGCGGGAAAGAGGTGCTCGCCTCTTCGGACGACCCCGAATCGTCCGCCTATTACGGTCCGGACTTAAAGACCCTGCGCCGTCTGACACCCCGGCCGGGCGACCCGCCCCGGGTGTACGGCGAGGGCACGCGGTTCGAGTTGTCTCACCTGGTCGTCGAAAGGGACATCTACTACTACCACAACCCGGCGCTGAGAGCTTTGTCACTCCGGTGGGCACCGCGCCACGGCTGGGCCAGTCCGTCGAGCCCGATATTGTTGAGGTCCCACGAGTACTTCATGCTCGGTGACAACACGTCCGCAAGCAAGGACTCACGACTGTGGGACGTGGCGGGCGAGCACCTGCTGGCCCGTGGCGAGGATTTTCAACTCGGAACCGTTCCCGAGGACCAGCTCATCGGCAAGGCGTTCTTCGTCTATTGGCCGAGCGGATACCGTCTTACCTGGCTCCCCATACCCGTGTTCAACCGCATGGGGATCATCCCAGATGTCGGACGCATGCGCTGGATTCGCTAGCCGCTGCATGCCCGCGAGCGTTCAACCGCGCCCGATGATCATGTGAATGGGCTTTTCCACTAGGTATTAACGGTGAATCGGCGGCGCCTCGATATTAGTAAAAATGGCAATAATGAAGTTTTGCATTAAGTGACGACAAGGGTTCGAACGCGAGCCTGTCGGGTCGGCCCGCTCGTAATCCATTGCGAGTGCTGCCTTTATGCTCGGCAGCGTTCCGCCGACCGCGACCGGCGATGGCTGCAACCGCGCCGGGTTCGGGGCAAACACCTCGTGGGCTGTGAGAAAGTTATTAACAGTCTGCCACGCCCACCGTCCGCGCCGGCTTCCGCCTCTTTCGTGCGTCTTCCGCTTGCGCCGAGAACGTGGTAGTTAGAGCATGTCGCACCGATTCGTGATTCGCTGCGAAGACCCGGGACGAGGGCGATATGGACGTGAATGGCGACCCGCTTCTGGAGGCGCACAGCCTCGTCAAACGATACGCCGGTCGAGCCGTTGTGGAGCGGCTCAGTTTTCGTGTGCAGGCCGGAGAGATCGTGGGGCTGCTCGGCCGGAACGGTGCCGGAAAGACCACGACCTTCCGCATGACGGTCGGCATGATCGACGCCGACGAGGGGCACGTCACGTTCGACGGACGCGACGTCACCCGGCTCCCCATGTACAAGCGGGCCCAACTCGGAATGGGTTATCTGTCGCAGGAGCCGAGTGTCTTTCAGCGGTTGTCGGTGGAAGACAACCTGCTCGCGATCCTCGAAACCATGCGCGACTACACACGGAAGCAGCGTCGCGAAAAGGCCAACCAGTTGGTGGCTCAGTTCGGGTTGGTCGAGCAGCGAAAGCAGCTTGCGCGAACACTCTCCGGCGGTGAACGGCGCAAACTCGAGATCGCCCGGGCTTTGATCACCGAGCCGAAGCTGATCATGCTCGACGAACCGTTCAGCGGTGTCGATCCGAAGGCCGTCGAGGATTTGCAGCGGGAAATCCTGCACCTGAAGCGCGATCGAGGGATCGCGATTCTGTTGACCGATCATAACGTGCGCGAAACGCTGCGGGTCACCAATCGCAGTTATATCATCCATGAGGGCAAGCAGCTCGCGGAGGGAGCGCCCGGCGACATTGTGCGTGACCCGCTTGTCCGCAAGACCTACCTGGGCAGCAGCTTTCGCGGTGACGAGTTCGATCAAGCGCCATGATTTCTTCTTGAGCTGTCCGGTCCGGCGCGGCGGGAACGGTCTTGCTCCTTCGTGTCTGTGGTGCCCGCGTTGGGCGGCCACATCGATCGCGGGGTCCTCGTAGTAGCTGAGTAGGAAACTCCACTTGGCGACACAGGGTGGTCAAAACGACGGCGACATGGCATCGTCCACGGAGTGGGTCGACGTCGCCGGGCGCGCCTGGCAGATCGAGTTTTCTCCCCAAAGGATCGTCCTGCGGAGCGAGTCCGACGTCGTCGAACTTCCCGCTCGAACGTGGGCTCGCGACCTCTACATAGCCCAACACGGAACCGGCTTCATCGTCCGAGTCGAGACCTTCCAGGTTGCCGTCCAGTTCCTGCTCCACCCCACGCAGGTCGCTCCGCTACTTGCAATCAGCGCGAAGGCACCTATGTCGACGGTTCCGTCGAGCACGCAAGATGCCCCGGACGGCGAGTGCGAGCCGGCAATCCCCCTCCTGTGGCCCAAGGTGTCCCCGCTGGCCGTCTGGGCGTTGATCAGCTCGTCGCTCGTCTTTGTGCCGGTGCTCGGGTTGTTCCCCGCCATCGCGACGGTGGTGCTCCTGGTGTTGCATCGTGCCAAGGTCCGACGTACCCGGGCAAACGGCCATTCTCGTGCCGTCTGTGTGGCAGCGTTCGTGTTCCTGATCGGAGGGCTGTGTGTTTCGGTTCTCGCGACGATCGGGCTGGCCGTCCACATGTCGGGATCGCCCAACGAGGTGATGATCAGGACCGACGTCGAACACTCGGCACCCGATGTTGAGGACGCCGCGAGTCGCACCGCCGAGGCTCATACCCAACGAGCGGCGATCCTGAGCCAGCACTTCTGGGAGCGGGAGCACGCCTGGGGCATGATCGCCGCGGGGCTCGTGGTCGTGATCGTGTCGCTGTCGTTCCACGAGTGCGGACACGCGATCACCGCCTGGTGGCTGGGCGACGACTTCGCGCGACGCATCGGGCGCGTCACCCTGAATCCGACCGCCCACATCGACCCCATGGGAACGGTGCTCCTGCCGTTGATCTTGTTCATGCTCGACCTCGGTGTGTTCGGATGGGCCAGACCGGTCCCCGTCCGCACCGAGAACCTGAACCGACCGCGGCGTGGTCATATCCTGGTCTCTTTAGCCGGTCCGGGTTCGAATCTGCTGTTGGCTGCGGCTTCCCTCGCCCTGATGCTCGGATTGGGCTGTGCCGTCAGCCTGGCAGTTCCCGGTGCGCATGTGGAGAACTTCTCCATCCCGGCGTTCGACGAGCCGGTCCGGGCGACGGGATTTCCCCTGGCGTTTCTCTTCGGCCCGCTGTGTACCGTGCTCCAGCTCAGCTTTCTCGTGAACGTCTTCCTCGCGTGCTTCAACCTGATTCCCATCCCTCCCCTGGACGGGTCGTGGGTCCTCGAGCACCTGTTTCCGCGGACGCTGGGCCCGATCTACGAGCGGATCAGACCGTTCGGTTTCCTGCTCTTTCTGGCACTGATCTACACCGGTGTGCTTTCCTACCTGCTGATTCCCGCTTTCCTGATCGTATTGCCCGGTATCGGGCTATTGGCCATGGCGACCGGTTTCGGATAAGCCGGTCCTGCCGGGCGAGTGCCTGGGACGGGGCACCGAACATTACCGCCACGGCGTATCAAGGCAGCATCACTCGGATCGCACCGGGCGCGGTTTCTATCGCCGCGGGGGTGGTGGCGATGGGTTCGCCGTCTGCCCAGAGCTGGACGGGGCGGTCGGCGTCAATCTTCAACCGGTCGGTTCGGACGAATTGGGCTTCCGGCACTGAGGCATGATGACCTGCCAGTACGGTCGGAATGAGCCTTAGCGCTCGCAGTCTGGAAACGTGGCGAATCACGCACAGATCGAGCTTTCCGTCGGTCGGAACAGCCTCGGGTGCAATGGGAATCGCTCCGCCGTACGACGACGTGTTGGCACTCGACGCGATGAACACCGGCTGCTCGATCGTCTCGAAATCCCCGGTGATGCGGAGCGTTCGTGGCTGGTAACGCGCCAACACGCGGAGCGCACCGTACAGGTACGCGGCGGTGCCGGTGAGCGGCATGCGCATCGAGTCTACGAAACTCGTGACCTCGGCGTCAATACCGACGGTCGCCACCGTGCAGAAATAGCGCTCGTTGACCCTGCCCAGATCGACCCGACCAGAACTGCCCGAAAGCAGCGTGTCCACGATCGCCTCGGGCTTCTTCGAGATGCCCAACGCTCGCGCGAAGTCGTTGCAACGGCCGGCCGGCGCCAGCCCCATGACCGGTTCGTCGCAAACGGACGTTTGGTGATCAGTAAGGGATGTGGCACGTGGTGTCTTCCTGATGGCATTCGCCACTTCCTGGATTGTTCCGTCTCCGCCACAGGCGACGATGCAGTGAAGCGCGGACGGTCCGACGCGAATCGCTTCCGACGCGATCTGCTCCGCGTCGCCGCGCCGCTCGGTCGAGCGAACCGTGACGTTGATACCTCTTGATTCAAGCTGCTGAACAACCGCGGACGCAAGGCGCTCGCCGCGCCCCCGACCCGCGGTCGGGTTCACGATCATCAGGATGGACCCGTTGCCTGACATCTTATCCCGGGTTGACGCGAAAGACGGTCTTCACCGCACGGCTCGTGCCAGTACTCGAGGCAGCCGCAAAGGCTGCGCGGTAATCGCTCAGTTCATACGGTGTCCCCACGAGCGGTGCAAGCTTGCCCTCCCATTCGTGCATGAGTTCGAGCGCGAGGTCGAAGGTCTCGCGCGTACCGTCGGCGCATCGTTCCGGCCCGTAGGCGTATGCAGCGTGGATCGTCAGCTCCTTGAACCACAGCGGCGTCCAGTCCACACCGGCCGGAATACCCGGCATGCCCACGAGGACGAACGTGCCGCCGCTTCTCGTGAATCGTATGCCGTCGTCGATCGTCCGAGACGACGCGACGCAGTCGTAAGTCACATCGGCCCCTCCGACGACCGTCGGCTTGCCGAGTTCCGGATCAAAGACGTCCGCGCCGAGCACGCTCGCCCAAGCAGCGTAACGTGGCTTGACGGAACCCCCCGTGCCGAGGATGTCGTCAGCGCCGAGGCGGTGGGCGTGCTCGGCTTGATGATCGTGCTTGGCAACAGCTACGATTCGGGCCTCGCACCCGGTTGCTCGGAGAGCCGCGATGGTCAGCAGCCCGATGGCACCGCACCCGATCACCAATACTGTTTCGTCAGGCGACGCGGAGGCACGAAGCGCGCCGTGAATTGCACAGGCAAACGGCTCGACCAGCACGGCCGCGGTGTCGCTGACATCTTCCGGGACCTTATACGCTTGCGATTTGTGGGCGACCAGGTTTTCGCCCAGCCCACCGCCCGTGTCACGGCAGTACCCCGTCTGAATTCCGGCTGAGATGTCACCGGCCGCGACGTTCCGGCACAACGCCTCCCGACCGCCTCGGCACGCGTCGCATGGCGGATCAATGCCGCGAACGCGGCAGCCCAACGCCGGGTGCAGGACGACTCGGTCGCCTACCGCGAGTTCCTCTGCCTCACCGCCGACCTCGACGATCGTGCCGACCAGTTCGTGTCCCAACGTAAAGGGCATCGAGGTGATCGGACCGAGGTACGGACTGCCGGAGGCCCGAATCGTGGCAACGTCCGACCCGCAAACACCCGTCAGCCGCGGCGCAATGCGGACCCATTGCGGTGTGGGCAACACGGGTTCTGGAACGTCACGCAGTGATACTGGTGAGGCACCGCTGGTGTAAAGCCATCGAGCGCGGGGCCCAAGCCACCGCAGCAGCACATACCGGGGAATGCTCTTGCGGTATTGCAGGGCTTTCATGGCATCTCGCCCCCGCGCCGTTCGGCGGTCGTCCAGCGGTGCACCGGCCACGACCTGCTCTTTGCCACGTCGGCCAGTGCCTTGTCGGGATTCACGACATGGGGAAATCCCACCGCCTCCAACATCGGGAGGTCGGCAATCGCATCGCCATAGCCGTACGACCGCCCCACGTCCACCGCGTGGGCGCGTGCGAAATCGAGGACCCTCCGCCTCTTTTCCGTTTGGCCGATCGGCGGCCCGTCGAGTTCGCCCGTGAACGAACCGCCGATTTCCACGAGCGCCGGCGCGATGACCGCATCGACATCCAGCTCCCGCGCAAGCGGCGCGACAATGAAATCCAGCGAACCGGTTACGAGCACGATCTTCCGACCCGCACGGCGATGTTCCTCGATGCAGGGTTTCACCTGCTCGAATAACCGGGGTCTAATGACGTCACGGTGGCATTCCTTGGCGAGGGCTTTGACGTCAGCCGCCGGCATCCCGCGGTAGCTCCGGTAGAACACGACGTTGAATCGGCCGCGGTCGATTTTGTCGAGAAGCAGAAAATAGACGCATTTGAGCACAAACGCCGCATACCAGAACGGTCGCACCAGACCCGAGACTTGGCAACGGCGGAAATAGACGTAATAGTGTACGACGGTCGAGCGAAGCAGCGTGCCGTCCACGTCGAAGAAGGCGGCTGTCGTTTCCCGCGAGGTGGACGCTTCCGACGTCACACGCTCACCCCGTGCGCCATTTCCCTCACCGCGTTTTCAACCCTCACGGTCAGGTTCTGGAACATGGCGTAACGGTCGGTGGCGGTGTCGGCGGTGGGGGGCTCGATCG
>JASFUW010000266.1:0-7258 GCA_050050135.1 Phycisphaerae bacterium
TTGCTTATTGGTAAAATGGGAAGTGTGTTTGCTGGTCCTGGAATTAATCTGGGAAGAACAAATGGCGGTACTTCTGGTCTGTTGATGGGGCCGCACAAAATCATACATCCCCAACGCGTTCGGGTCGAGGGGTAAAGGTCCACGCGCACCGGCTTTGGATGGCGGATCGCGTGGGCGGGACCCTGGACGGCAAGGTGTTGCAGCCAATATGGATGAGCGGGTGCACGCTCAGACGTCGACGTTGTGCAGACGTTGGGTGATCTCTCTTGGAGTGCAGATATCGCAGAGACCGAGACGTATTCGGTTGACTCACGCTTTGAGGATGAGGCGTCAACGGATTTGACTGGAGCACGCCGGTGGGCTTTGTGTCCGTTGTCGGAACCTGATCGAACGGGCGCGACTCATCGATGACGGTCGAGCGCGAGGCCCGGGTGTTGACCAAGCGTGAGACGCCACCGCCTTGTTCGGGCAGCGCCGATTAAACCACAGAGTGATTCGATGATCTCGTTCTTCAACCACGTTGTCGGCGCTGATGCTGTTTCCGGAAAGGTAGTTCGAAATCCGAACGGGGTTCCGGCGTGCCCGGAGCGCAGCCAGAGTGTGGTCGTGCCGTACCGTGGCCTGTCCCTGCGGGCCAGACGATGCCAGCCAGACTTGACTTACCTTCGTGGATGCGGCGTTAATCAACGGGTCGTCAAATCCAGCCAATCGGACGGGTGGGGATACCGGCCCTCGTTTCAGCATGGTTGATGGCACTGCTCGCGAGCAGTGGCACCCGTCGTCACGTCGATGTCTTGCAGCCGATCGCCTTGTTGGCGATGTCGCGGCGGAAGTAGGCGTTGTCGAAGTGGATCTTGTCGCAGGCTTCGTAGGCTCGGCGTTGAGCGTCGGCAATGTCGCTTCCGAGTGCGGTGACGCCGAGAACCCGTCCGCCGGCGCTGAGTGTCAAATGTTCGACCCTCTTGGTGCCGGCGTGGAAGGCTTGGATGTCGTTCATTCGGCCGACCTCGACCAACCCCTCGATCACCTTGCCGGACTCGTAGGTTTTCGGGTACCCGCTGGAGGCCATCACGACGCAAACCGCCGGTCTGGGGTCCCATTGGACGTCTGCGTGTTCGAGTCGGCCGGCGACCGTGGCATCGAGCAGGTCGAAAAGGTCGGATTTCAGTCGCAGGAGGATTGGCTGGGTTTCGGGGTCGCCGAAGCGGCAGTTGAATTCGAGCACTTTCGGTCCGGCTGCGGTCAGCATGAGCCCTGCGTAGAGGAGGCCGCGGTAGCGGGCGTCGTCGTTTCGCAGTGCGTCGACGATGGGAACCAGGATATCGCGCTCGACGATGGTCATCACGTCCGGGGTCGCGATCGGGGCGGGGCTGTACGCCCCCATACCGCCCGTGTTGGGCCCGGTGTCGCCCTCGCCGACGGGTTTGTGGTCCTGGGCGGTCTCGAGGATATAGATGGTGCGCCCGTCGATGAGGGCGAAGACGGAGAGCTCGGGGCCTTTGAGCAGCTCTTCGACCAGGACGGCGTTGCCGGCATCGCCAAATGCGCGGTCGACCATCATATTCTCCAGGGCGAGGATGGCGTCCGCGGGATCCGCACAGACGCTGACGCCCTTGCCGGCGGCCAACCCGGACGCCTTGACCACGACGCCGACGTCGCGCGAGGCGACGTAGGCCCTGGCGTCCTCGAACCGGTCGAATGTACGGGCCTCAGCCGTCGGTACTTTGGCGAGCTTCATGAGGTGCTTGGCGTAGGCCTTGTCGCCTTCGATCCTGGCGGCGGACGCGGTGGGCCCGAAGATGCGCATGCCCTCCGCCTCGAAACGATCCACGATTCCGTCACATAAAGGAGCCTCGGGACCGACGACGGTCAAAGCGATCTCCCGCTGACGTGCGAGGTCGAGGAGTGCGTCGTAGTCGGTTGGTCTGATGTCCACGTTCTCGGCGAGCGCGGCGGTGCCGGCGTTTCCAGGCGCGCAGACCACGTCGTCGACGCGGGCGGAATTGACCAGCCCGTAGACCAGTGCATGTTCGCGTCCGCCGCCGCCGATGACCAGCACACGCATCTTTATGTCCCTTCAACTCTGTGACCGCGCGTTTGGGCGCGTTACCGGCTCGTTCGAGGGCTCGAGGGGGCTGAATCCTCGGCGCGGCGCCGGGTCTTCCGTGCTGCTCGTGCGACTGTACGAGCCGACGCGTATCGCAGCAAGCGGGATTGGCGTCGTGTCGAGCCCGAGGACCGCCGTGGGGGAAGCCGATCCTCGCAGGTGCTGTGCTGCGGAGGCGTCTGTCTCGCCGGCCGGGTCGTCGGGTCGGGGCTCGTCGGCGAACGTTCCGGCGCACGAATTCGGCATCGTGTCGGTCAACGGCCGTCCGGCTGTTGTCGTGGGTCGCCAGAAACGGGCTGGGGAGATTCGCAACCCTCGGGACGGAGCCAGTGGTACGAGATTGCCGCCTTGGGCGTCCTCAGTGGTGATTGTGCCGGGCAGATGGTGCTCGATCGGGTCTGGAGGCCCGCTATTCGGGCAGTTTCCGCATTTTGGGCCCCGCACCGAGTTGGGGGTTGACTGGAAATGGGACTGGGCTATAGTCTCCGGTGGTTGGTTCGTCGAACTGGGCACGTGCCTGACGTTGGCTTTCCAAGTCCGGAGCAGATTGCCAAGATCGCCTTCCTACCTTCTTGGCCGGAACGTCGGCCGCTTTCAGTAACGACCCTGAAAGTAAAAGCTTGGGTCGAATATGCCATCGACAGGAGATTGCGATGGGCAAGAAATTGTATGTTGGGAACCTCTCCTACGACGTCAGCAGCTCGGATTTGGAAGCGATGCTGGGCGAGCATGGGACGGTCCTTAGTGCGGAAGTGATCAGCGACCGCGCTACCGGCCGGAGTAAGGGGTTCGGATTTGTCGAGATGGATTCTGAGGCGGAAGCGAATGCGGCGATCGAAGCGCTCAACGGCCAGCAGCACGGCGGCCGGACGCTGACGGTCAACGAAGCCAGGCCCCGAGCACCGCGCTCCGGCGGCGGCGGTTACGGTGGCGGTCGCAGAGACCGGTACTAGCCAATCCTTGGACAAGAAAATGGAGGGCCACCATGTTTTCTGGTGGCCTTTCTTTATGCGCGCGTCAGGTCTTATGGGCACGCCGAATCCGATGGACGGATGCCAACACTGGGAGGCACTGCATGCTGTGGTTGGCGGGTCGCTGCGCGTCCGGACAGCAAATCGCATGAAGCGTTCTCGGGGTCCAATACGCAGGTGGTGAGCGCCGTGTGCCTGCGTTCGCCGCAGCGAAATCGGCGATCCGGATCGATGATGCCATTGATTGCGGTGGGAGCGGTGCCCGCTCGATGAGATTCGCATCTCGGTCGGTTTCAGCCGCGAGGGGTCATCCGCGGTGTGGATAAGAGCTTCGTTCCGAGTTTGGGCGCTTTGCCGATCAGGTGCGAGATGTGGTAGTTGAGAACGGCGAACGCGGCTGTCGCTACCGGGGTGCCGATTCCTGCGGGTGGGCGCCCGGCACAAAGACCCCGCAACACGTCGAGTGCCGGAGCGGAGACTTCCCATTTCTCGACCTGACCCGGTTCGCAGTGCCGGCAGATCATGCTGCCCTCGAACGACGAAAGGTGTGTCAGGTCTGTGGTTCGGGCACAACGCGCGCACGCGTCCCATCGAGGTATCAGCCCGATGGCGGTGAGAAGTTGCACTTGAAAGGGCACGACGGTGTCGAGGCCGGCGTCCGGCTCGGCAAGCGCCGCGAGGGTCGCGGTGAGCGCGTCGAATACCTCGGCGTGCGGGTCCCAGTCTTCGGTGAGGTGGCCGGTAATCTCGGCGGCGTATTGGGCGGCGTGGATCGTCGAGAGGTTCCGTCGTAAGTCGGGCAGGGCACGGGTCTGTTTCCATTCGGTCAGAATGGCGAGGTTGGCCGACCGCTCATGACGCCTGCTGATAACGACCGTGCCGATGTCGAGAAGATCGACGCCCGTGGCAAAACGGGTCTTGGTGCCGCGTTTGATCCCCTTGGCGATCGCGCGCACCTTGCCGTGCTGCCGTGTGAACAGGACGAGCACCTGCGACGTTTCCGAATAGTCGAGGCGCGAAAGTATGACGGCGTCGTCACGGGTCAGGGACATGCGGGCATCGTACCGGTAAAGCGGGGCAAACGGTATCATAGTGAGCGTCGTTCAAATCGACGTGTCCTCCGATACCGCCTGGTGTTTTCGCTGCGAAACGGGCGCGCGTTCGCGGCTCGGAGCGATTGCCGGGCCCGCGACGGTATGCTGGCACGGTCAACGGTGGCCGTTTGGCATGAGTTCCGGATCGTCAGCGATCGGGCTTGAAGATGACGCCGTGGCGGGAGCGGCCGTCGAGGCGGATGTCGAGCTGTCTGGGGAGGCGGATGTGGCGGACGAAACCGGTTTCGGCTACCGCTTTCTGTGACGCGAGCCACGCCCAATCGATCGAGCCGGTGTCCGAGGCGGGGTCGACCGTGAAGTACCCCACGCCGAGCGAGGTCAGGTTCTGGAAGAAATGCGTTCCCTGCGAGGGCGTAATGAGAAAATCGTCGAGCGTGGTTTCGACGATGACCTGCGCGGACGAGATCTGGTCCCAGGTGACGGGAATGCCGAGCCATCGATCGGCTGACCCCCATCGCCCGGGTCCGATCAGGACGGACTTGCGATTCTGTTTGAGCAGCTCGTCGTTGATCTCGGCCAACTCGGCGGCGATCTCCCGCGTCTGGCCCGCGTCGAAGGAGTCCGGTTTGACGTAAACGATGTCGCGGACCGCGCCCATCCGCCCGTTGCCCAGGGCCATCGGGCTGTGACAGACCGCGTTGTTTGCGTCCTCTTCGCTCAGCGTGGCATCGACGTCCTCCTCCTGGGAGATGATGGGGCGCATCTGGAGGAATCCGAACTCCATCGGGCGGGTGTTCATGTCGACGGCGAACTCCATCTCGATGGGACATGCCATGCCATCGACACCGATCTCGAGCATCAGCTTCAAGACATCGGCCAGGGGGAAGAGGTCTGACTTGAGGACGTGGGCGAAGGTGACCAGGCGGGTGCCGTCGCGGTGAATGCCGTCATAGACCGCGTCGTTCTCCGGTGAAAAGACGGAGCCGATCGGCGCGAGCGTGCCGTCGGCTTCGGCGACGTCGAGCCCGAGCCTGAGCAGGTTCGCGTTGGCGTCGGGCGTGGGGTAGACGTCGGGATGGCTGATGTCCAGGGCGTAAAACTCGCGCTGCGAGAAGGCGAGGAGGTCTTCCGTGGTCGGGAACTGGGGGAGCATGGTGGGCACCGCGGGCGAGAAGATCAGGGATTGGCCGCCTTCGCAGACCATCTTCCCGAGGCCGAGTGCCACAGCGGCGACACCATCCTCGGGCTTCAGACGCCCGGTCGGGTAGTAGTTGTACGACCGGGCGACGCCCGAAAACGTCGGATAGTATCGACCGTCCAGCTCGCTGCCGACCAGTTCCTGGAGGATGACGCCCATCTTCTCCTCCTCGGCGTGCCGTCCGGTGGCTTCGAGCATGCGGCGGGCGGCGGTGAAGAAGGTCGAGGCGTAGACCAGCTTGATGGCGTCGCAGAGCTGGTCTCGCCGGACGCCGAGGTTCATGTGGTTGTTGGGGATCATGTGCGTGGTGTAGACGCCGGCGAAGGGGCGGTCCGGCGAGTCCTCCAGCAGACTGCTCGAACGGACGGCCAGTGGATAGCGCACGTGTTCCAAGAATACCGTCAGGTCAGCGTAGATGTTTTTGGGGAGCTTCGCGCCGAGGAAGGCGCGGGCGATGCGGGCGTCGGAGGTCTCGCGTGCCACGAGCCCGCGCAGGTTGTTTCGGTCCAGAAACGCGTCGAAGACGTCGGTTCCGATGGCGGCGGAGCTGGGCACGCCGATGCAGACGCCGTCGAAACGGTGGCGCAGGTTGTGCCTTCTGATCAAGGCGTTCACGAAGGCCAGTCCGCGGGCTTTGCCGCCGATCGAGCCGCCGCCGATCCGCATGAAGTTGGCGGGGATGCTCAGACGGCGAGGCGAGAAGTCGGCGATGACACCGGTCTGGCGTCGCTCGCGAAACTCTGCGAGAGACTCGACGAGGTAGGTGCGCATCTCTTCCACGTCGGCGAAGTCGCTCACCTTGCGAGGACGAAGCCGCGCCGCCAGCTCGAACTCGGTTCTGGCCATCAGCCAGTTGCTGAAGTGGTTGCTGGATGCGTGGAGGTTCAGCGATTCGGCGGGCACGCGTTCCAACTGCTCGGAGAACGAATGGAGATCGCTCGCCCGTCCGACCTCGTGCCCGTCCGGCACCACGAAGACGAAGTCGCCGAAGCCGAGGTTGTTCTGCAGGAAGCGCCGCAGCTCTCCGAGCAGTCTGGGCGATTGCTTGTCCAAAAAGGACGCCCGCAATTCGTCGGCCGCGGGCTTGAAGGTGGTGTCGGAGGACTGGAGGGCAACCGGCAGGTAGGGCGCTTCCTTCCGAATCTGCCGAACGAACTGCAGGCCCGCCTGGCCGTCAAGCTTGCCCTCCTTGGGGAAGCGAATGTCCGAGATCACGCCGAGGAGATACTCGCGGTATTTCTCGTACAGCTCACAGGCGTCCTCGAAGGTCTCCGCAAGCAGAATCTTGGGTCTTGCCCGGAGGCGGAGGAGCTGCTGTGTGACGTTCACCTGTTCGACGATCAGGGAACGCGTGAGCTTGACGACTTCGGAGTAGATGAGCGGTAGATAGGTCGAGTAGAAGCGAACGGAGTTTTCCACGAGGATGATGACGCGCACGTCACCGACGCGTGTGTCGTGCTGGGCGTTGAGCGTGTCTTCGACGTGCTTGACGATAGCGAGGAGGATTCTCGGATCGCCGGTCCATACGAAGGTGCGGTCGATGAACGGGGAGCGGGCGACCTCCGGCTGTCGGGCCAGCTCGCGCGGTTCCGAGGCGAGGACGACGACCGGCAGTTCCGGCGCGATCTCCTTGACCGACCGGGCGAACGCGACGAGGTCACGCTGGGCGTGGCTGGCCATCGTGATGACCAGGTCGACCGATTGGTCTTCAATGAACTCCAGAGCGTCTTGCCCCGTCGAAACGCGGGATACGCGCGGTGCGTGAGAGAGTCGCAGGTCGGAATACTCCTGGGTGATCAATTCGCTGAGCAGCCCCTCCTCCTCGAGGATGAACGACTCGTACAGACTGGAGACGAGCAGCAGGTGCTCGACCCGGTTCGGCATGAGGTTGTGAAACCCGCCGAAGTGCAGGTCCGGCTCGTCCCGC
>JASFUW010000267.1:0-7198 GCA_050050135.1 Phycisphaerae bacterium
TTTCTGGCTGTTGACGACATCGACTGGATCGAGGCGGCCGGCAACTATGTCCGACTGCACGCCGGGAAACAGACACACCAGATGCGTGCCACCCTCTCCGACATGGAGGGCCGGCTCGATTCCAACTTGTTCGTGCGCATCCACCGCTCGACGCTCGTGAACATCACGCGCGTCAAAGAGATTCAGCCAACGTTCCACGGAGATGGGGTCGTCATTCTGCACGACGGCTCAGAGCTGCCGGTCAGTCGGACTTACCGGGCCAACCTCACGGCCTGACGCTGCGGGACCATCCGACCGCCACAAAGTCCGCTCGCAGAGAGGCTCACTCTCGGTTCGGATGGATCGGGCTTCCGGGGTGCGTTGGAAGTATCGGCCCGATGAATGAGGAGTGCAGGGCACGCACGCCTGCCTCGCAGTGCATGTTTGCTGCCACCTCGGCGGGTTGACGGTGTGGGTCAACTGCACATAATACGGACAGCACCTATGGCGTGGGGACATGGTCCGTCCTTGGCCCATCGATCAGTTAGAGGCTGCCAGCTTAGCACGTTCCGCCGGAGCCTTGTGCGGTGGACGGATGGTTTGCCGTTCCCACCGGTGCCAACGGCTATGTCACGCTCAGTTCGAATGATGTGTCCAGCGCTTATAGACCGACGACGGACCGACTCCGGCGGCGCGGACGCGCGATATACCGTGTCCCCGACGCAGGGTCTCAGATCTTCGGTGCCCTGCTGCTATCGGTGCACCCGTGTCACGTTACCATACAAGGAGAACGACTATGAGCAAGTTACAAGCGAGTTGGGTCCATGGTTCAGGTGTCCAGATCGAACGTGAGGGCTATTTCATCTCGAAGCAGCGAACCGGCTACGGTGCGCATTTCAAGACCCACGGGAGCGAGTGGTTCCACTTTGCCGTCCCCACACCTGTCATTGTGGACGGAAAACGCTCTTCTCTAACCAAGGTCTTTGTGTTTTACAAAACGGAAGGGGTCGCGAAGATCACAGGGCTACACATATACGACGCTGGAGGCTCGCCATTCACAACAAAGATCAAGGCACTTAACAATCTGTCACTTGCCGGTGATCATTGCACCAGCATCGATCAGGCAAATGCGTGGGTGGTAACCCCGTCGCACAGCATGAAATATGGTCTCGGGCTTTCGGTTCTTGTGGACTTTGGCCCGCGGAGCCCGGCTGGCGTTGCGGGCATCTGGTTTGTCGCTGCAGGCGCTGACTTCCAAACACCGTAGCAGGAGGAGCATGTCATGCACGCGTTGGAACATAAAAAGTGCGCCGCAAACGCCTTTTCTCTTGATGAAGAGATGGACCTGCTCGAGTTCGCCAGGGCGCAGGAGAGCGGGAAAGCCGCCAAACTCGCTCCGGTCCCGGCCCTGCAAAAAGCTCCTCCCGCCAAGGTCGATCTGTCCGAACACCTCCACTATATACGAATGCAGACTGGTGGCGGATGCTGGAGTTATGCCCTGCTCGCTGTCTGGGACATCATGAACGAGATGGCATGCCCTTACTCGCCGAATCTCTCCATGAACCTCCCGCTCTGGGTTCATCGGATGGAAGATCTGTGGAGGAACGCCGACGGATTTCACGAAGATTCCGCTCACCAGCCCCTGCCCCCGGGTTTGTTTCTTCCGGATGGGCGTTTTATCAAAGAGGACAAGAAGAGAGGCAAGGGCAGCCGGGTGACGGAGGAGTTCCATGTCATCTTCGGCAATACGACAGAAGGCACGGATCTTACACATCATCAATGGACTGGCGGCTGGCCTTTCGAAGCCGCAAACGAAGCGAGCAACTATCGTCTGGCATCGAAGCTCATACCCATCGCGCCGGTCTCTTCTTCAGCGTTCATCAATCTGTTGGCGGGCGGGCATCCGATCCGTGCGAAGATCCCTGGACATTTCGTGGCAATCGTTGGGTACGATGCTGCGAAGCAGGTCTTCAAGTACGTCAATAGTAGCGGTGACAAGTGGGGAGACGGGGGGTTTGCCCACTACACGTTTAGTCAAATTGACAACAAGAACCCGGTGACGGAAGCGCACTACATCAAGATTATCCCCCCAAAGCCTGTGCCCGCGGCGAGAATTGCGTTCAAGCATAAGATCAATCGCCTGAATGTAGAGCTCTGGCTTAGCGTGGAAGACAGTTGGCTTCCGAAGAAAAAGATTTGGCCTCACCTGCAGCCCATGAGGTTGTCCGATAGCTACGTTGAGTGGGACGAGAACAGCCGGAATCTCAGGTACACCGTCAGACTCCCGTCAGAGCTGATTTGGCCGCCGTCACCAGGCAGCCGGGTGGTGCTCGACCTCTATGACTCGGGAGCATATGGCGATCTTGGAGGCACGCTGGAGGAATTCACGGCGGCTTTCGGTGGGGAGATTGTACCGTGCACCCAGCTCTCAAGTGGGCCGGTTAGTTTCAAGGTGCGCGAACATAAGCGATTCTACGTCCCCTAGAGCGTTTCGCGTTTCGTTGTGCCTGCGTTGCTGACGAGTCTTCCGCTGGAATAGGGGCGGGCTAACTCCGCGGTTGACCCGGACGTGCTACTTGACCGCGCGCACCGTGTGAAGATCCCCGGCTGACGCCACGGGAGCGCGCAAACGCTGGACACCGAAACTCGCAAAAGTCCGTTTCGTCCCCGGAATAGCGCGCCTCAACCCAATTGCGTACTCTCATCTTTGACGATCGTGGAGACTGAAGAGGAACCACCATGCGGATCTGGCTGGCTGACGAGCCACGGCACGGCTGGCCATCGGCACGCGGAGGTACCTGGGTAGTCATGAGGAGGACAGAGATGAGTCTGGCGCGCGCAATCAATCGTATCGTTTGTGTTGCGGTGTTCGCTGCGGTTTTCGCATTGCTCCGTGTTTGTCCTGCTGCGGGGCAGCTCCCTGACGGACCGTACTTCGGGCAGGACCCGCCGGGGATGGTCCCCGAGGTCTTCGCCCCGGAGATCATTTCTCTTAACGACCGACGAGAGGACAGGCTCGTCTTTTCGCCCGATGGTCAGCAATGTGCACTTGGACTGGGCGACCAGATCTTGTACACGCGGCAAGAAAACGGACACTGGCTGCCATGGGACGATACGGTCTTCGGGACCAACCAGCGCGAGCCGTTCTTCGGGCCTGACGGTATGCGGTTCTACTCTCTGTGGAACGCCGAGGTTTACATGTCGGAGTACGTTCTCGGACAATGGTCAATGCCTCTGAGGCTCCCGGCGCCGGTCAACGCCGCAAGCACGGGGGAATACCTTCCGACGGCGTCGTTGGACGGAACGCTGTATTTCGTTTCAGACCGTGACGGAACCCCCAGCCCCGGGTCTCTTGCTTATGCCATCTATCGTGCCCCGTTGGTCGATGGCGCGTATCCCGAAGTCGTGAAGCTGGGCTCGGAGATCAACGGGCCGTATGGTGCATGGGACCCTTTCATTGCACCGGACAAGAGTTACATGATTTTCGGTATTGACAAAGCGCAGGGTGCTGAGACCGATTTCTACATCACCTATGCAGCGCCGGATGGATCCTGGACCGAGGCAAAGAGCCTCGGGCCGCCGATCAACACAGATGCCATCGAGTTTGGCCCCTACATCTCTTACGACGGGAACTACCTGTTCTTCAGCAGGCCCGAGGGGTGGGACAGTTGGGATCAGCCCGCCGATATCCTGTGGGTGGACAGCCAGGCCGTCTTCGCACCGCAGGCCTGTTGCTATCCCGACACTACTTGTCAGGACCTCGTTGATCCCCGCGTTTGCGCCGCCGCGGGCGGTAGTCCACGAGGGAACGGCGCGGCGTGTCTCGGTGATGGCAATGGCGACGGTTTTGATGACGTTTGCGTGTCACCGTGCGCTCCGTCGGCGCAGCCGCTGGACGACCCGCAGCCTCTTCCGGCGGCGCTGGGCTTTGGAACCAAGAATCGCTATCTGTCTTTCGTCGGCGCGGACGTGGGTCGGTTGCAGGCGGTGCAGGTGACGTTCACGGACGTTCCGGGGTTCGAATACGCGAACGGTCGCACCGCGTGGGTTCAACTACCTTCCCCGGTGACGGAACTCCCGGGAAGTTCCGATCCGGCGCCCCCGCCGACGCTGATGGCCGCGACGCTCGGCTGTACGCCGCGCTACACCGATTGGGCCGCGTTGGGGACGGTGCATGTGTTCGACGCCGGGATCATCCCGGGTGGCGCATACCAGGTCAGGGTGATCGACGAAGACTCCTGCGACTGCGCCAACGCGGACCATTTCAGCCAACCGCTTGCGGTTTCGATGAGTGCGGCGGGTGATGTCGTTGGCGACTGTGGGGTGAGTCCGTGCAGCGCCCCGCAGGGTGTGGTCGATTTCGTCGACGTCTCGGCCGTCGTGGAGAAGTTCAAGAACACACCAGGGTCCATCACCAAGGCCCGAGCGGACATCGTCAGCAGTGTGGGTTCAAGTTCGGTGCCGGATGGGATCGTCGACTTCTTCGATATTTCGCTCGTTGTCGACGGGTTCGTCGGCGCCCCCGCTCCGCCACCGGGTCCGCCCCCGGAAGACCCTTGCCCCGGCTGCTAACGATTCTGTGACAGGCATGACGACCGGTGTGGTTGCTGGTCCGCGTTCCGGTACAGGGCTGCGAACGGTCGACAACGACCGGCTGCCGGAGCGCGGATGCTGACCGACGGGTTTGCGGCCGCCCGCGGCGTGGACCTGGGTCGGTTTGGGCGTTTCTGGGTTGCGTGAGCAGGTTGCGTTGGCTCGGCCCCGGCACGTCCAGGGTCATGCCACCCCACAGGGCGAAGCCTCGGCTCGGTTGACACTTACCGTCCAGCCACTATGATGCATTGGAGAGTTGGCCGCCCGGTTTGGCTGGCCCATTCGGCCGCGATCTTGCACGCTCGCCCCGTCGCGAGGGGCGTCGCCGAGCGCTGTCCGAGTGAAAACGGTACTCACCCAAGCAACGTACCAACCGAACACTGAACCACCGGAGAAATAGCAGCATGACCCGTTTCCGACAAGGTGTGGGCTTTGCGTCTCTTGCGGCGGTCTTGTTGACGCTCGCCGGCTGTTCGAGCTGGGCCGCGGGTCAGCGCTCAACCGTCAGATACAACTATCCGCACAGCAGGGGCGAGACGCTGACGCAGTCACCCCATGAACACAACCACTACGTGTCGCAAGTCTCGGCGATGGATGCGCGGGCGCTGGTGGACGATCTGGACCTGCTGTTCATGACGGATCGGCCCAGCCGGCTGAATCGCTGGCACGATCGGTAGGCGCCGCGGTATCGAAACTGCAACGACCCCTCGGGGCTTATCGTACGGGCTCCGAGGGGTTTTTTGTGCGCCAGGAGTGCATGCACGTGACCAACGACACCTCGCCAGGCCGCCGATCGGAAGAAGATGCTCGGTTGACAACCTGCGAGGATTGGGCACGGGCCGCCCACGGATGGGCACGCTGGGAGCCGTTCTTCGCGGCCTGTACGTGGCCGGTTACGTCGCGGCTAGTCGCGGGTCTGGACCTGCACCCCGGTGATCGCGTGTTGGACTTGGGTTGTGGAATCGGAGACCCGGGCCTGCAAGTCGCCTCGGTCGTCGGCCCGGAGGGTCGCGTATTGTCGCTCGATCCCGCAGAAGGGATGATCAGGGTCGCGCGGACGCGGGCTAAGCTGCTCGACATCACGAATATTGAACACCGGGTTGCGGGAATCGAGGGCCTGACTGCCGAAGACGGCCCTTTCGACGCGGCCGTCGCCAGGTTCGTGATCGGGTTGCTGCCGGACCCGGACCGGGTGCTGGCCAGCATCCGCGGCGTTCTGGCGCCCGGAGGCCGTTTCGCGATGGCCAGTTGGGCCTCGACCGACGTGAACCGAATGTTCGGCATCCCCCGCGAGCAGTTCGCGAAACACATCAAGAAGCCCGCCCCGTCCGACGACCCACCCGGCCCGCTGCGGTTCGCGAAGCCCGGAAAGTTGGAGAACCTCCTGAAACGGGCCGGCTTCGAGGATGTGCGGGTCACGCTCGTGAGATTCTACAACTTCGCCCGCAGCCCGGAGGAATACTTCGACATGGTCAACGAGACCGCCGTCGCCTTTCATCTCGCTTTCAAGACGCTGACGGTGGACCAGCAGCGGAGCGTCCGTGAGGGCTTTCTCGCCGCCGTAGCCGAGCACGAGACCGACGGCGTCATCCGCGTTCCCGCCGCCGTTCGTGTCGCCTGCGCTACGAACCGCGCGCCGTAGGGCACCCCCCGGAGTGTGCCAGGTCTGACCGCCATGAGTGCGCCTGCCACCCTGGCCACAGCCGGAGCACGTCAGGCCCAATAAACCGGACTTCTCGCCAGGAGGTGCGAATAATCTGCCCGAGTTCGGGGTTAAGTGACCGAGAAGGTGCATCCGCGCGATGTTTTCGGACGTGGCGGGGCACGGGGGCGGAAGCCTCCGTCCGCTGCCCATGGTTCGAGACGCCCGCCGTCGCAAGGCGTGGGGGCGGTGTCGAGCGGATGCCCAACCCGAGTCGAACCTCGGCTCTAACCGAACGTGGCTGGCTGGGCCGGTACCGAGCATCGTTGAAAGCTAATCGCCGATGCGATGCGGGATGACGTCGGCGGGAATTATGTCAACAAAGTTCGTGGCGTTTGGAAACCTGACTACCCGGTACCCCTCGTAACTGAAGTTGGATCTCGCCCAATCGTCCCACCGTGCCCAGCCAGCTCGACTTTCATTGCACCCGCCGATCTGGATTCACTTTGCCCACCGCCTTGCAGAACGTGCGACTAAAGGGTAGGGAAACTGTTTTGTATGCGCGGTCTGTGCGTTCGCTTCCAGGCGCGGTGGGGATCATCGCCGCAACAGGTGGGCAAAGGATGGCCACGACAGTCTGTGGGATCGATCCGGGTCTGGCTCTTACGGGCTACGCCGTGCTTGCCCCGGATGGCGACCGGCACCGCGTCGTCGACGCCGGCGTCTGCCGCTTCGATGAGAGCCTCCCGCTCGCGACGCGATTGGCCGACGTCGACCGTGACGTCTCCGCAATCCTCAAAGAACACCACCCGGATGTGATCGCCGTCGAGGAGCTGTACGCGCACTACAAGCACCCGCGGACAGCCATCCTCATGGGCCATGCACGCGGTGTGATTCTGTTGGCGGGTGCCAGATTGGGGATCGTGGTGCGGAGCTACTCTGCCACGCGGGTCAAGCGATATCTGACGGGGAACGGGCGGGCCA
>JASFUW010000268.1:0-7176 GCA_050050135.1 Phycisphaerae bacterium
TGTGACCCGCACCAGCCGATAGCGCGAGGCGGTCGTCGCGGTGATTCCGATAGGATGCGGACGCGCATGAGAAAACCGGACAGCACCACGCTGCTGGCCGGTCTTAAAGTAACAGGAACGCCTGCGGCACTATCGTTGCGGGCCCTCGCGGTCCTTCTCGGCTTTGCGGATGGACTTGCGTATCTGCCGGCGCTTGCGCTCGGAGGGCTTCTCATAGTAGCTATGTCGCTTCATATCCCTCGTCAGACCCTCACGCTGGCACAAGCGCTTGAATCGTTTCAGCATCTGTTGGATCGATTCGTTCCCCCGTGGGCGTACCTTGATCACGTCAACTCCTTCTCACTTACGACCGTCGGTGAGCGCACAACCGCAAGGTGCCGACCCGACATCGCGTCCGCACCGCCTGCGCCGCAGAACCGGCATACTAGACCAACTGATCGGTTTCGGCCAGCCCCGACCTTCGTTTTTCAGACTGAGGCGGCCTCTCATAGGTCCGGTAATCTGGGCAATTGGGGCGGGCGGGGAAGCGACGCGGGTGCCACTACCAGGGCGTTGCGGGAGCGCGAGGAAGATCGGTGGCATGGGCTACAGGATGAACCGGCTCAGATCGGCGTCCTCGGTGATGCCCTTGAGCCGTGTGGAAACGTATTCCCGATCGATCCGAACGGTTTCGCCGCTTCGGGCGGGGGCCTCGAAGCTGATGTCCTCCATGACCCGCTCCATGACCGTCATCAGGCGTCGTGCGCCGATGTTGTCGACCGAACGGTTAAGACGGAACGCGGTGTCGGCGAGTTCGCGGACCGCGTCGTCGGTGAATTCGATGTAGACACCCTCGGTCGCGAGCAGGGCGATCTGCTGCTTGGTCAGTGCGTTCTGCGGTTCCGTGAGGATGCGAATGAAGTCGTCGCGGGTGAGGTCGTCGAGCTCGACGCGGATGGGCAGGCGGCCCTGCAACTCGGGCATCAGATCGCTCGGCTTGCTGCTGTGAAACGCGCCGGCCGCGATGACCAGGATGTGGTCGGTGCGCAGCACCCCGTAACGGGTGCTGACGGAACAGCCCTCGATGATGGGGAGCAGGTCACGCTGCACGCCCTGTCGAGAGACGTCGGGCCCGTGCGCCTGGTCGGGGGAGGCGAGCTTGTCCAATTCGTCGAGGAAGATGATTCCGCTGTTCTCCGTGCGGCGCAGTGCCATTTCCGTGACCTTCTCGCGGTCGATCAACCGGTCGCACTGTTGCTCGAAGAGGATCTTGCGGGCCTCCCGGACCGGGACGGCGCGGCGCTTGGACTGGGAAGGAATGAGTCGTTCGAGAAGACTCTGGGTGTCGGGATCGAGCTGCTCCATGCCGAACCCGGCCATAAACCCGATCGGGGTGGCTTTCGTTTCGATGTCCAGCTCGACAATGCGTTCGTCCAGTTCGCCCGCGTCCAGTTGTGCCCGCATCTTCTCGCGGCTTCGGTGTCGGCGCTGGGCGGGTTCGCTGTCCGCCGACGTATCCGAGCGATCGAAGTCGGTCGGCGGCATCAGGGCGTCGAGCAGCTGCTCTTCGGTGAGACGTTCAGCCTCGGCGCGTACGACTTCGGTCTGCTCCTCGCGGACGATCTGCGCGGCGAGTTCGACGAGGTCGCGCACCATGCTTTCGACGTCGCGCCCGTGGTATCCGACCTCGGTGTACTTGGTGGCTTCGACCTTGATGAAAGGCGCGTTGACCAGGCCGGCCAATCGTCGGGCGATTTCGGTCTTTCCGACGCCGGTTCGCCCGATCAGAATCATGTTGGTCGGACCGACCTCTTCGCGCAGGTCTTCGGGGAGCTGCTGGCGGCGCCAGCGGTTTCGGATGGCGACGGCTGCGGCCCGCTTGGCGGCCTGTTGGCCGACGATGTGTCGGTCGAGGGCCTCGACAATTTCTTGTGGAGTCAGTTCGTGCATGGTACCTCGTGCCGGTTCGGTTTGATGCCGCCGCGGGTTGGCGATCGGGCTGGCGGTGTGTCATCCATAGCGGGGCTGAAGTTTCCAGTGCGTGGGATTAGTGAATCGTCTCGACAACAATCTCGTGGTTCGAATAGACGCAGATGTCCGCGGCGATTTGCAGCGCGTGCTCGACGATGGTCTCTGGCGGGAGCTTCGTGTGAGCCAGGAGGGCACGTGCGGCGGCCGTCGCGTAGGCGCCGCCCGAGCCGATACCGATGACGCCGTCGCTCGGCTCGATGACGTCGCCGGAGCCGCCGATCATGAGGGTGGCGTCTTTGGAGACCGCGATGAGAAGCGACTCGAGCCTTCTGAGCGCCTTATCCGTACGCCACTGCTTTGCGAGTTCGATGGCCGCACGGTGGATGCTGTCGGGGTGTTCCTTCAGCTTGGCCTCGAACCGCTCGAGGAGCGCGAATGCGTCCGCGGCTGAGCCGGCAAACCCGCACAGGACCTTGCCGTCGACCAGCGATCGGATCTTTCGCGCGTCGTGCTTGACCGTGGTTTCTCCGAGCGAAACCTGCCCGTCGCCGCCGATGGCGACGTGCCCGTCGCGGCGGACGGTTAGAATCGTCGTTGAGCGGATTGGCTGCCGTGGTGTCTGATTCTGCATGAGCCGAAACGCATCCCTTTGCGAGGTTGGAAGGTACAAGAGAAATGAGTCGGTTGCAAGCAAGTGCCACGGCAAGTTGTAAGGCAGAGGCGGTGTCGTGCCATCCGTGGGACTTCCGGCGCTCGATGATCCACGGGCAGGAGCGTGTTGCCATGTCGGAACCTCAATCCGCTTCGGGACCGAAAGGTCTGATCCTATGTGGGGCGATCTTGTTGATTACGTGGGGTTGCGTGTCTCCGAGCGCGTCGCCCGCACCGAAAGCTGAAATGCCATCGGAGACGAATGGGCACGATCCTACTTCGACGCATCAGCCGGACGTGCCGCCGCCACCCGAGCGCGTCGAGATTCCGGCGGAGTTCCACGACGCAGACCGTTGGCTATTCGTGGAACGGGCGCGAGACGGGACAGAAGGCGCGTGGGCGACCGGGTCATTCAACGCCGAGCGGAACCGGTTGATCATCCGCGAACGTGACGTCGACCAGTTCGCGATCGATACGGACCGGATTCCCATCAACTGGGAGCGGCTGGTGGTCATCAGCATCAACGGCAGATCCAGCGAGCTTAGGAAACGGGACTATCCTGTTCTCCATTTTGCTCGCGACGAACACGGCGGATGGGTCGTGCTGGAGCCGTGACCGCATGGCAGGGAAACGTCCGAACATCGAAACGTCGGAACGTCCACAGGTCCAGACGTCTCGACGTCGACCCGCGCGAAGTGAATGAGTCGGGAAGACGGGCGTGTCCGGTCGCGATGCCGTTTATAATCTGTCAGTAAGGAGGGTCTGGACCTGCTCGATTCTCGCGTTGATGGCGTCGCGATCCGACGGCCTGAGTCGTCGGAGTTCTTCCCATGCCAGGCGCTTGGCATCGATCTCGAGGGCACGTTCATACTTGGCGAGTGCCTGTGTCAGCAGCTCGTCGGTCGGTTGAGCCCGCGCAACCTCGACCTGACAATCCGCCAACGCCACCAGGCTCTTCGGGTCGAGTGGGTATAACTTCAGCGCTTCCTCGGCTGCTTGCAGTGCCCTGGTGAGGTCATCGGGATCGTGGCTGTGTTCAGCTCTTTTCTGATAGAGACGCATCTGCATTCGGCGCAACTTCAGGCTATACGGGTCGCGCTTGATTGCTTGTTCCAGTGAACGCAGGGCTTCGCTGATCACGGTCCGATCCTCGATCGACTGCGTCACAGAGCCGACGAGCCGGGCGGTCCGTTCGGCATACGGTGTCGGATCGATGCGGTCGGCTCTTGCCGCGTCGGCGTAGAGGCGGGCGGCGTCTGATCGCACGGATGGTTCAGGCGGAAGGTGCATCGAAACTTCCCGGGCGGCGTTCAGTTTCCGCGCCGCGCGCCCAACCGGAATGAACCCTACATATGCGAACACGACGATCGCAGCGGTGAGCGCACCCAGCGGAAGGCGCCACGTGATGGATGCCGGTCGTTCGTCGGCAGGTGGACGTTGGGGTGTATCAGCGACGCGAACGGCGAGCAGGGCGAAGAAGGTCGTGGCAGTCGCCGGCACGAAGGCGGCAAAGTTGATCATCTCATGCGCGAGAAAAGCGAATAGTCCCACGGCTACACCGGTCGAGAGTGCGCCGGCCGTCCCGTGCTCGGAAGCCGGCAGGTGCGCCGCGAGGTGGGCGAACGCGACGAACGCCAACAGCCAGATGATGCCCGTGGTCACCGAGGTATAGTACAGGTAGTTGAAGTCGTCGGTGCCGAGCAGTGGCAGTCGTCCGACGACGACCACGAGCGTAAGTGCGATCGCCCAACGCATGATCGAGAAACGGCCCTCGCCGGACGCCTTGCGCCGCGGTGGGATTGTGCCACGATCCCGGCATCGGCAGACGACGTAGGAACCGCCAACCAACATGGCCGCCACGCCGATCAGCCCGAGGATGCCCCAGTCGGCGGCGGCTTGGACAAACAGGTTGTGCGGGTTAGCGATTTCCTCCGGGCTCTGTATGGACTTATACTGCAGGTAGTGGCGGCCGAAATTCTCGCGGCCGACGCCCGCGAGCGGATGGTCGGCGATCATCCCGGCTGACGCCCGCCAGTATTGCCAGCGAAACATGATCGACGACTGCCATTCGTATGTCAGTGTCCAGCGCCCCGGGCGATCCTTGTAGAGGCCGTAAGCCACCACCGCCAACGTCCCGGCTACGACGCAACACCATCCGAGGGCGAACATCTTCGTCCGGTGGGCGTCGACGCGTTTCCGCTGCCAGGTCACCAGAATCCAAAGGGCGACGGCTATGGCGGCGGCGGCCATAGCTCCGATGCTTTTCGTAAGTCCCGCTGCGAGACCGATCAGAACCACGCCCCCGGCGCCTGCGACCAGCGCGATCCAGTCGGCTGGGGTCTTGGAACGGCGGAGCCTGGCGATGACGAGACCGGCGGCTGTCATCAAACACAGCACAAGGTAGCTTCCTGCGACGTTGCTGTGCGGAAAGAGCCCGGTCGATTCCCGGGACTTCATCCGTCGCTCGAACGCATCGACCTGGTTGGAGTCGAGCTCCACGCCCTGGTCGGCCCAGAAATCCTGCTTGATGGACAGGTAATGGTTCCATGTGTCGTCAAAGCCCGAGACTTGCTGCTCGACGCATGTGGACGCCTGCACCGCGGCTGATGCCAGTATGGCAGCCACGAGCAAGCGTCGCTGCCACGGTTCGACCATGAGCTGGACCAGGATGATCGTCAGGAGCGGGAGGCAGAGCCAATCGATGGCGCCGTTGATCGCCAAACGCCGCTGACCGGCAAGGGCGCAGGAGATGACCGCGGCCAGCGCGACGATCGCCAGGCCGTACCCGAGTCCGGACGGTCGATACGGACGCGCTCGACCCAACGGGCGAACGAACAGCCACCCACCCGCAGCCAACAAGACGAGAAGATCGAATACGTAGGTTCTGACTGGTGATGGATCGCTCACCGTCCCCAAGGCGGCGGTAAAATCGGAGGTCGCGGAGTCGTACGATTCCGCAACAAGTGGCCGCAAGATGACCAACGCGATCAGCAGAAAGAACGATCCGGTTTCGATCAGACGCTGCATGAGGAGAGTGTGTGATCCATGCTTCGGTCGGTCAAGGGACCGGCGCGACTCGGAACGGTTGTGTACCGGTCGAGCAAGTCCTGCCACGGATGGAACACGTTCTTACATCGGGCGGTGATTGGAATTCCGCCTCCCGGGCACTACAATCACGGCCCGGCGTTGACACTTGTGGTACTCCGATATTCGGCGGTGCATTGGTTGGCGAAACCTGTTCCAAAGAGCCTGACGGCGCTTGGGCGGAGAAGTCTGCCGCGGCAGATCGAGCTGCGCGGAGAGCCCTTTACCCTTAAACGAGTGTTCAAGAACGACTTTTTCGCCGTCACCGCGTTGTACGAGCGGGCGGGCGAAAAGGTCGTGCTGAAGGTGCACCGACAGGCGTGGTTCCTGCTTATTCCGCTTCGATGGGTGGGGCGCGTGCTCGCTGCTCGTGAGTGTACGGCGTTTCAGCGGCTTCGGGACGTGGACGGCGTGCCGCGGTTGATCGAGCGGTGGGGGCCTACGGGCGTGGTTCGCGAGTATATCGAGGGTAAGCCGCTGACGCGCAAAACGGCGGTCGATGACGATTTCTTCCCGCGGCTCGACTCACTTCTGGACGAGATGCACAACCGGGACATGGCGTACGTCGATCTCGAGAAGTGCGAGAACGTGCTCGTAGGTGAGGACGGCAGGCCCTATCTGTTCGATTTTCAGATTTGCTGGTACGTTCCGCGTCGATGGGGTGGCGGGCTGTGGCCCATGCGCAAGCTGATGGCGTGGTTTCAAAACGCGGACCGCTACCATTTGACGAAGCTGCACCGCCGCGTGCGACCTGATCAACTGACGCCCGAGGCGATCCGTGCGTCCTATCGCAAGCCGTGGTACGTGCACTGGCATCGGTTCTTTACCTGGCCGTTTCTGTGGGGGCGGCGGCGCGTGCTCGACCGGATCGACCCGCGCCGGGCGGAGGGCGAACGCGGACGCGTCCACGAGGACGAAATGATTGGAGCAAGATAAGTATGGCGCTAGACGAGACGAGCCGCGAGACGATCGACGCGTTCCGAGAGTACATCGAGGGCGCGGTCGCGGGCGATGAACGGTACGGGGACCTGGTTCGGGCTGATCGGGAGGACGAGTCCACGCTGGCGTCGCGGTTTCGGGTCGGCGCGTGCTGGCTCGAGCTTGCGGTCAGGCCGTTTGTTCCGCAGGTTCGCGTCGGCGTGCTCACGGACGATCGATGGAAAAGCGAAGAGATCGAGCAGGGGATTCAGGACTCGGGCGACACGATGGAAGAGTTCGTCGAGCTGGGGTTCTCCGAGGCCGGTCTGGATTGGTCGGAACCGATCGTCGAGCATTACCGCGAGGGCGGGAAATACTTCTATTTCGCGACGCCGCTGGACATCGAGGAGATTCCCGACCTGGCGTGGGAGGAGCCGCGGAACAAGGTGCTTCGGATGCTCGAAGGGTACCTTGTTGCGTTCGGGCCGTTTCTGGAGGGGGATGAGGAGGATACGGCGGAGGAGGACGAGGACGACGAGGAGGACGAGGGCTGAGTTTTGGCTAGCGGTGCGG